>JAWLGC010000002.1:0-93224 GCA_041685265.1 Desulfomicrobiaceae bacterium | reverse complement strand
ACGGCTGCAGCCGTCCCCCCGCCGTTGTCAGTTCCAACGAAATCCGGGAAAACAGATCATTGAAAACCCACCCGGTTTACAATAAATCTCCTTCCATGAATGAAACCCACCATCTCCTGACCTCCAACGTCCTCAAGCTGAACATCTTCGCAGCCCTGAAGATGAGCCTCTTTCCCATGGCCATCATCACCCTGTTCTGGAAGGACCATATCGGCCTCAGCCTGACCGAAATTCTGGTGCTGCAGGTGTTCTTTTCCGTGGCCAGCGTGCTTATGGAGTATCCGTCCGGATACCTGAGCGACCGATGGGGGTACAGGACCTCGCTGATCCTGGCCTGCATTCTTGGCATCATTGGATGGAGTTTCTATCTGGTGGCCGGTTCCTTTGCCGGAGTGCTCCTGGCCGAACTTATCCTTGGAGCCTCCCTGGCCTTTATCAGCGGCTCGGACACGGCCCTGCTGTATGAGACCCTGCAGGCCACGAACAGCCGGGAACTGTATATGGTCAGCGACGGGCGCATGACCGGGGCGGCCCAGCTGGGCGAGGCTGCGGCTGCCCTGTCTGCCGGGGCCATGTACGCCTTTTCCCCGCTGCTCCCGTTTCAGGTCCAGATCGGGGTGTGGATCGTGGCTCTTGTGCTGTGCATCTCCCTGAAGGAGCCTCCGGTGGAAAATGCCCCGGTCATCACGTCGCATCTGAGCCGGGCTGCGGCCGTCTGCCGGGAAGCCATGCTTGAGAAGCCGCACATTCGCACCACCATGCTCTACGGCACCCTGCTCGGCCTGGCCTCCTTCTACATGGTCTGGCTGGTGCAGCCCTACATGCAGCAGTGCGAGGTGCCCCTGGTCTGGTTCGGACCGGTCTGGGCCGGGGCCAACCTGGCCGTGGTGGCCGGATCGCTGATCGGTCCGAAGCTGTTCGGGAGAATCGGCCTCCAGCCCATGTGCATCCTGCTCGGGGGACTGGTCCTGGCCGCCTATTTCGGCCTCGGTCTGAGCACGGCCGTGGGCGGATTTCTGTTCTACTACCTGCTCACCCTCATGCGCGGCATGCAGGGCCCCATGCTGCGCAACATGCTCCAGGCAGGGAGTACCCGGGACAACCGGGCCTCCATCCTGTCCCTGCACTCCCTGACCTTCCGCGCCGCCTTCGTGCTCACCGGCCCTCTGGTGGGCCTTGCCGCCGACACCCTGGGACTGCAGTCCACATTTCTGCTTATTGCGGGCATCTATGTCCTGGCCCTGCCGGTCATGACCCGGACGTTTCTGCGCGAACAGGATTCGAGCCGGCAAGTATCTTAAACATAACCCTGCGCGCTACTTTAGTACACTCTTCCCGGAGAAACGGCATGCACAAGGACCAGAAACGGCGGATCTTCGGATGGGCCATGTACGACTGGGCCAACTCGGCCTATATCCTGAGCGTGGGCACGGCCCTGCTCCCGGCCTATTTCGCCGCGGCCGTGGTTCCGAAATCCGGGCTGCCCGTGCTCGGAACGACCCTGAGCGCCACCTCCCTGTGGGGATACATGGTCAGTCTTTCGGCCGCTCTGATCTTTCTGTGCGGCCCGGTGCTGGGGGCGGTGGCGGATTTCTCCGGGTCCCGGAAACGGTTTCTGATCCTGTTCAGCCTGCTGGGCAGCTGCGCGGTGGTCGGCCTCGGACTCTGCCCCCCGGGCCTGGTTTGGCCTCTGGTTCTGCTCTTTGTCATCGCCCATTTCAGTTTTGCCGGGGCGAACATTTTTTACGACGCGTTTCTGCCGCACATCGCCCGGCCCGGCCAGGAGGACCGGATCTCGGGCAGGGGGTTCGCCTACGGGTATTTCGGCGGCGGAGTGCACCTGGCCCTGTGCCTGGCCTTCATAGGCCGGCACGACTGGTTCGGCCTGAGCGAGGCCGGGGCCGTACGTACGGCCATGGCTTCGGCCGGGGTGTGGTGGTTCGGATTCGCTCTGATCACCTTCAGACTGCTTCCGGAAACAGCCCGTCCGCAAACCGGGCCGGGGAGCAGGCCGGGACCGGCAGCCCTGATCCGTATCGGCCTCTCCAGAGTGCGAAAGACCCTGAAAAAGGCTCCCGAGCACAGAAGCACGTTTCTCTTTCTGATCGCGTTCATGATCTACAACGACGGGGTGCAGACCGTAATCAGCATGGCCACCATCTACGGCAAGGAGGAACTCGGCCTCAAAACCCCGTTTTTGATCCTGACCCTGCTGGCCATCCAGTTCGTGGCCGTGCCCGGGGCCCTGGTCTTCGGCAGGCTGGGCCAGCGCATCACCGCCCGACGGGCCCTGATCCTAAGCCTGGTGATCTGGTCCGGGGTGGCCCTGTACGCCTATTTCATCACCACCACCGGAGAGTACCTGCTTCTCGGCATTCTGGTCGGGGTGGTTCTCGGCGGAACCCAGTCCCTGAGCAGGTCGCTCTACGCCACGCTCATTCCCCGGAAAAACGCAGCCGAGTACTACGGATTCTACAGCGTGTTCGCCAAGCTCTCGGTCATCTGGGGGCCGCTGCTCTTTGCCGTCATCAACCAGCTGACCGGCTCCTCCAGGCCCGCGGTACTGTTCATCATCACCTTTTTCGTGACAGGGCTGGTGCTGCTTGTTCTTGTAGGGAGATACGAGAAGAAAGAATCCCCGCCCTGAGCGGGAATCGCACGAGCCCGGCTTCAGCTTCGCAGGAGGGGTTGCATGGACACAAACACTATTTTTTCCCGCAAACCGTGGCTCGCTGCATACGGCCCGGACACCCCCGAGCACCTGCGGTACCCGGAAACCCGCCTGCCTGAACTCCTGAGTACACCGGAGGTACGACCGGCATTCCCAAAAGAGAAGCCCGGGTCCCCCCGCCCCCGGGGTCATTTGACGTCTTCCATTGATGTCTGCATAAGAGAATCACCGCATCGCACCCACATACCCTCGCATGGAGGCGTTCATGTCCGACACTCTGCCCGTACCGGAAATGCAGACGACCCTGACTGCACTCAAACAGACCATGACCAGTGAGGCGGACAGAATCGTGCCCTGGTTCTTTGCCAATATGCACGAGTATTATTTCAGAACGCACACCAAAGAGGAGGTGCTCCGCCACCTGCACGGCATCGTGTCCGGCGAGGTGACCACTGAAAACAGAACCCTGATGCTCAAGAGCCCGTGCGGCACCCGGGTGACCTACATCACTCCGGGCACAGAGACAAAAGACCTCATCGAAACCCTGACCAGTCTTCGCAACACCAACCTGCAGACAGCCCGCATCTACGCCAGTTTTGACAACAGGGTCCGGTTGTGCACCTTTCACCAGGCCCCCCAGACACTGACCCGACCCGACGATCCCCACCTGCCCGAAGCTCTGGCCGAACTCAGAAACCTCTCCCTGGTCGAAAAGGGGCAGGAAAGCGACGTCTCCAGATTTCTGACCTGCGCATCCCTTGATTATATCGAAAAATTCGATCCCCACCGTACCGCCCGTCACTACCGGATCATCCGGGAAATTCAGGACAGCGAACGGGTCCACGTCTCCGTTGAACCGGAAGTCCGGCCCGGGCAGGACAGAATCTCCGTGGCCATGACCAACCCCCCGGACACGGGCATGCTCCTTGAGGTGATCAAGATTCTGGCCCGGGCCGGGGTGTTCATCTACCGGGGCTACGGCGATCTGTTCAAACTCGACGAGTTCCGCACCGTGGGCATTGTCAGTCTGTACGCCCGCTGTCCCGGCGAATTCAACGACACCGGTTCCAGCTGCTGGCTGGACCTGAAACGGGAACTGGAGTGGGTCAAATGGCTGGAGCCAGGCGACCTGGAGTGGTTCGCGGACAAACAAAACGCCACCCTGGCCCAGGTCGCCCTGCTGCAGTCCGCCTGCGAATTCGTACACCAGTTTCTGCGCAGAACCAACCGGTACGCATTCACCCTGGGCCGGATCGTGAAAACGGTCATGGCCCATCCGGACATGGCCATGGACCTGGTCCGCTATTTCGAGGCCAGGTTCACTCCGCACGCGTCGGACCGGGAGGACCTCGTGGCCACAGCGGAAGCTTCGGTTACATCCGCCCTGGACCAGGTTCCCCTGGAGCTGCACCGAACCATTTTCCAGGAGATCTTCCGTTTCTTTCAGGGAGTGCTCAAGACCAACTACTTTGTCAAAAGCCGGTTCGGTCTGGGCTTCCGGGTCGACCCCGACATCCTGAAAGAGCAGATCGAGGGCGATCAGCCCTACGGCATCTTCTTCTTTCACGGACCGAGTTTCCACGGATTCCATGTCCGCTACCGGGATGTGGCTAGAGGCGGTGTCCGGGTGGTCCGAACCAAAAACAAGGAACACTACGAACTGGAGAACGACCGGCTCTTTGACGAAGTGACGGCCCTGGCCGCCTCCCAGCAGTACAAGAACAAGGACATTCCCGAAGGAGGGTCCAAGGCGGTGCTCCTGCTCAAGCCCGGCGGGTCCGTGGACCTGGCCGTGAAAAGCATGACCAACACTCTGCTGGACCTGATCATCTCCAGCAAAGACGCCACCTCCCTGCCCGAGGTGATCGATTACCTGGGTCGACACGAACTCATCTACCTCGGACCGGACGAAAACATCCTCCCCAGGCATATCGACTGGATCGTGGAACGGGCGGCCCAAAGAGGATACCGCTGGGCCCAGGCCTTCATGAGCTCCAAGCCGGGAGCGGGCATCAATCACAAGGAATACGGGGTGACCAGCCTGGGGGTGATCGTGTTCATGGAGGAGGTCCTGAAGACCATGAACATCGATCCGCACAAGGACCGGTTCACGGTGAAGATGACCGGCGGACCAGCCGGAGACGTGGCCGGAAACGGCCTGAAAATCCTCATGGACAAGTTCCCGGACACGGTGCGCATTGTGGCCGTCACCGACGGACACGGCGCGGCCCATGATCCGGACGGACTGGACCACGACGAACTGCGCAGGCTGATCGCGGCCGGAAAACGGATCCACGAATTCGATCCCGGACGCATCTCCCACGCCGACGGGTTCGTGGTTTCCGCGGACACCCCCGAAGGGGCCAAGGTCCGCAACACCCTGCACAACACGGCCCTGGCCGACGTGTTCATCCCGGCCGGAGGACGTCCGGACACCATCAACGCCGGCAACTGGAAACAGTTTCTTAAGGAGGACGGAACCCCCTCGGCCGGGGCCATCGTGGAAGGGGCGAACATCTTTATTTCCAGGGAAGCCAGGGACAACCTGGAATCCAGCGGCGTGCTCTTCCTGCACGGCTCTTCGGCCAACAAGACCGGGGTGATCTGCTCCTCGTACGAGATCCTGGCCGGACTGATCCTGTCCGTGGACGAATTTCTGGCCATCAAAAACGAATATGTGGCCCAGGTGCTTGAAATTCTGGAAAAAAGGGCCCGAGACGAGGCCAGACTGCTGACCCGGGAGTACCGGTATGCAGGGGCGAAACGGCCCATGACCTCCATCTCCTTCGACGCCTCCCGGGAAATCAACGACCTCGGGGACACCATCGGGCAGGTGCTTACGGAGCAGGTCTCGGCCCTGCGCGAGGACCCTGACCTGTGCGGGCTGATCGAGGCCTACTGCCCCGCTGTGCTGGTGGAAAAATACCGCGACCGAATCGTGGGCCACATCCCGGTCCGACACCAGTTCGCCCTGCTCGGGGCGTTCATCTCCTCGAGAATCGTATACAACGAGGGCCTGGGATGGCTGCGGCGCATCAGCACCCTGCGCGACATCATGGAGGTCGTGCACGCCTATCTGGCCGAAGAAAAACACCTGGCCGAACTCGGAGCGGACCTGGAAGAAGCCGGACTGGACCAGGGAGAGATCATTCTGGAAATCATCCGGCGCAAGGGACAGCGTTTTCTGACCGCATCACGGCTCGGACTGGAAGGATGACCACGAACAGCTGAACCGGAGGACATACATGCACCAGGACTTGAACAACGCCGACGAAAAACTGCTGGAAAAAGCCACAGAAATTATCACGACACGGAAACAGGCCGGCCTTGCGGGCCTGACCGGGGGCCTGGAATGCGTGATCATCAACACCGAGCCGGACCGGTTCGAGCCGGCCGTGCGGGAACTGCTCCGCTATACCGGGCTTGATCTCGTGGATGCGTTTCATGACCGGCGCGGCAGGAGCGCGGTACTTGCTGCCGTGGGAAACTCGGCCGACTTTCTGGTCACCACCAGAACAGAGGAAAACACCCCCTTTACCGAACACAACAACCACCCCAAATCAGCCCACCTGCCCACAACACGGCTGGAAACCCTGGTGTTCTCATCCACCGACCTTGAAACATACGTCCGTATCCAGAAAGAACGGGGGGTGAAGTTTCTGACAGGAGACATTGTTCAGGCCCCGACCTTTTCCTTCATCCAGACGCCTCCCTCCCGGTTTACCGGAAACTCCCTGGGGTTCATCGAATGGAAAGGAGCCCGCACCTACCGGCTGGAACATTCCCGGGATCTCTCCCTCAACCTGACAAAACCCGATCTGCCCCATCTGAAAAACATCGGACGGCTGGACCACTGCGCCACCAGGGTCCGGGCCGAGGAACGGGACGCGGCAATTCTGGAGTTCATGGAGCTCACGGAATACGATTTCGATTTTGCGGTGTACGTGGAATCCCTGAACTCCATCACCAACGTGGCCAGACTGACCCACAGGGACTATGCCCAGGTCTTCACCTCGGGCATCGCCCCGTTCACGGACCTGGAGCATTCGGGCCCCACGGAGCGGTTCATCCACAACTACGGCACCCGGGTGCACCACATGGCCTTCGACACCGAAAACATCGACGAGACCTATGCGGCCCTGCAGGAGGACGGCATGGAGTTTCTGGTGGAGCTGGTGGGGTCACCGGAGGAGGGGCTGAAACAGACCTTTACGAACCCCTCGCCCAATACGCTGCTGGTAAACGAATACATCCACCGATTCGGAAGCTTTGACGGCTTTTTCACCAGGAGCAACGTAACCCGGCTGACCAGGGCGACGGAGAAGCAGTGAGGAAACTGGGAGGAAGGAAGGAAGGGAGGAAGGGCAGGAAAGGGAGGAAAGGGAGGAAAGTAGGAAAGTAAACAAAGTAAACCCAGTGAACACAGTGAGGGGCACAGTACTGAGAATTTTTTCCCACTGTGTTCACTGTGTTCACTAGGTTTACTTTCAAACTTTCAAACTTTTCAAACTTTCAAACTTTCAAACTTTCAAATTTTTCAAACTTTCAAACTTTCAAACTTTCAAACTTTCAAACTTTCAAACCTTTCAAACTTTCAAACCTTTCAAACTTTTACACCAAAGCATCAAAGAAGGCTCACCCTTCATACTCGTAGGTCCCGCTCTTGCCGCCGCTTTTGTGGATCAAGCGGCATTCGGAGATCACGATGTCCCGCTGCACGGCCTTGCACATGTCGTAGATGGTGGCCGCGGCGACCTGGGCCCCGATCAGGGCCTCCATCTCCACCCCGGTCTGACCGGTGGTGCGGGCCTCGCATTCGATGATGACCTGCGCGTCTTCCTCGTTCAGGGTAAACCGAACATCCACGGAACTGAGGGGAAGAGGATGACAAAGTGGAATCAGGAAGGCAGTCTGCTTGGCCGCCTGGATTCCGGCCACCTTGGCCGTGGTCAGGACGTCCCCCTTGGGGAGGCCCTGATCCCGGAGCAGACCATATGTCCTGGCACTCAACTGCACCACACCCCGGACAACGGCCCGCCGCCTGGTCTGAGCCTTATCGCCCACATCGACCATTCGGATCCCGCCATTTTCATCCAGATGACTCAGATTCTCCTCCATGTCTCCTCCCTGCTTGCGGCGATCAGGAATCGCCCATGGCTTTCTTGAAAAAGTTCTTCACCCTACGCATGGGCCGCTCGCCCTCAAGACGCTCGAATTCGCGGAGCAGCTCTTCCTGCTTGCCTGTCACCTTGGTCGGAATCCGGACGGTGATCTCCACCAGCAGGTCCCCTTTGTGGGAGCTGCCCAGATGGGGCAGGCCGAGTCCTTTGATATTGAACACCTTGCCGCTTTGGGTTCCGCGGGGAATCTCCATGGTCGTGGGCTCATCCAGGGTGGGCACCTCGATCTTGTCCCCGAGAATGGCCTGAATAACGGAGATCTCAGCCCGGATGATCAGGTCCTGGCCCTCACGTTCGAAGGTCTCGTCTTCCTCGACGTAAATGACCACGTACAGATCACCGGGAGGCCCTCCGTGCTCGCCGGGCTCCCCTTCGCCGCGAAGCCTGAGCCTATTGCCGTTGTCCACGCCGGCCGGGATGCGCACCTTAAGGCTCTTTTCCCGCTGCACGATGCCGCGCCCGCGGCACTTGGAACACGGGTGCTTGATCACGGTGCCTGCTCCGTGACACACCGGGCAGGGGACCGCAATGCGGAAGAATCCCTGAGACTGCTGCACCTGCCCTCGCCCCTGACAGTGCTGGCAGGTTTCCGGGGGATGCCCGGGCTCAGCGCCGGACCCCTGGCAGGTTTCACAGGTCTCCCGCTTGGGGATGCTCAGGTCGACTTCCGTACCTGTGGCTGCGTCGCGAAACGGAACGCTGAGGTTGTAGCGTAAATCTGCTCCGGCCCGGGGACGAGGCCCCCGCCCGGCCGAACCGAACCCGAAAAAATCCCCGAAAATATCACCAAAGGCGCTGAAAATATCTTCCTGAGAATGGAATCCGTCAAAGCCGTTGCTTTCCATTCCGGCATGACCGAACTGATCATAACGGCTTTTCTTTTCCGAATCGCGAAGCACCTCATAGGCTTCGGCCGCTTCCTTGAAATTGGCTTCGGCCTCGGGGTCGTCCGGATTCCGGTCCGGATGATACTTGAAGGCCTGCTTCCGGTATGCGCTTTTGATCTGGTCATCCGAGGCAGACCGGTCCACTCCCAGAATTTCGTAATAATCCCGCTTGGCCATCTACTTTCCCTCAACTCCAAAATCTTCCATGGCTTTTCCAGGCAGAACCTTCCCCGCGGCGATCTCCCGCAATGCGGTCACGGCTTCCTTGTTTTTGCTCTCCACCAGAGGAGAGTACCCCTCACGATACTGTTTGACCCGCTTGATGGCCATCTGAACAATCAGAAACCGATTGTTCACTTTTTCCAGACAATCTTCAACAGTAATACGTGCCATTTCCCCTCCTGGAGGTTTATCGAACCAAACCGGCCCGCTCCCCGTATCGAAGCAGGCTGAATCGTTTGCATATTTGAAAAAATTTTCCGTCCCCTCCGAAAGAAGGGCGCTCGGGAATATCGTTGACTTCCGAAACACAACAAAATAAGTCACGACCTCTTTAGTGTCAACCAGATATCTTCAAATCATTATCGAATGCATCTCCGCCTTTTTGGGAGCTGCAAGACGAGGAAACAGTCATGGCCCAGTGGGGAAAGTTGAAATATGCCCAGAAACGCTGCCTGGGACAAAGCGGAAAACTGATCCAGGACACCGGCATGCTCTACCATGGAGCCCGGGTCGGCATCGCGGTATCCGGGGGGATGGACAGCTTTGTCCTGCTCCAGGTCATGCTCATGCGGCAACGCATTCTTCCTTTCCCGTTTGAGATCATGGTCCTGCACCTCAACCCGGGCTTTGACACCCGCAGCCATGCTCCGCTGGCAGACTGGCTGCGAACCCGGCATGTCCCGGCCCACCTCGAGGTCACCGATTTCGGTCCCAGAGCGCATTCCGAAGAAAACAGGAAAAACTCTCCCTGCTTCTTCTGTGCCTGGCACAGACGCAAACGGCTCTTCGACCTGTGCCGGCAGTACCGGCTCAGCCATCTGGCCATGGGACACAACACCGACGATCTGCTGAGCAACTTTCTCATGAACATGACCCATAACGCGACCATTTCAGGCATGTCCCCCAAGGAATCCTATTTCAAGGGAAAACTGACCATGATCCGCCCCCTGCTCATGGTGGACAAATCCACCATCCGGCAGGCGTGCCGCCAGTGGGCCCTGCCCCTCTGGGACGAACCCTGCCCATCGGCCGACAGTTCCAAACGCTCGGAAATGACCGACCTGCTCCGGGACATCACCGGGGGGGATAAACGCATCCGAAAAAACATCGCCAATGGATTGCGCCGCTGGCAGCTCGACCGAACCCGGAGGATTTCCTGACCATGAACTCCCTGCATCTTGATTTTTCCCCGGACAGACCGTGGCTGGCCCCCCTGGCCGGCTTCTCGGACCTTCCGTTCCGCCTGCTCTGCCGCACCTACGGCTGCACCGTGGCCTGTACGGAAATGATCAGCGCCAAGGGGTTGGTCTACGGAGGCCAGGGAACGGCCGACCTGCTGGCCACCAGCCCCGAAGACGTCCCCCTGGTGGTCCAGCTCTTCGGAGCGGAACCCGCCTATGTGGGACGGGCCATGGAGATTCTGCTCGAACGGGGATTTCGATATTTCGACCTCAACTGCGGCTGCTCCGTGCGCAAGGTGACCAAAACCGGCAGCGGAGCCGCCCTGCTCCGCTCCCCCGCAACTCTGGAGGAGATCGTTCGGACCATGGTCAGACTCGGCGGACCGGACCGGGTCGGGGTCAAAATCAGACTGGGATGGTCCGGCCCGGAACCCATTCATGTGGATCTCGGCAGGCGACTGGAACAGATCGGAGCGGCCTGGGTCACCCTGCACCCCAGGTATGCCAGGCAGGGATTTTCAGGACAGGCCGACTGGGCCCGACTCTCTGAGCTGAAGCGGGCCCTGTCCATTCCCGTCATCGGCAGCGGGGACCTGTTCTCGGCCCGGGACGGCGTGGACTGCCTGGCCGAAACCGGCATCGACACCATCATGTACGCCAGAGGCGCATTAAACGACCCGGCCGTATTTGGCCGACATCTCGCTCTGCAAGGGAAAGCTGCCCCGTTACCGGACAAGGGGGATACCACCCACATAACGACCATGATCCGCACCCTGGCCGAGCTGTGCCGCACCCACGGCAATGAAAAGACCTCCCTGCTCAAGATGCGGACCGTGGTCCCCAGATTTGTCCGTGAGACTCCAGGTGTGCGAACCTTGCGACGCCACCTGACTTGTTGTAGATCGTGGGAGCAGTTCGAAGAAATCATCTCCCTGCTCGAACAGGGACTTCCCCAACCCTGAACCATACGGACCACCGCCATGCCCGCCATAATTCGACTTGCAAAAACCGCCGGCTTCTGCATGGGGGTCAGCCTGGCCCTGGACAAACTGGACCAGACCATCGCCGAAGCAGCCCCGGAGCAACGAATCATCACCTTCGGCCCCATCATCCACAACCCCCAGGTGCTGGCCCGGTATGCCCGGCTCGGAGTCATCCAGGCCGACTCGCCGAAGGAGATCCGGGACGGGGACAGGGTCATTGTCCGCGCCCACGGAATTCCACTTTATGTCGAAAATGAGCTGAAACAACGGGGGGCCCATATCGTGGACGCCACCTGCCCCAAAGTCAAAAAGGCCCAGCTGCTGATCCGCAAGCAGACCGGACTGAAGAAAACACTGCTGCTGTTCGGAGAAAAAGACCACCCCGAAGTCCGGGGGCTGCGCAGTTATGGCGGAGAAACCCCCATCGTCTTCGAGTCTTTTGACGAACTCGTCAGGATTCCCCTGGACAAAGGCCCCTATTTTCTGGCTGCTCAGACCACCCAGGATCGAGAGCAGTTCGAAAAAATCCGCGACCACCTGCGAGCCACCCTGGACCCGGACATGGTCGCACTGGACACCATCTGCAACGCCACCAAAAACCGGCAGGCGGAAGTGCTGCGCATTGCCAGGGAAGTCGACTGCATGGTCGTGGTGGGCGGATACAACAGCGGCAATACCCGCCGGCTGGCCAAAGTGGCCGAAAACGAAGGACGAAAAGCCGTCCATGTGGAAACCGCAGCCGAACTTCCCCTGCAGGAGCTGGCGCACTGTGCGGCGATCGGGCTTACCGCAGGGGCGTCAACGCCGCGGGCCATGATCGAGGAAGTGTACCAGACCCTGCTGCAGTTCTCCGAGTCCACGATCCACCGGCTTTAACCAGCACTCTCACCGCCTGCCACCACCGTTCCCCCGACCGGCACGACCCAGCCATTTCCTCCCTGCGAGCACCACCAGAAAGGACACCCCGGCCCACAAGACCAGCGCCACCCCTTTGACCCAGAGCGGCTCCCGGGCCAGCCCTGTCTGCCCGAGCATGGAAATCCCAAGAAACAGCAGCACGGCCCAGACCAGATACTGAAGGAGGTGGTTCACATCCCGGATCAACCGTTTCTTCGATCCCAGCAGGCCGCTTCCGGCCCAGATAATAACCAGAAACAGTATTGTCAGTTTGAGCAACGCATCCCCTCCCCGATTCGTTTCGTCCCGCCCGTAACCTGTCTCGCACACACCTGACGATATCCTTCCATTCCTGTTACGGCTTCCATTATTGTGATCGACTCTTTTTCGGGATATGGTGCAATACATTTTTCAAAGAGAGGTATTTCTATGTCCAGTCAGATTATTCGCAGGACGGTCGCGGTTATGGCCCTGCTGGCCCTGATGCCCCTTGGAGGCTGTGCTCCGGCTTTCAATGCCGCGCCCCCTCTGGTGTCTCCTTCGACCATCGGACACCAGATAACACTGGCCGACCTCAAGGAAGACATGCAGAGCTACTTCGTCTTCTACTCCGCACCGGTGTACAACCCCTCCGCAATTCTATTCATCCCCGGGGGGAACAGGGATCTGGCCATTCCGGACCAACGATGGCGTCGGGTTACGGACAGAAAAAAACTTGAAGACCTCGTTCGGCGCATGCGTGACCGCTACTGGCAATACCCCCGGGCCAGACTCAGGGCACTCCTCGCACCTCCCCGCCCCCGGGACGGAAAGCGACCGTTTCTTGGCTATGTGTATAGCGGTGCGTCAACATCGGCCAGGGCCCACCCTGATATCGCCGGCTCTTTCCTGATCCGATGGATTCCGGAACAGCGCAGACATGAGTTTTTCAAGGACAGGGGATTTTTCGGAGGCGACTAAAGTCTGCGCCCCGAACCACTGAAAAAAGGAGTTGTCCCGAAACGGACAACTCCCCGAATCAACTGCAGACCCCGGCAGCGACGCGGTCATGTTCCAACACGAAGCGGCTATGCTTTCCCGGACACGGGTTCCAGGCTGTTCCTGCAGAACTGCACGACATCCTCTTCCATCTGGTCCATGTGGATATTTTCAAACAGCCGCATGCGCACAATTCCGGTCATCATCCCCTGGATCATCAACGCGCTTCGTTCCATGTCGATCTTACGAATCGAGCCATCGGTGATACCGAACCGTATGCCGGTCTTGAGCAGGTCCAGCATCCGGTCATGCATTCTTTTCACCTCTTCCCGACACGGCTCCCCGACATGGGGCATCTGGTACGGGTTGTTGCGGTGGATCAGATCGAATTCGATTTCCCGCATGCGATAAAAGCGACAATGAAACCGGATCAGGCTGAGGACCATTTCCATTCCGTTCTCCATTTCCGAAAAACGACTTTCCTGCTCCAGGGCATCAAAAAATCCCTGCCGGATTTCCCGAATAATCTGAAGGAAGAGATCCTCTTTGTTGGTAAAATGACGAAAAATGGTCCCTTCAGCCACATCCGCTTCTTTGGCAATGACGGAAACCGGAGTGGCGCTATACCCTCGTTGACTGAACAATTGAATCGCCGCGGCCATAATTGCCTGTTTTTTCTTGGACATGCTGTACTCCTTCAATGTTTGGTAACCTGTGCCTTAAAGAAATTTCATTGACATCTCAACTCTCATTCCCTGTCCGATATTTTTAACCGGGTTCGGGTCCGAAACGTCCCTGCGAAGATTCCCGAGCGCATTTTCGCAAAAAGATCCCCGAATACATAACAATCGTCCCGGATTGCCGACACGCAGTCCGCCTCTTTCCAGGAGCAGGTATGAAAAAAATCATTGTCGGAGTGGATGGATCAGGGCTTTCTCTGAAGGCATTCGAGAGGGCCCTCTCGGACGTGGCCTGCCAGGGAGGTGAGGTCATCGTCGTATGCGTGGCCGAAATGCTGAGCACATTATCCCTGAAAAAATTCGACGACCAGGCATACAAACGCCTTATGCGACACCACCGGGACATTCTTGATGAATTCCTGGAAAACGGAAAGCAAAGCAAGGTCAAAATCAAGGGCGTTCTTGAAGCCGGACGCCCGGCATCAATCCTGGCCAGACTGGCCAGAGAGGAAAAAGCGGACGAAATCATTGTCGGAAGTCAGGGCAAGGACGCCGAACAAAAAATGTTACTGGGTCATGTCTCCTCCAGACTGATCGAAATCGCGCCCTGTTCCGTGGTCGTGGTCCGCTGATCCGAAAGGACAGTTGGCTGTAAACTCCAAAGTGGTACAGGAAAGTAATTCAAACACCACTAGACGGAGGTCTTTTTCATGTCGCAATCCGTAAACAGACGCAGGTGGAACAGATACGACGGTCATGGGCGCACTCAGGCCCGGACCGACCCGCATGCCATGATCTCAGATCAGGAAAGCGGTTCCTTCAAGGATGTGGATCTGCTCAACTACAGTCGGGGAGGTATTGATTTTCGCACCGATTTCGAACCTCAAATCGGCGACCGGGTGCAGGTCCGTATGGAGGGAACGGGCATGCGCCCCGAGGAGCCGGTTTCGGCCCATGTATGCTGGGCAGCCCCGAACGACGACGGCAATTTCGATGCCGGGCTGACCTTTGAACGCTCCCTGAGCTGGTCCTGATACTGACCAAAAAAAAGCCGCTGATGGCATACATGCCATCAGCGGCTTTTCCGCGCTCCTTTGTTTTTCTCTGAAGCAGCCCCGCCTTCAAACGTGGGGCTTTCAATTTCTGCTCGGGAGAGAAAAACGTTACCCTGTACGGTACCTTTCAAAAGCGACGTATTTCATGATGGCTTTGGTTCAGTTTGCCGTCAGGACCTTTGAGATACTGAAGCAGTAGTCCCCGCAGCGTTCCAACCTGGTAATGATATTCACAAACGCCATCCCGCTTTCAATGGAGCAGGTTCCTTCCCGCAGCCGGACGATATGCGCCTGACGCATGGTTTCCCTGGTCAGGTCAATGGTGTTTTCCAGGTTCTCCGCCTCATCGAGCAGATTCTGCGGCGTACTGTTCACAGCCTCAGTAACCAGGTCCATGAACCACCTGACTATGGCCCCGAGCTCCTCCACATCAGCGCGGGACTGCGGGGAGAGGGTGACGCTGCCTTCGCTGATATCCTCCACCTGCAGAGCGATGCTCTGAACCGCATCGCCGATCCGTTCCAGATTGTTGGTCACCCGCATCAGGCCGGAAATTTCCCTGGAGATATCCTCATTGACCTCACCCTGATAAATTCTGGTCAGATAGGCCAGAATTTCCTTGTGCATAAGATTGATATGCTCTTCATATCTTCGCCACCTTCGAATTTTTCTGTGATCCCCGGAACGCAGGCACTCCAGAGTGTTGTCCAGGGTCTCCCGAACCCCTTCGGCCATCCGGGCGATCTCTCCGCGCGCCTCGGCCAATGCCCCGACCGGAGACTCGATGATCCGGCCATCAAAGCTCGGAGGCCGCAGCCTGTCTTCTTTTTTTTCCGCCGGAGAAAGCAGAACGGCCACCTTGATCAGCCAGGGAAGAACAGCCAGAAAAAAGAGGGCATTGACTATATTGAACATGGTATGCCCGTTGGCGATGTACCGACCGACATTGACGTACTCCCCGTCGACCATCGAGGTTACCGGGGCAGCCCCGAAATGAGCCGAAAGCGTTTCGACCAGGTCGATGAAATATGGAAAGAAGAGCAGCATCATTCCCACACCGAGCACATTGAACATGGTATGTGCACGGGCCGTTCGGTGGGCGTTCAGGTTGGACGACCCGATAGTGGCCAGCTCCGCGGTAATGGTTGTCCCGATGTTTTCTCCAAGCACCAGGGCCATGGCTGTGGGAAAATCGATCAGCCCCTGTACGGCCAGGGTCATGGTCAACCCGATGGTGGCTGATGACGACTGAACCATAATGGTCACCAGTGCCCCCACTCCGACACAAAGAAGCAACCCCCCCATGGTTTCCGGGCTGAATTGCGTGAAAAAGGTTGCAAACGCGGGATCGCTTTTGATGGGTGACAGGCCGTGCTTCATAACCGTCATTCCGAAAAAAAGCAGCCCGAAACCGAGTATGACCTCGCCGATATAGCGCACCTTCTTGCGGCTGGCGAAAAACTTGAGCGGCACCCCGATAATAATGGCCGGCAGGGCAAGGGCGGAGAGTTTGAAGGCGATGAGCTGCGCAGTCATAGTCGTTCCGACGTTGGCCCCCAGAATGACCCCGATGGCCTGCTGAAGCGTCATCAACCCGGCACTGACAAAACCGATCAGCATCACCGTGGTTGCGGAAGAGGACTGCACAAGGGCGGTGACAAAGGCTCCCGTAGCGCATCCGACAACCCGATTCGACGACACCGCTTCCAGAATGCTCTTGATCCGCTTTCCGGCGGACATCTGCAACCCCTCGGTCATCAACTTCATACCCAGAATGAACAACCCCAGACCGCCCAGGGTGTTGATGGCCACATCCAGTAAATTCATGCGATTCTCCCTCTTTTGTGACAAATCGGTAACAAAAACCGGCGCACAACTACAGGATTTCCGCGGGAGAGGGAAGTTTTTTCCCGTCGCTGTAACACAAAAGACGTAATCAAATTATTTTTTTCACAAAAAAATACAGGCTTTTTCTTCCTCTCCCGGGGGCTGCTCGAAAAGAAATTTCTGGACGTAGTATCCACAAAAGGCTCGCCGCATCCCTTGCAAAATGTCCTGAAAAAACTCTCCCAACCTGCTCCCGGGCAAGAGCTCCATTAAAATCCGGCCAGAAAAAAAAATCCACGTGCCTGGATTATTCCCGCACAACCCTTTGTGCATTCCCGCCCCCGGAAATACGGAATCTCCCCGCAAACAGGGAGAATGGTTTTGACCCCGGAAAGGGATTCCCGTATTCTTCGGACAGCCGCTTTGCCGGCCGGGCCCGCCTGCCTGGTCAGGGCGTACCCGGGAATGCGGGCAATGCCCCTTTCCGGGCAAAGGAAACAGAACGGCGCAGATCCCTGCTCAGATAGATTTCCCCGGTGAGGTCATAGGTCGGATCCTCCCGGGTGGACATGCCCCGAAACTGCTGGAGGAGATCCAGGGCGGTAACCACTCCTTCCAGCCGGAGTACCCTGCTGGACAGGGCCGGTATGGAAACCCTTTCGCGACTGGTCCCGCGCAACAACGGGCGGCCGTTGACAGTCAGGGCGCAGCGGATTCCATAGACCGACAAACTGAAATCATTGGTGTTACGCACCCGCAGTCCCACATTGATCCGATGTTCAAAAAGGGTGCTCCCGGCTGGGAGCATGTCGGCCAGGGTCACCTCGGGAGGCTCCACGGAAGACGGGATATGGGCACACCCGGTCAGACACAGGACAACAACCGCAATCAACGACGAGAAGAAACGACGCATGACTCCTCCACAGCTCAGATTTTCCCGATAAAAAAATCCAGATTGTATCATGGGACATTACAGGGGGGCACTTTTCAAGGCAATGCCGGTACCGGCCACGGCAGGGTGGAATATATACACCGCAAGCGACAGACAGCATCACCCCACACGCAACAAACAAGGAAGCATCCATGGCAGACAGATCCGAATCTCTGACAGTGGCAGTTCTGGGAGCGAGCCCTAAAAAACAGCGCTATTCCAATCAGGCATTGACCATGCTGCGGGACTACGGGCACAAAGTCATCCCGATCCACCCGGCCATCACCGAAATCGACGGAGTCGCCACGGTCCCGTCTCTTGATACCGTCACCGAGCCGGTACACACCCTGACCCTGTATGTCGGGCCGGCCAGGCTGGAAAATCTGACCGACGCGGTGCTCGGCCTGCAGGCGAAGCGGGTTATCTTCAACCCGGGGACGGAGCTTCCCGAGCTGGAGGCCCGCCTGGTCGAGGCCGGAGTGGAGGTCATCCGGGGGTGTACCCTGGTCATGCTTCGAACCGGACAGTTCTGATCACCCCGCCTCCCATGCATTCGTCACCGGCGGTACGAATACATGGGAGTCTCTTCCCTCAGGGCCATCCATCCTCGTACCACGCGATAGATGAACCATACCGTCAGGATCCCACCGCCGATCATCCCGATGCCGAGATAAAAGGTAAGGGAGCAAAGCAGCCCCCACAGCAGACTGAACCAGAACGTCCTGATCTGCCAATCGAAATGGGATCGGATCACCCGGTCCTGGGCATCCCGTCTGTTCAGATAGGCAATCACCACGCCAATAATCGAAGTGATCCCGAACAGAAAAGACAACCCCTGCAACCCGTAAACAAGAAAGGCGAGCCGTCTAAGGGTGTCCCTGCGATCCGCCGTGGCATCGACTACAGGGACGCTGACTCCCCGGCGCAGCATCACCTCTTTTTCTCCTGCCCGGCCTGGATCAGATCATCTTTGAACAATCGGGTCAGATGTTCACGGTAGTCCTGCACCCCGGCTTCATCCAGACCGCCCAGAATATCCTCCTCTCCGGCCACGTCTGCGAACCCCTTATCGAGGGCACAGATCAGATTGATTCCCGCCTTTTTCCCCTCTATGTCGATCGTCGCCAGTATGTTGGATTTTTTCAGCCTTCGCTTCACGGAATCCGGCATGCCCGGGACATGCAACAGGGATTCCCGGGGCATGAACAAATATCCCACAGCCAGGTTCGGCGTGGAAAACGCATTGTTCTGAAACCCCTGGGAGAGATCAAGGCCGCTCTCCCCGGCCGTCGCGATCATCTTGAAGATATCTGCGGCCAGGCTTTCTTCATGACTCTTTTCCTGTACTTCTTCCTTGCTCATATTCTTCCCACCATATCCGGTTTTCCCCTCGCATATCGAGGGGTGTGAAAATCCATTCCTGAAAATGACTTTCTAAGCCCTCGGCCCTCACAAGTAAAGTTTTGCCTGTGCGCACACCGACATATCCGGTAATGGGCAGAAAAATATCTTTTCCCTACGCATTGACTTTACTCATCGAACCGGTAAATTGGTTGGACCAATCAGGCAGAAAACAATGAATAACACCCCCCCCCACTCGCAAAAGGCAAAACTCCACGACCTGATCACGTCACGACTACGGGAACTGATCAGGGACGGAAAGCTCAAGCCCGGCGACAGGCTGCCCCCGGAGCGAAAACTCGCTGAACTTTTTCAGGTCTCGCGCAACTCCGTACGGGAGGCCATCCGTATTCTGGAGGACAAGCAGATCATTCACTGCCGACCCGGCTCCGGAACATTTGTGGCGGACATCGACGGGGAAAGCATCCTTGAAGCCATGACCGATGCCTTTGAAAGCCAACGAACGAAGCTGGAACAAATCCTTGAATTCAGACAAGTTCTTGAGCCGGGAGTGGCCCGTCTGGCAGCCCGGAGAATCTCGCCGGCAGCGCTGAATACCCTGGCCGAAATTATCAGAAATCAGGAAGAAATCCTGTTCCGGGGAGAGGGAAATCAGCGGGAGCTGGACCTGCTTTTCCACCAGACCCTGGTCGAGGCGACCGGAAACAGGGTTCTCTCGACGGTTCTGGACACCATCGGCGAAAAAATCCGCGAAACCCGATCGGACAGCCTGCTGAGCGAGCGCCGCGCCCGGCAATCCATCGCCGCACACAAACGAATCTTCGCGGCGCTTGAGGCCGGTGACAGCCGTCGGGCCGGAAAAGAAATGGAACGCCATCTCAAAACACTGCGGTCCACGCTTGTTACATTGCACTGAAGAACATTTCATTTTCGACAATCTCAATCAAATCCAGAGGAAAGACATGCTGACATCCATGGTTCTGTACATCGCCCTCGGCGCTTTTGCCGGTGTTCTGGCCGGCCTGCTCGGAATCGGAGGGGGGCTTATCATCGTCCCTATGCTGACCTTTCTTTTCACCGGACAGGGGCTGCCGGAAGCACACATCGTGCACTTGGCCCTTGGAACATCCCTGACAAGCATCATTTTCACTTCGATTTCCAGCCTTCGCGCCCACAACAAGCGGGGGGCGGTCATCTGGCCTGTTGTCCTGCGCATCACTCCGGGAATTCTTGCCGGAACGCTGTTCGGGACATGGATCGCGGCCCAGCTGTCCACGGGTTTTCTGAAGATCTTCTTCGCTGTTTTTCTGTACTATGTCGGCACCCAGATGCTCATCGGCATCAAACCCAAACCGACCCGGGATATCCCGAAAGCCATGGGCATAACCGGTGCCGGAGGGGTGATAGGCATCTTTTCCAGTCTGGTGGGCATCGGTGGGGGCACACTGTCCGTGCCGTTTTTGACCTGGTGCAACACAGAAATGCGCAAAGCCATCGGAACCTCGGCCGCCATCGGCCTTCCCATCGCCCTGGCCGGTGCCCTGGGGTACATCATCAACGGCCTCGGCGTGGCGGGACTCCCCACCGGCACTCTCGGCTACATCCACCTTACAGCCCTGTTCGGCATCGTCATCGCCAGCGTACTCACAGCCCCGATCGGAGCCAGGCTGGCCCACTCTCTTCCGGTACCCAGATTGAAAAAATTCTTTGCATTTCTGCTCTACTTTCTGGCCACCAGAATGCTCTGGAGTCTCATGTAGGCAGTCCCCGCAACCAGGTCGAATAATGGAGGGGACTCTCTCCCGGAGAGTTTCCCCTTTGCAAACATATGCTTTTTCTGTATAGGATGAATCACATTCGGGA
Source organism: Desulfomicrobiaceae bacterium (assembly GCA_041685265.1). GTDB lineage: Bacteria > Desulfobacterota > Desulfovibrionia > Desulfovibrionales > Desulfomicrobiaceae > JAWLGC01. Next base: position 72,507 of record JAWLGC010000002.1, on the reverse strand, counting down.
GTACCCCGTCAGAATACTTCATCGGAGGAGCTATGTTTCGTGACCTGGTACTGAAGACCAGAACGTATCGTCGTTTTTATGAGCGTTCCCCGGTCTCCATGGAAACCCTCAAAGATTTGACAGGAACCGCAAGATTGACAGCTTCGGCCGGCAATCTGCAGCCCCTGTGCTATATCCTGAGTTCCAATCCGGAAACCAACGAGGTCGTTTTCCGCCACCTGCGATGGGCCGCATATCTCAAGGATTGGGACGGCCCCAGGGAAGGCGAACGCCCTGCCGCCTACATCATCATGCTCGGAGACACCTCGCGCGGGAAAGATTTTGCCTGGGATCAGGGCATCGCCGCTCAAACCATCATGCTCGCTGCAGCGGAAATCGGTCTGGGTGGATGCATGATGGGATCAGTGGACAAGCAGGGTCTGCGCAGGGATCTCGACATCGCAGACCGGTACGAAATCCTCCTGATCATGGCCATCGGCAAACCCAAAGAAATGGTCGTACTTGAACAGCTCGAGGAAGCTAGGGATATCAGATATTATCGGGATTCTCAGGGACATCTCCACGTTCCCAAACGGCGGCTGGGGGATGTCATCCTGAAAAAATTTCGATGAACGGAGTTGCAAAATACTGTGTCTCGCAAAATAAAAAGGCCGACCCTCTTTTTAAAAAGAGGGTCGGCCTTTTTTTCTCCCATCACCTCAGGCCCGGTGCATTTTGCGGCCGGACCAGGGCTCGAAAAGGCCGCAACCGAGAATCCGGAGATCACCGACCCCCTTTTCCTGCAGTGTAAGGGAATCTCTTTCGCACAACCCGGACACCCCGATCTCATACCCGCAGCATTCCCCCTTCCAGGTGTGGAAACGGACCGCTTCTCCTGATCGCACATCCCCGTGAACACCGAGCATCCGCAGTTCCTGTCCGATCCTGATCATCACATCTTCACGTGTCCGCCCCCCCTCGAAGAACACGACATCGGAAAACAGTGTCTGACGGGGCTCAATCGCTCTTGAGACCGGAGGGCCAAGCCGAATGAGATGTCCCTGTACGTCGAGCACTTCCCCGGCAAGCCCCCGGTAAAGGCAGACGCCTCTGTGATTGAGACGAATCCGCAACACGGATGATTTCGGCAGCCGAATCAGGTCACCGGCAGCTCGTTGTCCCCTGATGGGAAAGATGCCCAGGCAGTTCGACGAACACATGAAGGGACAGGCCCTCCTGATGGCGGCCGAAAGGTTCCAGCGGTGCTCTCGTGGCAAAAGGTCCCCTACAACCGGGAAAGACAGATCCCGCGCTCGTCCCTGAACCATTACTCCTCCTCGTTTCACTCTTCGCAAGGGGATGGCGACAAGCGCCACCGCAGTCAAAACATTCTGGGCATAGCACAAATTCACTGTTTGAAAACCCTACCTTTTTCATGGCCTGCTTGGTAGGGTTTTTTAAAAAAGTATCATAAAATCAAAACAATAAGGTTACAGAAAAACAAAAAAAGCCCCGTTTCGAAATTTCGAAACGGGGCTTTTCCCAATATGATGAAAAATAATCAGCAGATCCTCGGAAGCTGCTCACCCTCGAGCATATCCAGCAGCCGATTTCCGCCCAGCGGCGTCTCCAGAACGACCTTGCCGGGATGCTCGTCGCGCACCTCGCCGATCATGCAGGCCCCCGTACCCAGGACATCTTCATGCATGAGCTCCAGGGCCCGCTCCTTGAGTTCTCCGGGCAGGATACAGATAAACTTGCCCTCGTTGGCCAGGTAGAGAGGATCGAGCCCGAGAAAAGAACACCCCCCCTGCACCTCTTCCCGAATCGGAATACGATCTTCGAACAGCCTGCACTCGACATTTGACTGCTGAGCGATCTCGTTGATGGTCGTAGCCAGTCCTCCTCTGGTCGGATCGCGCAGGACATGTATCCCGGGGAGCTCCCGGATCATCTTTTCGATCAGCAGATTCAACGGAGCCGAATCAGACCTGATGCGGGCATCAAATTCCAGCCCCTCGCGCCGGGACAGGATGGTCAGCCCGTGATCCCCCATGGTTCCGCTGATGAGAATCACATCTCCGGGCCTGGCCTTGTGTCCGCTGGGCCCGTCTTTGACGAGTAATTCCCCGATCCCTGTGGTATTGATGAAAATCTTGTCCACGGCCCCGCGCGGGACAACCTTGGTGTCCCCGGTCACGATGGCCACCTCCGCCTTGCGGGCCGCTTCGCCCATGGAGGCCGTCACCTTTTCCAGAACCGCCATGTCCAGCCCTTCTTCCAGAATAAAGGCACAACTCAGAAATCTCGGTTTGGCCCCGAGCATGGCCACATCGTTCACGGTTCCGTGCACGGCCAGGGATCCGATATCCCCGCCCGGAAAAAATATGGGATCCACGGTGTAGGTATCCGTACTCATGGACAACGGGCCGGTAATGTCCAGAAGGGCCGCATCGTCCAATCGGTTCAGGTAGGAATTTCCCAGGTGCTTGAGAAAGAGTTCACTGACCAGTCGCTGCGAGGCCTTGCCCCCGCTCCCGAAATCCAGAAGAAGTTTGTCGCTGTGCATGGGAATGGTCCTTGATGGTTCGTGAATCATTGAAAAAAACAAAAGCTTACCGGGCATGGGCAACAATCAAAAACTCTCAGAAAAATGCTGCGCACCGTCACTCCGGTGCCCGCTATCTCCTGCCTGAAGCCTGTTGTCCCCTGCCTGTCGCCCGCTGGCTGTCACACCTTCTTAAAGCTGATATTTGTAATAGGCCGCGCACGACCCTTCGGTGGAAACCATGCACGGTCCCACCGGCGAAGCCGGGGTGCACGCTTTTTTAAACAGCGGACACTGATCCGGCCGGATCTTGCCCTTGAGCACGTCTCCGCACCGGCACCCGGGAAGTTCCCTGACGTCGGGCAGATCCAGGGAAAAAACCTCCCGGGCGTCAAATGCCCTGAACGACTCGGAAAAGGAGAGTCCGCTGTCCGGGATCGTCCCGATCCCCCGCCACAAGGCGTCACCGGTCGTAAAGACTTCATGCATCACAGAGACCGCTTTGGGGTTGCCCGCATCGGCCACGGCCCGCTTGTAGTTGTTGACCACGGCAGGCGCCCCATCGTTGTGCTGACGGACGAACAACAGCAGGGCCTGCAGGATATCCAGTGGCTCGAAGCCGCCCACCACCGCCGGCAGATTGCGCTCCTCGGCCAGAAACCGATACGGCTCGATACCGATGATGGTGGACACATGTCCGGGAAGCAGAAAGGCCTGAACCCGGAGCTCGTCATCGTCGACCAGGGCCTGCAGAGCCGGGGGAACCAGCTTGTGGAAAGAGAGCACCGAAAAGTTGGACACGCCCTGCTCGGCCGCCATCCTGACCGTGGCGGCCACCGTGGGGGCCGTGGTTTCAAAGCCCACGCCGAGAAACACAACCTTCTCGGTCGGATTGTTCACGGCCAGCTGCAGGGCGTCAAAAGGCGAATAGACGATCCTGACCCGGGCTCCTTCGGCCTGGGCGGCCTTGAGAGTGGCTCGGTCCGGTCCTGGAACCCGCATCAGATCCCCGAACGTGGCCACGATCACGTCGTCCCTGGCGGCCAGTTCCAGAAACGCAGCCACTTCCCGGTCATGTGTCACACAGACCGGGCACCCGGGACCGGACAGATGTTTCACGGAATCCGGCAGCAGAGACCGGATGCCGCTTCGAAAAATGGACACGGTGTGCGTGCCGCACACCTCCATGAACCGCAACTCACCACGCAGTTCGGACCGGATCTTATCCAGGACCGAGCGACACAGCTCCGGATCCTTGAAACTGTCAAACAAGTTCAATGTCGAGCCCCTCCTGAAAGAGTTTCAGGGTTTCCAGAGCTTCTTCCCGATCCAGCCTCTGCAGGGCGAATCCGGCATGAACGATCACATAATCCCCGAGTTCCGGCTTTTCACTGACCAGGTCCAGGCGAACGTGCTGAACCGTTCCGCCCACCTCGACCCGGGCCATGTTGTCATCGATTTCCTTCACCTGCATGGGTACCGCAAGGCACATATCCCTCTCCTGTGGCTTTGATTTTTTCAAGATCTGTTGCTAAGCCGGGCCATCGGCCGTGTCAATGGGAGGAGCAATTTTCCAGCCCTGATCGCCCGACCAACCAACGAGAGAGTTCATGTTCAAAAAAGCCCAGCCCCAGCTGTCCCCCCTACCGCACCCCTTTGATCCCTGTTGCCCCATCCCGTCCGAAAGACAGTGCCGTGCCTGGTGGGACAGATTCGACATGTTCGAACACATCAAGGAACACAGCATACAGGTAGCCAACGTGGCCACGACCATCGCCGGGATGGCTGTGCAAGTCAAACTCCCCGGTCCGGCCAGCACCTCTCCGGAGCGGTTCTGCGCCACCATCAGGGCCTCGGCCCTGCTCCACGACCTGGGCAAGACCTACTGCATCCGACACGGCGGCAACCACAGCCAGCTCGGCGGAGCATGGGTTCAGGAGCTGACCCGTAACCCGAATGTGGCCCAGGGCGTAACCCACCACGTCTACTGGCCCGGCCCTCTGGACCTTGAGGCATTCTTCATTCCCCTGGCGGTCATGTACAGCGACAAACGGGTCAGGCACACGGAAATCGTTTCTCTGGACGAGCGGGCCGAAGATCTCTATCAACGATACGGCAAGACTGCGGCCAAACAGGCCATGATCAAGCACTCCATCGACCAGATCAAAGAGGTGGAGCATCTCTTCGAATCTCAACTTCAGGAAAATGTACATGCGTATCCTTTTGATAGCCGGGGGCTGGTCTGAGGAACGAGAGGTCTCCCTGGCCGGGGCCGGACAGATCGAAAAAAACCTGCGCAGAAATGGTCACGACGTACGCAGGCTCGACCCTCTCCATGAGCTCAACAACCTGGCCGAGGAGGCGAAGGTCTGCGATTTCGCCTTTTTGAACCTGCACGGTGTGCCAGGTGAAGACGGGTTGATCCAGGCCATGCTGGAACAGCATCGACTGCCGTTTCAGGGAGCCGGATCCCGGGCCTCGATCCTGGCCATCAACAAGACCGTGACCAAGACCCTGTACCGGGCAGCGGACATCCCGACTCCCAGGTGGGAATTTCTGCCGCGATGGAACGATGCCTGGCGCCCTTCCCTACGGTTTCCACTGGTCGTCAAACCCAATGACGGCGGTTCCAGCGTGGGAGTCGGCATTGTCCACACCTATGAGGGGCTGCGCAGTTTTGTTCTTGAACACGGACTGACCGGCCACGCGCTGCTCATGGAACGATTCGCCGAGGGTACGGAACTCTCCTGCGGCGTTCTGGGCAGCGAACCGTTGCCGTCCATCCTGATCCGCCCCCGGGCAGGCACCTTTTTCGACTATACCGCCAAGTACACGGCCGGCGCCACCGAAGAGATCTGCCCGGCCCCCATCGACCAGGCCCTGGAGAAGCGGATCAGGTCCCAGGCCCTGGCCGCCCACAACGCCCTCGGCATCGCCCACTACTCCAGGACGGATTTCATCGTCACCGACGACGGTCCCCTGGCCCTTGAAACCAACACTCTGCCCGGCATGACCGCCACCAGCCTGTTCCCCCAGGAAGCGGCCGCCGCGGGCATCGACTTTGCCGAACTTCTTGAAATCCTGATCCGTCTGGGAAAAAAACGCTTTACCAACTGACCCAAACGTTCCGCCCGGTTTCCGTCCGGATGGGCAAGCACCCCCTTGAAAAATGCCTCGATTTCTCTTTTTCGCGTACTCGCTTCTGTGGCACCTGGCCCTCCCTTTTCTCCTTCTGTCTCCCCGGTTGCGATGCGGTTTCAGGACCCGTCTGGGCATTTCGCTTCCGGGTTCCCCCTGTGACCTGTGGATACAGGCAGCCTCGGGCGGAGAAGCCCGGCTGGCTCTGGAGATCCTGAAAAGACTGCGCCCGGATGCCCCCCTGTCGGTCATGGTCACTTCCTGCACCAAGCAGGGACTCGAGATCCTCAATAGCAGGAAGGATCTCCCTCTGAATGACAACCTGACGGTTTTCACCTCCTATTTTCCCTTTGACCTGCCATGGGTCCTGACCCGTTTTTTCGACGCAGTCCGCCCCGGGACACTGGTTCTGCTTGAAACCGAACTATGGCCCAACCTGCTGCACACGGCCCGAAAGCGCAACTGCCCGGTTCTCGTGGTCAACGGCCGCATGACCTCCAGGAGCCTGGCCCGTTACCTGGGCCTCGGCAAATTCTTCACCGCTCTGGCCCCGGATGAGATACTGGCCATCGCCGGAAAGGACGCGGACAGATTCGCCGTGCTCTGGGGCCCGGACAGGGTCACGGAGATGCAGAACATCAAATTCGACCGGATAGACGACCAGGAGGTCATCTCCTACGTGCACAACCCCCTGTCCTCCCTGTTCAAACCCCGTACCCCCCTGGTGGTTCTGGGCTCAATCCGGGAAGAAGAGGAACAGGCTGTCCGGGAGACTCTGTTGGCATTGCAAAAGGAATGCCCCCGGACTGTAACCGCCCTCTTTCCCCGGCACATGCACCGGCTGGAAGGGTGGACAAAATGGCTTGAAAAAAACGGCCTCACCTGGTCTTTACGCTCTCAGCTTAATGGTCCCTCTCCTTTTGGGTCCGTTATCCTCTGGGACCGATTTGGAGAACTGGTCCCGGCCTATGCCATGGCCAGGTCCGTGTTCGTGGGCGGCTCCATGGCCCCTCTGGGGGGACAGAATTTTCTCGAACCCCTGGCTCAGGGAGTAATTCCCGTCATCGGCCCCTTCTGGAGCAATTTTCAATGGGTGGGCGAGGAGATCTTCGAGGCCAAACTGGTCACCCGGGTGCATACCGTGCAAGAACTGGTTGCGGCCATCAAGGCTCCCATGAAGCCCAGGGCACGTACTCAGGCCCGGGTGCGGAAATTTTTCAAGGAAAAACAGGGGGGAACGGACATGGCGTGCAGGGTGATTGAACGAATTGTGAAGGGGTAGCTGATAGTTAAGCATCAGCTCTGATATTTTCAGTAGAGACAAGGCATGCCTTGTCTCTACTCTCTACAGGATTTCGGCAATCACTCGTTTTTCCGGTTTGGAACCCAAAACGGGGCACACATAACTCAGCGGAGATACAATGACCCCACCCTGCTACGGCATCATCCCGGCCAGGTACGAGAGCAGCCGGTTTCCGGGCAAGCCCCTGGCCATGATCCACGGCAGGCCCATGTTCTGGCACGTATACACCCGGGCCTTGCGCTGTCCGGAAATACGCGGTGTATACGTGGCCACGGATGACAAACGGATCAGGACTGCTGCCGAAGCTCTCGGGATTCCCGTGGTCATGACCCGGCCCGACCACGCCAGCGGCACGGACCGGGTTCTGGAAGCGGCCCGCGCCCTTGCTCTTCCGGACGACGCGGTCATCGTCAATATCCAGGGAGACGAACCCGCCCTGGCCCCGGAAATGCTCTCGGAACTCGTCCGTCCTTTTACAGACCCCCACGTCCAGGTCTCCACCCTGGCCAGGCCCATTTCCCCCGAAGAGGCGGCCTCCCCGGACCAGGTCAAGGTGGCCCGGGCCGCGACCGGCCTGGCCCTGTATTTTTCCCGGGCCCCGATCCCGTATCCCAGAGACGGACGGCCCGGCTACCTGGGGCACATCGGGCTGTACGGATTCAGGCGTCCGGCACTTGAAAATTTTGCGACTTTGGGCGAAAGTCCTCTCGAAAAAACGGAGAAGCTGGAACAGCTTCGCCTTCTGGAGGCGGGAATTCCGCTTTTTGTGGCCATCACACGTTACCAATGCTGCGGAGTGGACCGTCCCGAGGATCTCGAATCGGTCTGCCGGCTGCTTGAAGGAGAATAGAATATGCGCGCAATATTAGCCCTTGAAGACGGCACCTGGTTTGAAGGGTCCTCGTTCACCGGCCCCGGAGAGACCGGCGGGGAAGTCATCTTCAATACCGGAATGACCGGATACCAAGAAATCCTGACCGACCCTTCCTATTGCGGCCAGATGGTCTGCATGACCTACCCGCTGATCGGCAACTATGGAGTGAACCTCGAGGATGTGGAGTCGTCCCGCATCCACACCCCGGCCCTGATCGTTAAGGAGTGCTGCAAGGAGCCCTCCAACTGGCGGGCCAAGGAGACCCTGCCCGGCTACCTAAAACGGCACGGTGTCATGGGGCTGGAAGATATCGACACCCGGGCCCTGACCAGGCACCTGCGCATTCACGGAGCCATGCGGGGCATCATCTCCACGGACGTGGACGATCCGCAGCAGCTCGTTGAAAAAGCCAAAAGCCTCCCTCCCATGGAAGGGGCCGACCTGGTGGGCGACGTGGCTCCCACTGCACCGTACAAATGGAACGGAACCGGGCCCGAAGCCATGGACCTGGTCGAGGACGAATCCGCCTGGAACGGCACAGGGCCCAAAGTGGTGGTCTATGATTTCGGCATCAAATGGAACATTCTCCGTCTCCTGGCCGACCAGGAGCTGGACATGATCATCGTTCCCCCGACGTTCACCGCTGACCAGGTCCGCAGCCTGAATCCCGACGGCATATTCCTGTCCAACGGTCCCGGCGATCCGGCCGCCCTGGCCGGGACCATCGCCACGGTCCGAGAGCTGTGCGACGAGTACCCCGTAGCCGGCATCTGTCTCGGACACCAGCTGCTGGGACTGGCCCTCGGCGGCACCAGCTACAAGCTCAAGTTCGGACACCACGGCATCAACCACCCGGTCAAGGACACCACCACGGGCAAAATCGAGATATCATCCCAGAACCACGGCTTCTGCGTGGACATCTCGGCCCTTGATTTCCTGGAACAGACCCATACCAACCTGAACGACGACACCCTTGAAGGCTTCCGCCACAGGGAAAAACCGATCATGGGCGTTCAGCACCACCCTGAAGCGGGTCCCGGCCCCCACGACAGCCAGTACTACTTCAAACGGTTCCGGGACATGATCACCGCGTAAAACGTTGCCAAAGGGCGCTCCCTCCCGGAGCGCCCTTTTCATTCCAAGAGCCCCCCATGCCCACCGTTTCTCCCGTCATACAGGCCGCCGGAATCATCGACCGGGCCGAAGCCGAACTTCTCATTCAGTGCGGCGTGACCCATCTCGGTTTTCCCATGCGCCTCGACTACCACACCCCGGACTGCACAGATACGCAGGCCCGGGACATCATCCGTCACCTGCCCTCCCATATCGCAACGGTCCTTATCACGTACGAGCAGGACGCCCGGGAAATTGGAGCCCTGACCAACCTACTCGGGGTCGACATGGTCCAGCTGCACGGAAGCATATCAGTCATGGAAATGGAGAGGCTCCGATTGCTTTGCCCCGAACTGGGAATCATCAAATCCCTGGTGGTGGCCGGCAGCAACCTCGAGGAACTCAAGCAGGTGGTCCGGGAGACAGCCCCCTTTTGCGACCTGTTTATCACCGACACCTTTGATCCGGATACGGGCGCCACGGGGGCTACGGGCAAAACCCATGACTGGAGGGTGAGTCGGGAACTCATCCGGCTCTCGCCGCGCCCGCTGATTCTGGCCGGGGGACTGACTCCGGACAATGTGGGAGAAGCAGTGCGCGCGGTCCGCCCCGCAGGAGTGGATGCGCATACCGGGCTTGAGGATACAGCCGGGCGCAAGGACCGGGAAAAGGTGCGCCGGTTTGTGGAGAATGCTCTCAGGGAATTTCATTAACTGAAGTTACGCACGCCGCCCTGGCTGATGTCCTTGAGTGCAACGCCTTTACTTTCCAGCAGTCATTCCCGTGAAAACGGGAACCTCAGACTTGCGAGCAATGCCGGGCGTTGCCACCGACGCTGAGATTCCCGCATTCGCGGGAATGACTGCCTCTTATACGGCCGGTATCTGCGACGTGCGTACCTTCAATAATCAACTGAAAAAAGGCGCCCTTTTCAAAAGAAAAGGGCGCCTTTTTTATCCTGTTTCAAATCAACCCTACTTCGCGGCAGCCTCATCCCGGGCCCGGATCTCGCCCCGCTTGATCTTGCCGCTGATGGTCTTGGGGAGTTCCGAGACAAAATCGATGATTCGCGGATACTTGTACGGTGCAGTCACTTTCTTGACGTGGTTCTGCAGCTCTTTGGCCAGCTCCGCAGTCGGGTCGAACCCTGCAGCCAGGACCACCGTAGCTTTGACCGCCTGCCCCCGAACCGTATCGGGCACTCCGGTGACCGCGGCCTCAACCACGGCTTCGTGAGAAACCAGGGCCGACTCCACCTCAAAGGGACCTATACGATAGCCGGAACTCTTGATCAGGTCGTCAACACGCCCCAGGAACCAGAGATAGCCGTCTTCATCCATCCACGCCTTGTCGCCCGTATGATAAAAGCCGTCACGCATGGCCTCTGCTGTCTTCTCGGGTTCCTTCAGATATCCGTCGAACAGACCATGGGGTTTTCCGGCTCGAATATCCACGCAGATCTCCCCTTCAACTCCGGGAGCACAGACCTGCCCTTCCATATCCAGAAGCACAATCTTCCACCCCGGAGCGGGCCTGCCGATGGATCCTGGTTTGGGCTCCATGAAAGGAAAGGTGGCGACCTGCAGACAGGTCTCGGTCTGCCCGTATCCTTCGTACAACGGAAGCCCCAGGGCATCATTCCAGGCTTGAAATACACTCTCGTTGAGCAGTTCGCCCGCGGTGGTGCAGTGCCGGAGCGAAGACAGATCAAATGCACTGAGATCCTCACGAATGAGAAAGCGGTACACTGTTGGAGGAGCGCAAAACACGGTGATCCTGTTCTCAGCCACTACCTGCAGCAGCTTTGCCGGCTCGAACTTTCCTCTGAAGTCATAAACAAAAACCACAGCCCCGGACATCCACTGGCCGTAGAACTTCCCCCACAACGCCTTGCCCCAGCCGGTATCGGATACCGTCAGGTGGATATCCCCCGGCTCAAGATCATGCCAGTACATACCGGTCATGAGGTGCCCGAGGGGGTAGGTGTGGGAGTGCTGCACCATCTTGGGCGGTCCAGTGGTTCCCGAAGAAAAAAAGACCAGCAACGGATCGTCTCCGCCGGCCCCCGCCTCTTCACGGGAAAAGGTTTCCCGGCCGCCTGCCAGCAGCTCTTCATAGTCCAGCCACTTTTCCGGCAGGTCTCCCTCCCCGACCTGGACGAGAAAGCGGAGCCCCTCGCACTGCGATCCGGCCTTCTCCACAGTAGGCGTAATCGAATCCTCGCAGATCACACACCGAACATCGGCAAAACCGGCCCGCTGCACGATATCCTTGTCCGTAAGGAGAGATGGCGACGGGATGGCCACCGCACCAATCTTGTGCAGAGCGAGCATGGTCTCCCAGAACTCTATCCGGCGATACAGAATGACCATGACCCGGTCACCTTTCTGCAGGCCCTTGTCCCGCAGGGCCGTAGCCATCCGGCTGGATCGGGAGGAAAGCCATCCATAGGAGTACTCCCGGCGTATACCGGTGTCATCCACGTGGATCAGGGCCGGCCCATCGGGGTCTTCTGCGGCCCGGGCGTCAATCACGTCGCAGGCAAAGTTGAAATTTTCAGGCTGGGGCAGGGCAAACGTTTTCAGAAATTCCTCATAACTCTTGGAACGTACTTTCTCGAACACCATCATCTCTCCGCGGATTAACAACTTCGGCCCGCGAAACGGACCAGGGAAACAATTCGACCTTTATGCCGACTCGATGCCGGAACTGCGGGGCCACCGTGGCTGTATCCTCCTCCGAAACGGAAGAGGGCCGCGTGGGCCCCTAGATAATCACGTCGAGAAATTCCGCATTCCGGCCATCCAGAGCACGCAGAGCGTGAGGAGAGGCCGATGAAAAATAGAGGCTGTCCCCGGGCTCCATGACATGCCTGGTGGCGCCGATGGTGATCTCCAGACGGCCGTTGAGCATGTAGATGAACTCCTGGCCGGGATGTTCCGTAAAGGTCAGTTCCTCTTCAGACTTGGGCGGAACCGTGACCATAAACGGCTCCATCTTCCGGCCCACGAACCGGTAGGCCAGACTCTTGTAGTCATAATCCCTGCGCCGCTCGACACTCATGCCCTTGCCGCTCTTAACCAGGGAGCTGCCGTGCAGATGGGCCTCGTCACCGGACAGGAGCACGGTCAGGTCCACCTGAAAGGTCTGGGCCACGGTAAACAGGTAACTGACAGGAATCTCCCCTTCTCCTGATTCATACCGCTGCACATCCTCCGGGGGCATCCTGACCTGATCCGCCATTTCCTCAATGGTCAGATCCATGGCGTCGCGCAGTCCCTTGAGCCGCGGGGCGATTTCCTTGTACGCTGGAGTTGATGGATCCATACCCTTCTCCTGTTGAACATTTTCAAAAAAAACGAATCCGGAACCTCCGGACTGCAAGATCCCCCCAAAACCGAAGTCCGGGGGGGGACGAAAGGCTGACCCTCTATGATTCTTGATCAAAAAAGATGTGTAAACATTGTGAATCAAAGAACAAGAAGACAGTTCTCTCCGTCACCATACGGCGTCTGCCGGTAGCCGTCCGCCCCACCGTCATTTTCCCAGGCCAGCCGATCCACAAGGTATCGGAATTCATACTCTCTGCCGGGTTCGAGATCCACAGTCAGGGAAAAGCCCCCCTTCTTGAGCTTGCGCATGGGGTGCGCCAGCGGATCCCATGCATTGAAATCCCCGACAACGGCGACCTCTCCGGCCCCGTCGGCATGTTCTTCCGGAAGACGAAAGGTCACCTTGCATACTGGTCTGGTTTTCAGATATTTTTTTCCAATACTCATGATTTTTCCTGTCAAAAAGCAAGACGTTCAAAGTTCAAACCCCAGGGTGCGATAGATCTCCATGTAGCGGGCGGCTGCATCCTCCCAGGAAAACGAGGCCTGCATGGCACGAAGCTGCAGGGCCCGCCAGGCCGGACGATCCTCCCATACCTCGAGAGCCTGAACAATTCCTTCCAGAAAGGACTCCGAAGTGGACTGTTCAAAAATAAATCCGGTCGCTTCGGGATCGGGCCAGGGAATGATCGTATCCACCAGACCGCCCACGGCCGTTGCCACTGGGGGGGTGCCGTACCGCAGACTGTACATCTGGGTCAGACCGCATGGTTCATATCTTGACGGCATCAGAAAGATATCCGATGCGGCCTGGATCTGATGGGACAGCTCCTCCGTATATCCGACGTGCCCTGCCACCTGCCCCGGATAGGACTCGATGACGTCCTGAAGGTTCGCCTCATAGGTCAGGTTGCCTTCGCCGAGAACGACCACGCCGATATCCCTGTGCAGCAGTTCCGGAAGAATATCCAGCAGCAGGTCGATCCCCTTCTGCTGGCGCAACCGGCCGATGAACCCGAGAAGGGGTCGGTCCAGCAGAGAGGGACTGAGCCCCATCTCATGGAGAAGCTTTTTCTTGCATGTCTTCTTGCCTTCCAGTCTGTCCGAGGAATACTCGCACTCCAGAAAACGGTCCGCTGCCGGATCCCAGATGTCGTAGTCGGCCCCGTTCAATATCCCGGTCAGTACATCCGCCCGTCTCCCCAGAATCCCTTCCAGCCCGCACCCGAATTCCGGGGTGAGAATTTCGTCGGCATAGGTGGGACTGACCGTGGTGACCCGGTCGGCATAGGCGATGCCGCCTTTAAGCAGGTTGAAGCTATCGTAAAATTCCACCCCGTCCATGTTCCAGTACCCATCGGGAAGACCGCAGTCCCAGAACAGACGGGACGAAAAACGTCCCTGAAATGCAAGATTATGGATGGTCATCACGGTCCCGGTCTCGGACCAGTACGGGTCCATCCCCCTCAGATGGTGCAGGTAGGCTGTGGTCAGGGCCGCATGCCAGTCATGGACATGAACCACCCTGGGCGCCGAGGGAAACAGCCGTTTCATGCCGGCCAGGGCAGCCCGGCAGAAAAAAAGGAACCTTTCGCAGTTGTCGAAATAGTCCCCCTTGTATGTGCAGTAATAGTGCCTGCGGTCGAAATATTCTCCCCGGTCGACAAAAAACACCGGAAGTCCCTCGTAGTCCGCCTGAAAGATGTCCGCAGTGATCTCCGGCCAGGGATATCCCACGGGACAGTTTTCAGCCACCAGCCTGAGTTGATAATGGGCCGAAGAAAGACGGCCGTAAAGCGGAGTGACCACGGCCACGGGCACCCCCATCCGATGCAGGGTCAAAGGGAGAATGCCCATCACATCGGCCAGACCGCCCGATTTGGAAAACGGATACATCTCCGAGGCGACAAAAACCACCTCGGGATTCCTGTTCATGACCGGACACCAATGCAGATTCGAATCCATACTGCTCCCGTTGCGCCCCTGGCCTGAGACAAGGGGGTTACGATATTCTTCACCAATCAGTTCTTCTCGTTGAATCAGGGCGTTCCGTAGCCCTGACAATGGTACGGATAAGAAACGCGACCGGGACAGCGGCAGGCACCCGGCTTCAAGGCTGGAAATGTCGCCAACCGGTCAGAAAATCTTCAAGGATCTCCGCATGGTCAAAAGCAAGCGGGGTCGGCCACTTCCCAAGGGGAAACCAGGCAGCCTCGGCGGCATCATCACCGGCACTAAGAACCGAGGGGTCGAAGGGGGAGGCCAGAAACACGACGCTCATCGTGTGCCGGCGCGGGTCCCGATGCGGGTCGGAGTAGACACCGAGCAGACCGTGCAGTTCGACGTTCAGACCGGTCTCTTCCCGAGCCTCGCGCACGGCAGCCTGTTCAACGGACTCCCCATAGTCCACAAAGCCGCCGGGAAGGGCCCATCCCGGCGGAGGATTGCGTCGCCTGACAAGCACGACCCCCTGTTGCGGCGCATGTATGATCACGTCCACCGTGGGCACCGGATTTCTGTACCAGGTCACCGGCTGCCCGCATGCCGGACACGGTCTTGTCTGTTCCATTATTTTCTCGTTTGCATCTTCAAACCAGCAGGTCTTTTTATGATCCTAGAAAAAACAACCGCCTCTGACAAGATACTCATGGTACATAATGGAGCCCTTGGCGATTTTTTTATGACCTGGCCGGCCATCCTGGCCTTGCGAACCGCCCTGCCGGACAACATTTTTCTCTGGGCGGGAAAAACTGGCGTATATCGCTGGCTTTCAGGACTCGGCATCTCCCCGGCGGGTCCGGACCTGCACCACGGACTTCGATCTCTATATGGTGCAGCACAGTGGCCTCCCGAGCTCAACGGGGTGCGGATCATCTGGTTCGGACTCAAAGGGCCACCCCCCATAGTTCATGAACGGATACTCTTCCTCCCCGGTATCGACGACAAACATCCCGACACTCCGCCCCGGGACCTGTACCTGGCACGACTCACCACAGCCGGCATTCCTGCGGTTCCGGACTGGCTGGCTGTTTTCAGAAACCGGTGGTGCGCAACAGATCCAAAACCAGGCTCACCCATCCTGCTCTTTCCCGGCTCCGGACACCCGGCCAAAAACTGGAGCCTGGTCAAATATCTTGAACTGGCTTCAGGTCTCCAAAAAGCGGGAGAGCGCCCCTGTTTCGTGTTCGGCCCTGTCGAATCCGAGTCAGGGATGGACTGTGCCCCTTTTCCGGTCTACCGACCCGAAAACCTGGACGAACTGGAAAACCTGACAGCCTCGGCCCGCCTGGTGGTCGGCAATGACAGCGGCCCGATGCACCTGGCCGGATACCTGGGCACCCCGGGGCTGGTTCTGTTCGGTCCCACCAACCCCCACCAGTGGGGCCCGCCGGGCCTGGTAGCCCTGACCTCTGATGTGCCGTGCCGTCCATGTTCGACCACGGCTCGCATCAGCTGCTCCAGGCCTGTATGCCTGGAGATTTCTTCGGACAGGGTTCTGGCCCGCGTGCAGAACATACTCCATCAAGAGGAGGAAGGGTGAACCTTAAGGGCACAAAAGAAAAGCCGGCTTTCGGGGAAGAGGTCCCGGAAGCCGGCTTTTGCAAAAGGAGGAAGTACGTTTTAATTAGCAATATTGAGGCCAAAAAATTAACACACAGAAATATCACTTAAAAACAATATGTTACAAAAAAAAGCCTCTCAATCCTCCGATACATCGGATCATTGAGGTTCAATTTTTTGGACCACTCCCGGCTCCTGCACCGAATGAGGCCGATCCGGGTTCAAATTTTTTACCGGCTCAGCGCACGGTGATCCCGGCGGCCGCAAATGTCTCCCTGGTAACAGCACCATCTCTGAGCACCTCCACGACTCCGGGTCCGAGAACACGGATGAGCGTGGAAGGGTTGCCCCCGGCAGGGGGCGGTGAGGTGGTGAACAAACACCCCGTTTCCCGAACCAGGTCCGAATCCAGGCCCCGGGGATCGGCCGCAGCAGGTCGACCGCTTCGGTTGGCGCTTGTGGCCACAAGCATGGTTCCGGAGTGCAGACAAAGGGCTGACGCCACGGGATGCGGCGTCAGCCTGACCGAGGTCCACCCCTGCCCATCCCGTACCGACGCCGGGGGGTCGCCCTTAAGGCGAACCAGGATGGACACCGGGCCGGGCCAGAAGAGCCGGGCAATCTCTTCGGTCACGGCATGGGGCCGCACAAATCGAGACCACTGTTCCCACCCGCCGAAAAGCAGAGGAAAGGGCTTCTCTTCAGGACGCCCTTTGATTGCAGCGATCCGGGCTCCCACTTCAGGACAAAACCCGTCACCGCCCAGAGCATAAAATGTTTCCGTAGGGTACACCAGGCACCCGCCTGCGTTGATCCGCTTCACGGCCGCATCAAAATCAACGATCATGCCTTTACGCTCCTGTAGCCGGCCAGGATTGACATCCCGGCCCGTCTCATTACATAATCCGCGGGTTCGGTTCTGCCGATCTCCCGATCCACATTCAATCGCCAGAAGCAAGGATCCCATGACTCGACGTGATTTTCTCAGCAAAGGTCTGGTGGCCGGGGCAACGGTCTGCGCCCTGCCCGGGAGTGCGCTCGCCGCCCTGACCGCAAACCGATCCGACCGCTCCCTGAGTTTTTTCAACACTCATACCGGGGAAAACCTTTCGATCCGGTACCATGACGGGGCCGGCTACCGCCAGGAGGCTCTGCGCCGCATCAATCACATTTTTCGTGATCACCGCACCGGCGACATTGCCCGGATCAACCCCGAACTGCTGGACCTGCTTTTTTCCCTGCGTCTGAAGACCGACGCGAGTTCGCCTTTCTCCATCATTTCCGGATACCGCTCGCCGACCACCAATGCCATGCTCCGCAAAAAGAACTCCGGCGTAGCCAAAAAAAGCCTGCATACCCAGGGGTTGGCCGTAGACATACGGGTTCCGGGATTCTCCCTGAAACGGCTGCACCGGGCTGCGGTGGCCCTCAAAGGGGGAGGCGTCGGCTACTATTCCAGATCGCAGTTCATCCACATCGACGTCGGTCCGGTCCGCTTCTGGTAGCGGATCGGACCAGGGTGTCCGAATTCACCCTTTCGAATGAACGGCCAGCTCTCTGTTAATCGGAGCCCGCCTGCGCAATGCCGCGCCAAGAACATCATCCCGTCCATAAATATCCTTCCTGAAGTTGACCCTTCCCCCCTCGTCGGCCCAGGCTGTCCAGTACTGGAGATGAACCGGTACCAGCCTTTCCAGAGATACGCTCCTGTTCGTCCCGGATGCAAGGAGTTCCCTGATCTCTTCGAGACTCCATCCCGGCTGATCCTGCAGCAACCGAGCGGCCAGTTCCAGCGGGCGCTGAACCCGGATACACCCGGAGCTGAAATTGCGGACCTGCCTCGAGAACAGACTTTTACCGGGCGTGTCGTGCAGATACACGGCAAACCGGTTCGGGAACATGAACTTGACCCTGCCCAGAGCGTTGGCAGCACCCGGCTTCTGACGCAGCCGATAGGGAAACTCCGACGAGCTGACCATACTCCAGTCGATCTTTGCCGGATCCAGGGGACGGGCGTCCCGACTCCAGGAGTCGAATACCTCGAACCCCTGTTTTTCCAGATATTCCGGATCCCGGCGCACCTTGCCCAGGATATCCTTACTCGCCAGACTATGGGGCACATTCCAATACGGGTTGAACACCAGATACTGGATCTTCTTGCTGAACACCGGAGTCTGGCGGTAATTTTTCCCAACCACCACGGGCATCTCCATGACCGTGTCCCCATCTTCCACCAGCTTCAGCCTGAAATCGGCAATATTGACCAGGATATAACGATCCCCGAGTTCTGCACCGATCCACCGCCACCGCTCCAGGTTGACTTCCAGCTGCCGGACCCGGTCCTGCACAGGAACATTGAGCGCCGCCCTGGTCTTCGGGCCGACCACGCCGTCCTCCTCAAGGCCGTGCCGGGCCTGAAAGCGGAGCACGGCACTCTCCAGATCGGCCTCGAACAGATCCCGGTTGGTCAGGTCTGGTCGCTTTCCGGAAAAATCGCCACGCAGGGCGAGCTGAATCCGCAGGACCAAAACCCTGGAACTTCTCTCCCCGACATGCAGGGAGGGACCTTCCGCAAGGCGAGGCCACCCTCCCCGGGCCGCCAGGTCCCGGTACCGATCCAGCGCCTCACGCATGCTTTCGTACCCGGCATGGGGCGGTCGAAGGGAATCCAGAACCTCCGCCACCCCGTCGCGCAGGGCCCGGTACAGGACTGCGGACAGATCCGCATGCCGACTAAAGGGAATCCAGTCGGGGTGCACGGTTTCCGGATCCACTCGACCGGCAAGCAGATGCGATCCGAACAGGAGAAAGCCATCAGTGAGCAGAATGTCCAGATCGGCCCTCACCTCTGCATCAGCCTCCTGTCTCTCTACCCGGCCCAGCATCCGGTCCAGCGCATCAAAATGATAATCCCGGGCCTCAAGCCCATCCCGATCAGCTTGGTCCAGAACGCGCAGCAGCTCCCGCCCCCGTTCCGGTGTCCACAGCGGTTCGAAACCAGTCCGGGCATACAGCTCCGGAAGCAGTGCCGCACCACAGACCATCTCCCCGCGACAATCGAATGCATTGCCATCCACCTTGACCCGGATCAACTCCCGTACCGTTTCAGACTCCGGAACATCTGCAGCCCGGGCGGGAACACTCCCGAAAAAAAGTACCATACAGATCACGATTGTCTGCAGCAGCAAAGACGTTCGCCATGCCCTGTCAGCCATGCTCCACCTCGCTCGATTTATCTGCAACGCTCTGCAGGGCACGCTCCAGCGTTCCCTCCAGAGCGGCCCAGCTGCTTTGAAACTTGACCTCTTTTCTGCTCCCGGACAGCGTCAGACATTCGGAAGTGATATGTCCGAAAAAACTCCAGGCCACCCATACCGTGCCCACCGGTTTGAGCTCGCTCCCTCCTCCGGGGCCGGCTATCCCGGACAGGGCCACACCGACATCGCTTCCCGTGGCCCGGCAGATTCCTCCAGCCATGGCCTCGACACACTCTCTGCTGACCGCGCCGGCACCATTGAAAATTTCCTGCTCGACTCCAAGAAAAAGGGACTTGAGTTCATTGGAATAGGACACGACCCCCCCCACGAACCAGTCCGAGCTCCCCGGTGCGTCCGTTATCAGATTGGCCACCAGTCCCCCCGTACAGGACTCCGCCGTGGCCAGACGAATTCCTTTTTCCCTGAACAGTTCGCCAATGCGATCCACAATTATTTCAAGATTCATACGCCCTCCAGGTTTATGCCGACATCCAGTCAGGAGTACTTTTGCCGATATCCAGACCCCTGTAAACCATCTCCTGTTGTGCCGAAACCGCACCCCCTTGAAAACCTGTCTTCTCTCGGCTATCAGGATCCCCCTACCCGGCTCCGCCAGCCCTGCTGACCAGGCCCAACGCCCGGTAACTCCGAACAAGGTCGTGAAAACATGAATCTCCCTTCCAGACCAACAGAGCAGCCCGTATCTTTTTGTACCAAACCGGTCCGACTCGAGGACCTGCGCTCCAAAAGGGTCGGTCTGGCCCTGAGCAGCGGATCAGCCCGGGGGTTTGCCCATCTCGGCGTCCTCAAAACACTACAACAATGGGATATCACTCCCTTTTGCATTGCCGGGTGCAGTGCCGGTGCGCTCATGGGGGCCGTTTACTGTGCAGGCCGAGTCGATCAATATATGGATCGCATCAGGTCCTGGACCTGGAAGGACACCCTGGCCATGCTCGACCCGACCCTGCCCACATCCGGTTTTCTCGAAGGGGAAAAACTTCTGGCCATGAACCGAAAATATCTCGACCGCGAACTCCTGGAAGAATGCTCCCCGAAGCTGGCCGTGCTCGCCGCGGACTGTCTCTCCGGGGAGGAGGTCGTCCTGTGCCGGGGAAATATTCTGGATGCCGTGCGCGGAAGCGTGGCCATCCCAGGATTGTTCACCCCTGCCCGGGTCCAGGGCAGGCTGCTGGTAGATGGGGGCCTGGTCAATCCGCTGCCGGTCAATGTCTGTCGCGATATGGGAGCGGAGCTGGTCATCGCGGTGGATGCCAACTCCGTATTTCTCAACGCCAAAAGCAAGCCTGCAAGACTGACCACTCCTTTATCGAGAGCTCAGGAGAAAATCCTCAACTCCTGGATCCGGACACTCAGCCCGCGCTACTCTTTCCTCGGCAATCTGCTGGAAAACTGGCTCTCCCGACAGGAACGAGAGACGCCCCGGGACCCGTCCATCGTTGAAGTCCTGCTCTCGTCCATCGCCATCATGCAGACTTCCATTCAGGAGGCCAGAATGTGCATGGATCCACCGGATATTCTTCTTCGCCTTCCCCTTGACGGGATCCGGCTCCTGGATTTCCATCTTGGGGGGCGGGCCCTGGACCTGGGAGAAACAGCGGCCCAGGAAATGCTTGAAAAGCTGTAACCATTTCAGGCCAAGACAGAAAAATTTCAACAGAAGTACAGGAGAAACAGGAGGGAAGAAAAAACGTAACTATTCACCTAGGATAAAAAAATAAGGGATTATAGGGAGTAGAAGGATAAACGGGATTATGGTCAAAGGCCGGATAATCCTGTAACCCTGCGACAGAGGAGCATAATCCTCTTAATCCCAAAACAGGGACCTGAATAGTTACGAAAAAACTTCGTATAGCAAAACGGGTTTGGTTTAGTCCCGAAACTTTTTCTCCAGGTGAATCATCACGAAACCCCGGCAGATCACTTAACCCCAGATCCGGGGAATACTGATCCAGACCATGGCCCCGCCCAGGGCGACTTTGGTCACCAGGCCGAACATCTTGCCCCACAAGGCCCCCCGGGCGGCCTGCCCCGCCTCGGCCAGCGACCGCCCCGTGACCAGCTCCACGGCAAGGCATCCTCCGTAGGCCCCAATCAGAGCTCCAGGCAGGGCCCCGAGACCGAAAAAAAACGGGGCCCCGATAATAGATCCGGCAATGGCTCCCAAAATAGCCCCCCAGTTCCCTTTCCCGGACCCTCCGTATCTTTTCGCCCCCCACGCCTGGGAAAGAAACTCGAGAATCTCTCCGGCCAGGGCCATCCCGGTCAATACGGCCATAAAAGTCCAGGTCAGATCGGCCTCTGGGCGAACCCATTTCCAGATTCCTACCAGCCCGAGTACAAGCCAGTTGGCCGGAAGACCGAACACGTGCAGCACCAGGGCCACCACCATCAGCATCACCACGAGCCCCGCACCGATCTGAATCACATCGCCTCCAATTCACTTTGATAAACAAAAAAACGGCAGCAAAGGTCTCCCTTTCCTGCCGCCTTTCCTCTTTTGCCCGACCGGATCACCCCTCTCTTGCGTCCTGAACCCGAACAGCCTTGCCTTCGGATTTGGGCAGGGAATCGCTTTCCACAAGGTCCACTCTGGGAGTGATCAGGATCTCATCGCGCAACAGGGATTCGACCCGCTTTTTGAGCCCGTTCAGCACCCGCATGTCCTCGACGAAGAAATCCTCCTTGACTTCGACCTTGACCCGCATCTGATCAAGAAATCCTTCCCGTTCCAGAACAATAAGATAATTCTGACCCACCTCAGGGATGGACATAAGCACCTTCTCCACCTGCATGGGGTAGATATTCACCCCCTTGAGGATAATCATATCGTCGGCCCGCCCCAGAATGCGGTCCATACGTTTATGAGTCCGACCACACTCACAGTCGCCGGGCAGGAACCGGGTCAGGTCCCTGGTCCTGTACCGCAGAATGGGCATTCCCTCGCGGCACAGGGTGGTCAGAACCAGCTCCCCGATCTGTCCGTCCGGAACCGGCTCGAGAGTAACCGGATCGATAATTTCAGCCGCATAGGCATCTTCCCAGATATGCAGTCCGTTCTGGCGGGTGCATTCGAAGGCCACTCCGGGCCCGTTCATTTCCGACAACCCGTAGGAGTTGAATGCCTTGATCCCGTAGATCTCCTCGATCCGGTCCCGGATTTCCTCGGTATGCGGCTCGGCTCCGATGAGGGCGATCTTCAGATTCAGCCCGGCAGGATCTTCTCCCAGAGTCTCGAAGGCGGTGCCCAGATGCAGGGCATAAGACGGGATGATATGCACCACCGACACACCGAAATCCTTGAGCAGTTTGATCTGCCGCTTGCTGTTGCCGGCCCCGGCCGGAATGGTCAGACATCCAAGCCGTTCCGCTCCGTAGTGGATGCCGAGACCACCGGTGAACATGCCGTACCCGGACATGTTCTGAAACACATCCGTGCCCCGGACCCCGACCATGTGCATACACCTGGCCATGAGATCCGCCCAGGAATTGAGATCGTTCTGCGTGTAAAAGATGACCGTGGCCGCCCCGGTGGTCCCGGACGAGGCATGCATGCGAACCATTTCGTTCATGGGCCGGGTCAGCATCCCGCCCGGATAAGCTGAACGAAGATCGTCCTTGGTGGTGAAAGGCAGCGTTCGGAGATCCTCGACGGACCGGATATCGGCCGGGTTCAGCCCGATTTGTGTAAACCGAGTGCCGTAAAACGGGGATCGCTGCGCCCTGGCCACGCTCGTCTTCAACCGAACCGACTGCACGTTGGACAGTTCATCCCGGGACAAAAGTTCGTACGCGTCGAACACTTCTCTGTTCATGCTGGCATCCTGTTGCTGCGTATGAGGTTGAAGCGCGGCCGAAACAAAGGAATCAGTATCGCCCGCTCCCCTCGTCTTCGGAGGGAACTCCGGCCTCGGCCAGATTTTCAAAAGCGGTGTACTTGTTCAGATAGGCCAGTTCGACGGTTCCGATAGGCCCGTTCCTCTGTTTGGCCAGAATAATTTCGGCAATGTTCTTCTTGGGATTGTCCTCAGCCTTGTTGTAGGCCGCATCGCGGTAAAGAAAAACGACCAGATCCGCATCCTGCTCGATGGCGCCGCTTTCACGAAGATCGGACATCATGGGCCGTTTGTCCGAGCGCTCCTCGACTTTGCGGTTCAGCTGAGACAGGGCGATGACCGGCAGATTCATCTCCTTGGCCAGCGCCTTTAGCGTCCTTGAAATATCGGAGATCTCCTGTTCCCGCGAATCAATTTTCCTACTGGAGCGCATCAGCTGCAGGTAGTCGACGATAACCAGCCCCAGACCGTGTTCCGCCTTCAGCCGTCGGCATCTGGCCCGCATTTCCATGGTGGCCAGAGACGGAGTGTCGTCGATGAAGATAGGGGCCTGCTCCAGGTCCTCGGCCGCGTTGGTCAGTTTGACCCAGTCCTCATCCTCCAGATAGCCGCTGCGCAACCGGGACAGATCCACCTTGGCATGACACCCGAGCATACGCATCATGAGCTGGTCCGTGGACATTTCCAGAGAGAATATGGCGGTGGGTGTCCCGTTGAGGATGGCCGCCCGCATACCCACATTCAAGGCAAAAGCGGTTTTCCCCATGGAGGGACGTCCGGCGATGATCAGCAGGTCCGAAGACTGCAGACCGGCGGTCATGTGATCAAAGTCGGTGTATCCGGTGGGCACCCCGGTGATCAGTTCTCCCTGACCGGCCCGCATCTCGAGCTGCTCGAACATGCGGGTCACCAGATCCTTGGAGCGCTGGAAAACCGGCTTGCCCTTGGACTCGGAAATGGCGAAAATTCTCTGCTCGGACTCATCCAGCAGGGATTCGACATCGGCGGACGACTCAAAGCACTGGGTCAGAATATCTGACGAAGCCTGGATCATCTGCCGCCGGACCGACTTGTCCCGCACGATACGGGCATGAAACGGCGCATTGGAGGCGCTGGCCACCGATTCCGTCAGCGAAGCCAGATATACGGCCCCGCCCACGGCATCGAGCTTGTCTTCGCCCTGCAGCAGCTCCGCCACCGTGACCATGTCAACAGGCTGACTCCGCCGGTACAGGGTCAGAAATGCCTGATAGATGGTCTTGTTGGCAGGCGAATAGAAATCTTCCTCGGACAGCAGGTCCACCAGAGAGTGCAGCACGTCGTTACGCAAAAAAACACCCCCCAGAACCGCCTGTTCGGCTTCCAGGTTCTGAGGGGGGAGCTTTCGCAACAGGTCGGAAGACGCCCTGCTTAGAGCGTCTTCCGTACCTGGTCGTTTCTTGGCACTCGCAGGACCGGAAGCGGCGTTATTCCTCTTCCTCGACTGCATCTTCGGCCACTGCCTCTTCTTTGGCGACAGGTTCTTCAACGCTCTGACCGTGCCGGATCACGGCAACGGAGAGTTCTGCAACCACGTCGGGATGCAGTTTGACGTCCAGGGTGTATTCACCCAGGGTCCGAATCGGGTCGTCCAGAACGATCTTGCGCCGATCAACATTGATTCCCATGGCATCCAGGGCATCACCGATGTTGGCCGTTGTCACCGAACCGTACAACTTGTCGTTTTCGCCGACACGAACCTCGATGGCCAGTTTGGCGGCATTGAGCTTGTCGGCCAGTTCCTGGGCCGCAGCCTTGAGGGCGTCCATGGAGGCCTGCAGCTTTTTGCGTTCCAGTTCAAAAGCCCGCATGTTCGCCTTGGTGGCAAGCATGGCATACCCCTGGGGAACCAGGTAGTTGCGACCGAAACCGGGCTTGACTTCGACGATTTCTCCAAGACGTCCCAGTTTGTCCACGTCTGCACGTAAAATCAATTTCATGACATTCTCTCCTAGATGGTCTTCTTGATCACATCGACGCTGTGAGTCGCGGTGTAGAACATCAGGGCCATCTGACGGGATCTCTTGATTTCGCGGGTCAATGAGCGCTGATGCTTGGCACAGGTCCCGGTGATCCGCCGGGGAATAATCTTCCCGCGCTCGGTCACGAAATCCTTGAGCACCTCAGGGTGCTTGTAATCCAGAGGAATGTCCTTGTTCTCGCAGAACCGGCAGTACTTCTTCCGGGGGGTGAATTTTTTCTTGTATGCCATCTTATGCCTCCTCGGGGACGTACTTGTCGGCCAGCTTGACCGTCACGAACTTGAAGATACCGTCAGTGATGCGAATGATCCGCTCCAGTTCGGACACGGCCTCGCCGGGCAGGGCGAGCTCGAGTCGGACATAGTAGCCGCGGGTCATTTTCTGAACAGGGTAGGCCAGGTCCCGGATTCCCCAGTCATCTACCAGAAGCATATTGCCGCCGTCTCGTTCAATGATACCGGTCAGGGTGTTCAGGATCTCCTGCCGGCCTTCGGATCCCAGCTCAGGGCTGAGAAGCAGAAGCACCTCGTATTTGTTGACCATGCAAAACCTCCTTGTGGTCTTGAGGCCCCACCTCCGATATTTTTGCCGTCTTCGGCATAGAGGGGAGCAAGGAAAAGAGGACTGATATTGGGTTCCCATCGTCGTGTCAAGGACAAAAGAGATCCCCCTTGACGGCCGCGATCCGCCGACCCTATACCCTGGCCATGCACAACTTTCTTTACCGGATAAAGTGGATCCCGGGAGTTCTGACCATTCTTATTCTCCTGTTCCTGGAAACAGGGGCATCCGGATCCGTACCGGATCCTTCCTTTTCCAGGACCCGCAACGTCCTGGCCCTGCACTCGTACAACCCCGGACTGAGCTGGACCAAGGGCGTCAACACCGGTATGCGCGAGACCCTGGAGGCCGGGGATATCCCGCTCATCTACCGGGTCGAATACCTGGACACCAAACGCAACCCGGACCCCGAATACAGAACCCTTCTGTATCGGACCCTCAAGCACAAACTCCGCGGCAAGCGGTTCGACGTCATCCTTCTCTCGGACAACAACGCCATGGACTTTGCCCTGGCCCACCGCAGAGACCTTTTCCCGGGCACCCCCATCGTGTTCTGCGGAGTAAACAACTTTCATGCCGGGATGCTTGCGCAGGAAAAAGGGATTACCGGCATTTCCGAAGATCCCGCCATTCGAGAGACCATGGCCCTGGCCCGCAAGCTGCATCCGGAAACCACGGAATTCGTGATCATCGGGGGACAGACCCTGCCCACGGACATCATCACGGACAGGAGCATCCGGGACATTGAAGAGAAATTCCCGGATATCACCTTCACCTACTGGAACGACCTTCCGGCCCGGGAACTTAAAAAACGGCTGACCACCCTCTCAAAAGGACAGCTCATCTTCGTGCATGGCATCCTGCGCAACGAGCAGGGCGTGCTCATCGACTACCACGAAAAGAACGCCTTCCTGGCCGGATATGCTCCGGTTCCCATTTACGGATTCTGGGACTTTGAACTCGGAGAAGGGTGCATGGGGGGCAAGGTCATCAGCAGCCACGAACAGGGAGCCATGGCCGCCTCCATGGCCCTGCGCATTCTGAACGGAACCGAGCCCGCAACCATCCCTGCCAGCTACGAGACACCGACCAGGCACATATTCGACTACAAGCAGTTGAAACGGTTCGATATCTCCCGGGATGATCTGCCCCGGGACTCGGAACTGGTCAATGCCCCTCCCCATTTTTATCGGGTCAACAAAAGCTATATCTGGGCCGCACTGATACTCATCGGGGTCCTGACCGGTACCGTGAGCTTCCTGTCCATCAATATCGAGAAACGCAAGGTCCTTGAGGCCGAGCTGCGCAAACACCGGACCAGGCTGGAGGATCTGATCCAGGAGCGGACCGAGAAGCTGACCCTGGCCAACAAGGGCCTGGAATCGGAAATATATGAACGCAACAAGGTCGAGGCCCACCTCCGCCAGGCCAGAGCCGGGCTTAGGATCGAGGTGGAAAACAGAACCTCCGACCTGAAGGCCGCAAACACGAACCTGGAAAAGGAAATCGAGCACCGCAAGCGTGTGGAGGAGGCACTCAAAGACCGGGAGGCCCGGGCCAGGGCGATTATCAACGCCCCCACCGAATCCCTTCTGCTCATCGACCGGGAAGGGGTCATCCTCGACCTGAACGAAACCGCCGCCCTCAGATTCGGCCATCCACAGGAAAACCTGACTGGAAGAAACATCTTCAGCCTGCTCCCTGAAACTGTCCGGAACGAATACCGTCACTCCCTGACGCAGGTCATTCGACAGGGAGAGCCGATCAGACACACCGACGAACAGGACGGGTGCTACCTGGACCGAACCGTGTATCCGGTATTCGACGATACCGGCCAAGTGACCCGGGTGGCCGTGTTCATGGCTGACATCACCAAGGCCAAAGAACTCGAGCGACAGGTCATGCTCCTTGACAAGGTCAACTCCCTGGGACGGGTGGCCGCCGGCATCGCTCACGAGATCCGCAACCCGCTGACCGGCATCAACTCCTACCTCTATAGCCTGGAATCCCTGTGCCGCCCCCTGGAGCAGGAGCCCGCGGAACAGGAGATGATGGACAGGATTTTCGACCGGATCAAGGCCGCATCCAGAAAAATCGAATCCGTAATCAAACGAGTCATCGACTTTTCCAAACCCGGCGTCCCCAGATTTTCGAGAATATCCCTGAACACACCGGTCGAAGAAGCCGTCAGGCTGGTGGAAACCACGCTGCGGAAAAACAGGGTGCAGGTGCATTTACACCTGGCCTCGAACCTCCCGCCGGTACTCGCGGATGAACTGCTGCTTGAGCAGGTGACCATGAACCTGGTGGACAACGCGGCCCGGGCCATGTCAGGGCAGGCCGGCAGCAAGAAGATCGATGTCCGCACCCTTGTCGCGGAAGACCTGGTCGTTCTCGAGGTGTCCGACTCCGGCCCTGGTGTTCCCATCTCATCCAGAAACAAGATCTTCGATCCTTTTTTCACCACCAAAAGCGATGGTACAGGGATCGGCCTGAGCATTGTCCAACGCATCGTGGCCGATCACAACGGATTCATCCGGGTCAAGGACTCAGCCACGGGCGGGGCCCTGTTCCGGGTCGAACTGCCCGCTGCCGAAGAACCTTTGGCCAAAAACACATAACTCAAGTTATTCACCGAACACCATGCCGCCCTATTCCATTGCCATCATTGACGACGAGGAACATGTCCGGGAAGGGATCGCCCTTGCCCTGCATACCCGGTATGCAGTCACCACCTTTGCCACAGCCGAAGAGGCGCTGAGTGCTTTTGAAAGGGAGTCACCCGATCTGATTCTTCTGGATGTCGGACTGCCGGGAATAAACGGTATCGAAGCCCTGAAAATCATCAAACGGGACCATCCTGAAACCGTGGTGGTCATGATCACCGCCTACGAAGACCTGGAAACGGTCATTTCCTCCATGAAGCTCGGGGCGTGGGACTACCAGGTCAAACCCCTGCAGATGGAAGGGCTCCTGGTAACCATTGAAAACGGGTTGCAGACCATTGCTCTGCGTAAAGAGATTCAGACCCTGCAGGAGAAAAGCCTTCGGGACAACTTCCCCTGTTTCGTGGCTGAAAGCGAAGCCATCATCGATGTGGTGGACCTGGTCAAAAAAGTGGCCCAGAGCCCGGATACCTCCATCCTGATCACCGGCGAAACCGGAACCGGCAAGGAGCTCATTGCCGGAGCCATCCACCACCGCAGCCCCAACTTCAAGGGGCCGCTGATCACGGTCAACTGCGCGGCCATCCCCGACGAGCTGGTGGAGAGCGAACTGTTCGGCTACGAAAAAGGGGCTTTCAGCGGTGCTGACGCCAAGGGCAAGAAGGGGCTGGTGGAAGAAGCAGCAGGCGGAACCCTGTTCCTGGACGAAGTGGGGGATCTGAGCCCCGAGGCTCAGGCCAAGCTGCTCCGCTTCCTGGAAGCAGGCGAATACTACCGGGTGGGCGGCACCCGCAAAATGCATGTGCAGACCCGGGTCATTTCGGCCACCAACAAGGATCTTGAAGGCCTGGTCCGACAGGAAACGTTCCGGCAGGATCTCTATTACCGGCTGGCTGTGATCAACATCCGGGTCCCGGCCCTGAATCGACGCAGAGAGGATATCCTGCCCATCGCCCGCAACTTCCTGTTCGAATTCGGACGGAAATTCGGAAAGAAGTTCACCGGCCTAAGCACGGATGCCGAGAAAACGCTCAAAAGCTACAACTGGGAGGGCAATATCCGGCAGCTCAAAAACTGCCTGGAAAAGGCGACCCTTCTGGGCGAGCCGCCTCTGGTGACGGAGCACGATCTCGGATTGACCCGGTGCATGGAGGGAGAAGAACACTCGCCGGGAACCTCGGGCCTGCCCGAACTCAGGGATCAGGGCATCGATCTCCCGGAACTTCTGGAAGATACTGAGCGAAAATACATGGAGCGCGCCCTGCAACTGGCCGACAACAACGAAACAAAAGCCGCCCGCCTGCTGCGCATGAGCCGGGACACCTTCAGGTACCGGCGAAAAAAACTCTTGCTTTGAGTTAACAACTCAATTTTGTGGAATTTCCCCCAACCCGCCGGGGCATTTCCCCCCAGCCCCTCCTCAATCCTCTCACCGCCACCCCCTTTCCACACTTCAACATATTGAAATTAAATAAAATTTACAACATAGCCGTTCTGGCACGTCTTATGCATTTTAATACCGCATTCTGACGGCCCAGCACTGTCCTGCATCATGGGCGTCCCGATGTTCCAAAGCCAGCGCTTCCCGGGTCGGTTCGACGACCGATCCGTTCGGGTTTCAATCCCCGCATATGTATATAACACCTCAAGGAGGACACCTTATGTGTGCAATGGACAATGTCGCTCTGTTTACAGAGAAGGCCAAACTGGTTTCGGCCGTTGTTTCCGAAATCAAGAGTCTTGAGCAGGCCTACGAGTACACCACCGAACTCTGTGACCAGAAAGAAGCGTGCCAGCTTCTGCTTTCCGGGTGCGAAGAGCCCCTCTCGGGCAAGGCCGAGGATCTCTGCCAGCTCAAGGACTGGTCGAAAATGATCGCCGCCCCGGGACTTTCGGAGGAGGAACTCAAAAAATTCATCCCTCTGGCCAAGGAAAAGGGTATCTCGCTGATCAAGGACGGAGTCCGCAATCACCTCGGGGGGATCGACATCGGATTCACCGTGGTGGATTACGGCATCGCCGAAACCGGCACCCTGGTGTTGGATTCAAGCAGCGAAGAATTGCGCCTGGCAACCATGATCAGCGAAATCCATGTTGCGGTTCTGCCCAAGTCCAAGCTGCGGGCCACATCCATGGACGTGGAAAAGGAACTTATCAGCTACATGAAGGATGGTCCCAACTACACCGCCTTCATCACCGGTGCCAGCCGGACTGCCGACATCGAGCGGGTCCTGGCCATCGGCGTACACGGACCGCTGGAACTTCATATTCTGCTGTGGGAGGACAACTAATGCAGTCTGCAAAGGATCTGAAAGGATACAGGACCGAACTCAAGGGCGCTCTGGACAATGAATTCCTGCGCACCTCCATGGACAATTTCGCCGTGGCCTACCGGGCCAGCCGGGCCAACGCTTTTAAGGGTATGGACGTGGACGCCATGATCCGGGACGTGGCCAAACGCAAATCCGCGGCCATCTCCCACATGGATGAACTGTTCGAGGAGTTCAAGGAAAAGGCGGAAAAGGTCGGCGTCAAGGTCCACCTGGCCGCCACAGCCTACGAAGCCAACGAACTCATTGCCAAGATCGCTCGAGACTCCAAGTGCAAGAAGATCGTCAAATCCAAGTCAATGACCGCCGAGGAGACCCTGCTCAACCACCACCTGGAGGATGCCGGTCTGGAGGTCACGGAAACCGATCTTGGCGAATGGATCATCCAGCTTCGCCATGAAGGCCCGACCCATATGGTTATGCCGGCCATTCACCTGTCCCGGTACCAGGTCTCGGATCTCTTCTCCGATGTGACCAAGAAAAAACAAACGGCAGAAATCGAAAAACTGGTCAAGGTGGCCCGCCGCGAACTGCGCCAGAAATACGTTGAAGCGGACATGGGTATTTCCGGGGCCAACTTCGCCATCGCCGAAACCGGAACCATCGGTATCGCCACCAACGAGGGCAATGCCCGGCTGGTGACCACCCTGCCCCGGGTCCACGTGGCCCTGGCCGGACTGGACAAGCTGGTGCCTTCCCTGGAAGACGCCCTGGCCACCCTGCGGGTACTGCCCAGAAACGCCACAGGACAGGCCATCACCTCGTACGTAACCTGGATCACCGGCGCCAATGAATGTCAGGTCACCGAGGACAAGAACAAGGAGATGCACATTATCTTCCTGGACAACGGTCGTCGCGCCCTGGCCAAGGACCCCGACTTCAAGGAAGTACTCCAGTGCGTGCGCTGCGGCGCCTGCGCCAATGTCTGCCCGGTCTATCGCATGGTCGGCGGGCACCAGATGGGTCACGTCTACATCGGGGCCATCGGCCTCATCCTGACCTATTTCTTCCACGGCCGTGAAAAGGCCCGCAACCTGGTCCAGAACTGTATCAACTGCCAGGCCTGTGAAAAAATCTGCGCCGGCGGCATCGACCTGCCCAGACTGATCAAGCTGGTCCACGCCAAAATCCAGGACGAGGAAGGTCATCCGCTGCAGTCCACCCTGCTGGCCAAGCTGATGAAAAACCGTAAACTTTTTCACACCTTTCTGCGTACAGCCAAAGTGGCTCAGAAACCCCTGACCAGCAACGGATACATCCGGCACCTGCCCCAGATCTTCATGAAGGAGCACGGTTTCAAGGCCCTGCCGGCCATCGCCAAGAAGCCCTTCCGGGACGAATGGAAAAAGATCAAACCCGTTGAAACCCGGTCCAAGTACAAAGTGGGACTGTTTTCGGGATGCGTGCAGGATTTCGTGTACCCCGAACAGCTCAAGGCCGGGGTCAAGGTCATTGCCGGACACGGTGCTGATCTCGATTTCCCCATGGAGCAGACCTGCTGCGGCCTGCCTCTGCAGATGATGGGTGAACTCGATACCCTCAAGGAAGTCGCCCTGCAGAACATCGCGGCCATGGACGCCTCCAAGTACGACTACATCGTCACCCTGTGCGCCTCCTGCGCCTCTCACCTCAAGCACGGCTACCCCAAACTGTTCGCCAATGAGCCGGGCCTGTCGGTCAAAGTACAGCAGTTTGCGGACAAGGTGGTCTCCTTTTCCACTTTCGTAAACGACATCCTGCAGGTGGATGCGGCCGAGTTCAAGCATACCGGTCAGAAAACCTCCATGCACTACCCCTGCCACCTCTGCCGCGGCATGGGAGTTGTCGAAGCTCCGGCCGAGCTGGTGGAAAAAGGCGGCATGGAGTACGTTCCCGCGGACGAGGCGCAGACCTGCTGCGGATTCGGAGGAACCTTCTCCGCCAAATTCCCGGAACTGTCGGAGCAGATTCTGATCAAGAAGATGACCGACTTCGAAAAAACCGAGGCCGAGGTGGTGGTCACCGAGTGTCCCGGCTGCATCATGCAGCTGCGGGGCGGCGCCGTGAAACGCGGTGAAAAATTCGTGGTGAAGCACATTGCCGAGGCCCTGGCCGAAAACAAGATCGCCTGATCCGAAAAAAGCAGAACGTCCCCCCGAAACCCGGTTTCGGGGGGACGTTCTGCATAGCTTTGCCTCCGTTTAAAGAGGCAATCGATATTTCAGACAAACGGGCCTTGCCAAGCTGCCAGAAATATAGTTTTTTTTAAAAAATTATTTTTTTACTCCGCGGTTCGCCGGCCTGCCCTGCATACATCCCGCGGCGCACGCACACTGTCCACTCCGCCCTGATTCTGAATTCACTCCAATCGGATCGGGGCCTTACACACGCCCCTGGAAGCAACAGGGAGGCTGGACCTCCTCCCGCCCGCTTTCGGGGGTTTCTTCATTCCTGACGAATTCCATCTCCACCATCCGGATACGGGACTCACATCCGCAGGCGCACATGGTACCCCTGTCCTTTTCTGGCCACCAGCAGGATCAGGGCGTCATGCATGCGAAAGCGCTTGAACGCAGCCGCGAAATCCGCTGCGCTCTCCTGCTTTCTGCCGCCGATCCTGATCAGGACATCCCCGGGCTCCAACCCGAGGTTATCTGCCGGGCTTCCCGGTCGGACACGACCGACCACCACGGCCCGGCCCTGCCTTCGAATCCGTACTCCCCACCTGTCATAGGCCATATTCAAGGCCTGAGCATCGGAAAAGGGCCCCAGCTGCACATTCACGGCCGTTATGCCCCGACCATTGCGGGCCAGTTCCAGGCGTATCGACTCTCCCTGAGTGTAATTGCGCAGCAGATCAAGATAATGCCCGCGGCCCGCAACCGGTATCCCGTTCATGGCCAGGATCACGTCTCCCGGCCGCAGACCGCCGGCTGCGGCCGGTGTTGCAGACACGACCTGGGTCACCAGCACCCCCTGGACACTGTCCAGATCATAATAGGCGGCAATACGCTGATCCACGGACCGGGCCAGAATTCCGAGCCAGACCGGCTGTACCGCTCCGAAGCTGGCCAGTTCCTGGACCACTCGTTTAGCCTTATTGATAGGAATGGCAAATCCGATCCCCTCACCCTCGGCATAAATTGCCGTATTGATCCCGATCAGTTCTCCGGTGATATTCAACAACGGACCGCCGCTGTTTCCGGGGTTGATGGCCGCGTCGGTCTGCAAAAAATCCGTGAAGGTTCCCTGTTTGGTCCTGATGGTCCGGTTCATGGCCGAGATAACCCCTGTGGTCACGGTATTGCTGAACCCGAAGGGATTGCCGATAGCGATCAGGGTCTCGCCGATCATCAGATCCGAGGAATCGCCCATAGCCACCTGGGGAAGTCCGGCCGCCTTTTCCAGACGGAGCAGGGCCAGATCAAAGTCCGGATCAGACCCGACCAGTTCCGCCTGAAACTCCCGCCCGTCCAGGAGCCTGGCCGAGATAGAAGTAGCACCGTCGATAACGTGGGCGTTGGTCAGCACCAGCCCCTTGTCCCCATCAATAATCACACCGGACCCGAGACTGGACTGTTCAAACCGCCGCGTCATGTCCGGGCCCCCGAAAAAACGGTTGAACAGCTCATCCCCCCCGAACAGAGCACCGAACGGATTGACATTGCGCTCCACCACCGATGTCGTCGAGATGTTGACCACGGCCGGGGCCACCTTTTCCACGGCCCGGACCACGGGGGTTCGCCGCAGATCTTCAGGTGCTGCCCATAAAAAATGGGCCCCGATCAGGGCCCATGTCAAAACAATCAAGATTGCCCCGAGAAGAGGACGTATCCTACGCATCTGCATCTCTCCTCCTGTCCGATTAACGCATCTGCCGCAGACGTTTGACCCGGTCCTCCATGGGAGGATGGGTGCTGAACATATTGCCCAGGGAGCGGGCCGAGAACGGATTGACGATGAACATGTGTGCCGAGGAGGGGTTACCATGATGCATGGGAATCCTGCGGCTGTACGCATCCAGCTTTTCCAGAGCCGAGGCCAGATACTCCGGATTACCGGCCAGCCTGGCCCCGGTCGCATCGGCCAGATATTCCCGGGAACGGGAGATAGCCATCTGAATGAGCATGGCCGCAATAGGGGCGACAATGGCCATGGCAAAGGCGAGCAGGGGGTTACCCCCGTCTTCGTCGTCCCGGCCGAAGCCGAACAGGGTGGCCCACTTGACCATACTGGCGATCATCATGATCGCCCCGCCCAGAGTGGCGGCCACGGTCTGGATAAGGATGTCCCGGTTGCGGATATGCCCCATCTCATGGGCCAGAACTCCCTTGAGTTCCTCCGGGCTGAGCAGGCGCATGATCCCCTGCGTCACAGCCACCACACCGTGAGCCGGATTGCGCCCTGTAGCAAAGGCGTTGGGGGTCTCTTCGGGAATGATATAAATCCTGGGCATAGGCAGCCCGGCAGTCTCGGCCAGTTCCCGGACCATGGTATGCAGCATTGGCGCGTCATTGACTCCCAGTTCCTGCGCTCCATACATACGCAGCACGATTCTGTCCGAATACCAGTAACTGCCGACATTCATGGCAATAGCCAGAATAAAGGCGATCACCATCCCCCCCTGCCCACCAAGCATCTGTCCGAACAGGACAATGATCGCGGTCAGAGCCCCGAGCAGCAGCCCGGTCTTCAACTGACTGGTCATATATCCACTCCTCATTTACGATTTTTGCCGTTATTTCTGTTCAACGTTCTTTTTGAAAACAAACTGCCCTGAGGATCCTCCATTCAACATCGGGACCAAAAACGCAGTTTCACTCCGCGTCGAGCTCGATCCGGACACCACCTGGCCCGCTATGGATACGGGGAATCCTGATGGACAGCACTCCCTGCTCCATGGACGCGGTAATCCCCTCGCTCAGAACATCTTCCGGCAGCACGAATTCCCGGTAGAACATACCATAGGACCGCTCCAGAATCTGATACGCCCCCCCGGAAGCATCCTTTTCAAGACGACGCTCACCGCACACGGCCAGAGTGTTGCTGGAAATTTCCAGGGATACCGCATCCGGAGCGAGTCCCGGCAGTTCCACCCGGATCATGTAATTCTCGACCCCGGCATAGACATCCGCCACCGGTTTAAAGTTGGCTATCCTGTCGCAACGGGCCCGGTCCTGCCCCGTGCCCTCTTCCATGATCCGACCGATCTCTTCCTTCATGTTCTGAATCTCAAGCCAGGGATTCAACCTGTATTTTTTTCCCACCTCGATCTCCTGCACTGTGCTCCGGGAGTCCTCTGGACTCGGGCCGGTCACGGGTCACCAGTTCTGAAAAGGAAAATGTATTCCTAAACATCTCCGGATCAAAGTCAACTCCGGGGGCGGCTACAGACGCAGCTCTCCCGAGGACAGGTCCTCGAGCCCGGCCCGGTCCAGAAGGACGATTCTTTTTCCGTTTACCCGAATCAATCCCCGGGCGGCCATCCTGCCCAGGACCCGGGACAATGTCTCCTGCGACGTGCCCAGAATATTGGCCAGGATCCCCTTGGGCACCTCAAGAACGACCTGGTCGACCGAGTCGTCCTCGCCCGAGCGGGAAAGCAGATATGCGGCAAGGCGCTGAGGTATCTCTTTGAGAGACAGATTTTCAATGAGTCTGGTGAATTCCCGCAGTCTTTTGGAGAGAATCGCGAGCATGTTCATGGCCAGGGAAGGGTGCCGGGTATAGAGCGCCAGCAGCTTTTGCCGGGGGAAAAAAACAAGTCTCGCGGAGCTCATGGCCTCGGCATTGGCCGGAAAAGACTCCCCGGCAAAGACCGGCACCTCTCCCAGAGGATCTCCGGGACCGAAAAGATGCAGAATCTGCTCCCTGCCCTCCAGGGAGAGTTTGAAGACCTTGACCCGCCCGGAGAGGACCACATAAAATCCGTTGCCCTCCCCTCCTTCGGAAAAGATCATCCCTCCCCGGTCATATTTTCGATCCTCTCCAATGGCGACCAGATAGTCCAGCTGTTCCCCGGGCAACCCGCGAAACAGCCCGCTTTCTCTCAATAGCTCTTTGACATCGATCATTGTCCCTCCCGGACCAGCCCGTCTTGCGCCTTGCTTGAATCCTGACTCAGAAAAAGCCCGAAAAATACCATGACCGCCCCCAGGAACTGCATTGCTGTGAACCGTTCTCCGAGGATAATCCACCCGAAAAACAGTGTGAAAACGGGGACAAGGTTGATAAATGCCGATGCCCGTGAGGCCCCGATACGGGCAATCCCATAATTGAACAATCCATAGGCACCCAGGGTGACCACGGACCCGAGATACACTATGGCAAGAGAGGGAGCCAGAGGGAACACCTCAGGCAGCTCAGTGCCGGAGAAAAATACGACCGGAGCGAAAAAAAACATACCGATAAAAGATTGTACCGCAGTCAGAAATATGGCCGGATAACGAGGACTCAGGTACCTGACGGAAACCGAGTATCCCGTTGCACAGACCATGGCCATGAACTCGAGAAAATTCCCCAGCAGCGGATTCGGGGCACTCTCCGTGATCCCGCTTTGCAGAGTCATCCAGACCACTCCGGCAATGGCGATACAAAACCCGACAAGACTCCGGATGCAGACCTTCTCCTTAAGCAGGGGAACGGCCACCAGAGCGACCAGAAGAGGCAGAGTGGCCGTGACCATTCCGGCCTGGGAGGCCGACGTGTAGGACAAGGCATAGGCTTCGAACACGAAGTAAAGACACGGCTCGCAAAAGGCCATCAGCAGGAGAGGCTTCCAGTCCCCCTTTTGATAGGTGACCAGCCTGATCATCCGGAAAAAAGGAAGAAACATACACGAAGCAATGGCCATCCTGAAAAAAATCGCCACCAGAGGATCGAACCCCTGAAAGGCGATCTTCAGTGCAATGAACGAACTTCCCCACAGGGCCATGGTCATGAGCAGTCCCAGGACCGGTAATGTCGGCGATTGCGCTCCCTCGGACATGCGAAACCATCCTTGAAAGAAAGTGGATACCTCTTCACCCCGGGTCAGAACGCCCGGGATTGTAAGGGAGAAGAGGATTAGCGAAATTACGGGCAGAAGTCTGATACTCCAGTAATCCTGCGACAAAGGAGCCTCATCCCCTTCGCCCTGGGCTGCCGGTACCTGAGAATAGTCACAAAAGAATTTGAAACAATCCGTTAACAGGACGAGACCACTAGAAAAACGGCCGAAAAAGGTCAATGCATAACGGCTGAAACGGAGCGTGCCGCGGGTTGCGGCATAACGTACTGAACGGACAAGGGACGCGGTATTTATCACAAAAAAAGCCCGGGGACACAGAGTCCACCGGGCTTTGCTGCCAGAAAAAACGCAGGGGCTAGGCAAAGGCCTTTTCAAAGTTGGGAACAACCTGCTTTTTACGGGACATAATGCCGTCCAGCCAGACCTTTCCGGCCTCGGGCTTGGCTCCGAAGGCCTTTTCGACCACGGACTCGTCATCGGAAACGATAAGCATTTCCGAGCCTTCCTTCATGATGTCGGTCAGGAGCAGGAACACGGAGTGATTGCCCTTTTCCGCTTTCAGCTTGGCGATGTCTGCTGCCAGATCGGCCTTGCAGCCGTCCAGGATGGACAGGTCAACAACTTCCAGCTGGCCGATGCCGACCTTGTTGCCGCTCATGTCGAAATCTTTGTAGTCGCGAAGAACCAGCTCACGGGCCGGAGTGCCTTCGACAGCGGACTTGACCTTGAACATTTCCATACCCAGGGTCTGAAGATCGGCTTCCCCGACAATCTTGGCCAGTGCGGCAGCGGCTTCCTTGTCCTTGTCGGTGCAGGTTGCGGACTTGAAGATGACCGTATCGCTCAGGATGGCACAGAGCATGATTCCGGCGATGGATTTGGGAATCTCGATGCCGAAGAAATCATACATGGACTTGATGACGGTGGCGCTGCAGCCCACGGGCCAGATCCAGCACTCCAGGGGATTGGAGGTGGTCAGATCGCCCAGTTTGTGATGGTCCACGACACCCAGAACTTCGGCCTGGGCGATATCGTCGGGGAGCTGGGCCAGGTCGGAAGTGTCGACCAGAAATACCTTCTCACCGGCGAATGCGGTCTTCACTTCAGGAACATCCACACCGAACTTGTCCAGGATGAAAGCGGTTTCCGGGTTGATTTCACCCTGCGCAACCGGGGTGCACTCAACACCGAGCTTGCTCTTCAGATCGGCCAGGGCAATGGCGCTACAAACGGTATCGGAATCGGGATTCTTGTGACCAAATACGAAGACTGCCATGAAACTCCTCCTAACTACATTTGAATTAATTTGTTCAAAATTTCTCAAGAAAGTTTGTGCCAAATATCACAACAGTTCCCCACTGCCAACCCTTTTCATGCCGAAAATTTCAAATGGGATCATTCCCATTGTCCGGCTCAGGAAGCAACGGGTCAGCGGAACATGAGTACCAGCAGCACGAAGACCAGCGCTGTCCCGAAGGTGGTGTAGATCCGGCCGGCGCGCAGGGAAAGGACCCCTCCAATGGAGGCAAAAATCCACAGATGGGCCCAGGTCAATGACAGGGGGAAACACCGGTACTGCAGGAGCTCCGCCCCCAGCAGGAAAACAGCACAGGCCGAGATCATGAATCCGGCGAACCCCAGGACCACGATCTGAAGCAGGGACTTTTGAACCAGCCCGTACAAAATATCAGGCCCGGCGGTTCTCTGCCTGGCCCAGCGCAGCAGTTCCGTGTGGGCCTGGTTCTGGCGATTCCGCTGCAGGGATTCGAATCGGCCGAAAAGTGCGGAAAAAGGCATGGTCAGGACCATGATCAGGCAGACACCGGACACCTGCTGCAGATCAAGGGCCTGAACGACCACCATAGTCAAAATGGTCGAAAACAGGGCATACGGAGGAATAAAGGTTCCGACGGGAATCAGGTCCAGCCAGAAAAGCTCGAAAAACAGGGCAATCTGAAGTCCGGGGTTCCACCCCCCGCTTGCCGCAGCCCAGAGCAGGCCGCCGACCAAAGGGCGATCGAGAAACCCGATATTGATCGCAAATCGGAAAACAGAAAACAGGGCAAAAAAAAACCGCCTCCCAGAAGGAGCGGCAGGACATCAGGCAACATGCTCACCATTTCCCCACTTTGACGGTTTTGTTCGGCACGCATCGAAAATCGATTTTAACGCCTTCCCGGGAAAAAAAATGCAGACATGCGGAGTCTCTGTCACTCAAGGCGACATGGTCGCAGATCTGCTGTTTTCCAGGACCATAATGAAGATTGCCGATATTGATGGACTCGAACTCAAAGCCGTGAACAAAGGCGTCTCTGGCATCGCAGCAATCCGCGAACAGGACCAGAATTCCCCGGTCCTCCCTTTTCCCAAGGTCGTGCACTGTTTCGGGCACAGCCTCTACAGAGGAAAATACGAGGGCCACACCGGAAGGAATGGCCAGCTTCATGATCTCCTGGCGCAGGTAATCCCCGGCCAGATCATTGTTGGCCACAATCAGCGTCCTGGCACTGACGTACGGAAGCCAGGTCTCGATGACCTGTCCGTGCACCAGCCTGTTGTCCACCCGAACCCAGACCATTTCACCCCTCGGCGATCTTGCGGCGAAGCACTTCTCCGGCCACGAGAATCCCTTGTTTGCCTGCCGATTTTGCCTCGGAGGCCGCTTTCTGCAACCCGCCTTCCCGGGTCCCGAGCACCTTGAGCAGCATGGGCAGATTGACCCCGGTGATCACCTCGACCCCTCCGGATTCAAGGAGGGACAGACTCAGATTGGTAGGAGTACCTCCGAACATGTCCGTCAGGATAAGGACACCTTCCCCCTGATCCTGGGTCGCCGCGGCATCCTTGATCTCACGGAGAATGACATCCATGCCCCGTGATATGTCCACACTGATCACCGCGCATTTCTGATCGGCCCCAAGGATGACATTCGCCGCATCCAGTAATTCAGCTCCAAAAGCACCATGGGTCACGATCACGATCCCAATCATTCCATTTTCACCTTGTATCTCTTTCCCGAGTCGGGACTGTTTCCTGTAATATACCGACGCTGTCCCCGACAAATACGGGAACAGGACGACTCATCCCAAATCCATGTGCCTGTGCTCGATGGATACGGGATACCCTTCCTGCTTAAGAGCCGCATGCACGGCTTCGGTGGTGGCCACCGAGCGATGCCGGCCTCCCGTGCACCCCAACGCGATGGTCAGTCGATATCTCCCTTCTGCTTCGTACAGAGGAAGGGAAAAAAGAAAAAAATCAATAAGGCGGGCAAGAAACTCCTGCCCGGTATCGTGCTGATACACAAACTCGCGCACCTCGTCGTCCTTACCAGAAAACGGCCGCAACCGTTCATCAAAGTAGGGGTTGGGAAGAAAACGCAGGTCCTGGACAATATCGGCTTCACTTGGGACCCCGTACTTGAATCCGAAAGAGATCAGATGAACCTTGAGGCCCTTGCGGGCATGAAGCAGGGAGGTCCATTTCTCCTGCAGGGTGCGCCGAAGATCATGCACTGAAAAATGCGAGGTGTCGATAACGAAGTCGGCCAGGGCGCGCACCGGCTCAAGCAGTTCCCGCTCCCGGCTCAGAGCCGATTCGAGGCTGAGGCGCTTGGACTCCAGGGGGTGCGGCCTGCGGGTGGAGGCGTAGCGGCGCATAAGGATCTGGTTCGAGGATTCAATATACACAATCTGAGGACACATGCCCTGATGTTCAAGCTCCTGCAGAACCTGACTCCAGTGCTCCATCAGGTTGTCCTGACGCAGATCCATCCCTACCGCCAACCCGGTGTACCCTTCGGTCCGCTCTTTCGCAAACATGGACGCCAGGGATGGCACCAGTTTAGCCGGGATGCCGTCGACGCAAAAAAAACCGAGATCTTCGAAAACGTTCAGGGCCGTGCTTTTGCCGGATCCGGACAATCCGGAAACAATGACCACAGGAAAAGACTCCACCATGCTCTCCTTTACGCTTCCAAGTAGCTCAGGCATGCTGCAGCAACGCCCACAGCTCGTCATTGCCGGCTGCCTGCATAAAAGAATCCCGGAAAGACTGATCCTGCAACAGCCTGGAAATACGGGCCAGAATCCGCAGATGTTTCCCGGCCACATTTTCCGGAGCCAGCACAAGAAAAAAAATATGGGCCGGCTGGTGATCCAGAGATTCGAAATCCACCCCCGCCGCGGAACGCCCCACGACCAGACATACGTCATCCACCCCCTCCAGCTTGCCGTGCGGAATAGCGATGCCGTCCCCGATTCCGGTACTTCCCAGTTGTTCCCGTTCCAAAAGCACTTCGTGAACCCGCTCCGGGTCCAGGGAAGGCCACTTTTTATGCAACGGCCGGACCAGCTCCATCAGCACGTCGCTCTTGTTGGCCCCCTTCAACTCCGCAAACACACTCTCTTTATCCAGAAAATCCAAAATCTTCATCTGTTACATCCCGGGATCGACAAGGCCGAAATCACCATTTTTTCGACGATAGATAACATTGATCCGTTCCGCCTCTGCATTAAAAAAGACCAAAAACTCGTACTTCAGAGTCTCGAGCTGCATCGCAGCCTCTTCCACCATCATCGGCTTCGGTTCGTAACTGTTGGAGTCGACAATGACCGGCTTTCGTCGGTCACCCTCTTCCCCGGCAGAAGCGGCAAAGTTCAGAGCCTCCCAGCGCACAGTGCCGCTCTCCCTGCGTCGCTTGTCGGTCTCCCGCCCCCGGACACGCCGCACCTGGGATTCGAGCTTGTCCAGAACAAGATCCACAGCGGAATACATGTCCCCGCTTTCTTCCCCGGCCGCAAGGTGAAGACTGTCGCCGGTCAGCACCACTTCGGCCCTGTGCCGAAATTTCTCCAGTTCAAAGCCTGCCTCCAGCTCAAGATCCGTTCCCCGCGGAAAATACCGGGAAAGTTTTGCAAACCGGTCCTCGGCATACTTCCGGAGATGATCCGAGGCCTCGAAATTTCTGAAGGTAAATGAAATTTTCATGGCATCACTCTTGAGATCCTTAAAAAATCTGTTTTCGCTTGGACGAAGAAGCGATTCCCAGGGCGACCCGGTACTTGGCCACGGTCCGCCGGGCAATATTCACATCCAGTTCTTCCTTGAGCAGACTGGATATTTTCTCGTCGCTGTAGGGCTTCCGGGGTTCTTCTTCGCCGATGATCCGCTTGATGACCGCCTTCACGCTCTCGGAGCCGACCTGGGACCCGTCGTCCAACCCCAGGGCACTGTTGAAAAAGAATTTAAGCTCGAACACCCCGAACGGGGTTGCCACGTACTTGCTCGTAGTGATCCGGCTGACCGTGGACTCGTGCATTTCGATATCGTCGGCCACATCCTTAAGAATCAACGGGTTGAGTTTGGTCACTCCGTGTTCGAAAAAGTCGTGCTGGAACTTGACGATGCTTTCCACCACTTTAAACAGAGTACGTTGCCGCTGATGCAGGCTTTTCATAAGCCACATGGCAGAACGCATCTTCTCCTGCATGTATTCCCGGTCGTCGCCCTTGGCCTTGGGGACGTTGTCCATATAAAACGGATTGAGCTGCAGCTTGGGAAGTCCGTCCTCATTCATGACGATGACGAAATCATCCTCGTACTTATAGACGAAAACATCCGGACTGACGCATACGGTGTGCTCACTACCGTAACTCGCGCCGGGCATCGGATCCAGCTGCTGGATCAGATCAAGATACGCCTTGATATCCTCCATGCGGATCTTGAACTTACGCATGAGCGGTTTGTAGCGCCGTTTTTCAAGATCCTCGAGATGATCACGGACCAGGGAAAGCAGGATCTGGTCCGACTCTCCGTGAAGCTCCAGCTGGACCAGCAGACACTCCTGGGGATTTCGGGCCGCAACCCCGACCGGATCCATGCGCATGATTTTGTCATGGACCTCTTCCACCAGTTCAAGAGGGGAGAGGGTCATCTGAGCGATCTCTTCCAGAGAGGTGCTTAGGTATCCCAGATTGTCGAGGCTGCCGAGAATGGCTTCGCCGACAACCAGCTTCTCATCGTCGAGATCCGAGAGGCGCATCTGCCACAGGAGATGGCCCTCCAGAGACGGTTTTCCGGAGAAACGCGCTTCGTAGCTCATCATCTCCTCCGGAACTTCGGACTCATGCATCTGAGCCTGTTTCGAACTGCTGGAAAACGCCCCGAGATAGTCATCCCAGTTGGCGTTCCGAAGCAGCTCGGCCTCTTCCGCATTTACCTTTCGCTGGTCCTCTTCGCCTCCTTTGTCCTGTGGAGTCTCCAAGGTGTCCTTGGGCTTGTCCGGCTCAGCACTCCCTTCTTCCAAAAGGGGATTTTCAAGCAATTCCTGCTGAACGGCATCCAGCAGTTCCACCCTGGAAAGCTGCAGCAGCTTGATTGCCTGCTGCAACTGCGGGGTCATGACCAGCTGCTGGGTCAGCTTCAAATTTTGGCGTAGCTCCAATCCCATACTGTTCCGTCGTCTGACTTGCTGAGGGTTTCTTCCGAGGGCGCTCTAAAGAGGGAAGGTACCTGATTTTTTCCTTCGCCAGCCTGCACGGAAAAACAAAAAAAATGTTCAATTTCAAGAAGAAACACATTTT
Organism: Desulfomicrobiaceae bacterium; assembly: GCA_041685265.1. GTDB lineage: Bacteria > Desulfobacterota > Desulfovibrionia > Desulfovibrionales > Desulfomicrobiaceae > JAWLGC01. The sequence continues at coordinate 28,395 of JAWLGC010000002.1, read as the reverse complement.
TTGTGTTCAACTTCTGCCATAGAAGCACGAAACTTGCAACGGATTAAAGGCAGAACCCTTCCCCAAGGTAGACCCTCCGGGCCGCGGGGTCGGCCACAAGCTGTTCCGGGGTCCCGTCAAGAATGATCTCTCCATTGTACACCAGGTAGGCCCGATCACATATCTGCAATGTTTCCCGAACGTTGTGATCCGAAATCAACACCCCTATCCCCTTATCCCGGAGCGTCCTGATGATCTCCTGGATATCGTCCACGGCCAGAGGGTCGATCCCGGCGAAGGGTTCGTCCAGCAGAATAAAAACCGGATCCATGATCAAAGCCCTGGCGATCTCCAGGCGCCGCCGTTCTCCTCCCGAAAGATAGGCCGCCTGCTGGTCGGCCAGCCTGGTGATACCGAGCTCCTCCAGAAGCTGAGCCCCTTTTTTCTGCTGCTCGGACCGGGACAGCCCGGAATACTCGAGGATCATCTGCAGATTTTCACGAACCGTGAGTTTTCGAAAAATCGAGCTCTCCTGGGGGAGGTAACTCATCCCGTGTCTGGCCCGCAGGTGCAGGGGCCAGGAGGTGACATCCTTTTCGTTCAGCAGGACCGTTCCCCGGGTCGGGGCGATAATCCCGACCAGCATATAGAAGGTCGTGGTCTTGCCGGCCCCGTTGGGCCCGAGCACTCCGACCACCTCTCCCCGGGACAGGTTCAAGTCGATTCCCCGGACCACCTCTTTGGGTCCGAACCGTTTTTTCAGGCCGTGCGCCTGCAGCGTGGCCATGGCTCAGGGCACCTCGCTCTTTTCGGCCGGAGTGTAAAAAACCGCTTCAACCCGCTTCTTGCCGCCGACAACCTCGCTGCGATTCTCGCGCATGTAGAGCTTGATGACCTCGCCGCGGATCTCGTTGGGACCGTCTTTGAGAACGGGGTCCTGTTCCATTCGGACCATTCCCGAATCTGCAAAATAGACGGCCTTACCACAGAACCCCTCTTTGCCCTGACTCAGAATACGGACCTCCCCCGAAGCCGTGATCTTCCTGATATCACCCTGCCCGGGCGTCCCGGCATCGGAGGACGCTTTTCCCGTGTCCTGGGAAGGAGCCAGATCCACGGTCAACATATTCGACCACAGCTCAAAGGTCTCGCGCTGCACATGCACCTTGCCGCTGAAAACCACACTGTCCGCCTCTCCGGCATACTTCATGGTTTCCGAAGTGATCTTGGTGGGCACGTTTTCAGCCCGGGCCGGGCAGATCCAGACAATGACAAGCAACAAGACCGTCATCACACTGCGAACTGTCTTCTTCATTTTTCCTTCCCCTTTTCCTGCTCGGTTGCGGTCTCCCCTGGAAACCCGATTTCTCCGGAATCCTCCAGCACCGCCTCGACACCGCCGCGGGCGGTCATGACATTGTCCTTAAGATTGATGGTCGCCCTGGGGGCGTGGATGGTCGTCCCCCTGCCGGACATGACCACCTGCCCGGTAAAGGTGATCCGGTCCTGCCGACCGACATAGTCCAGTCGATCGGCCGTGACCGTATGCCCCTGATATCTCGCCTGCACACCGGACCACATCCTGGCTGTGTTTCGCTCCTGGGAAACCTCCCCTTCAGGAGCCTGCACAAACACGGGGTCCCCTTCGGTCTCGGACCTGTAGGTCACCCGGGGCCGGCCGAGGTGCAGCAGGCCGGAATCTTCATCAAACCTGGCCTTGTCCGCCTGCAGGGTCCAGGCCGTTCTCCCTTCTTTCCCCTGGGAGAGACGCACACCCTGCAGGGAGAGATCCACTTCGACCTGGTCGACCAGGGAGGGAAGCAGCGTCTCCCGGTCGAGAAACCACCACACACCGGCCGTTAGAACGAGCAGCAGTCCGATGCCGACAGCGATGCGCAGCGCCTTGTTCACGGCCTTCCCTTCCAGTCCGCCCAGAGTGCTTCGAGTTTGCCCTGAGCAGCCAGAATGAACCGCAGGGCCTCGCGAACCGCCCCGTTGCCTCCGCTTGCGGAAGTGACCAGTGCCGCCATCTCCCGGATTTCCGGCTGGGCATTGGCCACGGCCACGGGCAGACCCACCAGGGACAGAGGGCCTGCATCGACCCAGTCGTCTCCGATATAGGCCATCTCGGAAAAGCCGATACCGGTCCGGTCCCGCAGCTCTTCCAGAATGGGAATTTTGCGGTGGTGACCGGAAAAGTAGTGTTTGATCCCAAGTCCCTTGGCCCGTTCCTCCACGGCTGTGGAGTTGAGCCCGGTAATCACGGCAAACTCGATGCCCACGGACTGGGCCAGCTTGATCCCAAGGCCGTCCTGAACGCTGAACCGTTTGGAGACATTCCCGTCGGCATCATAATACAACCCACCGTCGGTCAGCACCCCGTCCACGTCCAGAATGACCATGCGCACCTTTTTGGCGGCCTCACTGACAGGCATAGGACAATCTCCAGATTTTGAGCAGGTCGGAAAACATGGCCTCCGCCTTTGCCAGGGGCCAGCTGTTGGGACCGTCGCAGAGCGCCTTGTCCGGGTCCGGGTGCACCTCCATGAACACGCCGCTGCATCCGGCCGCCACGGCGGCCCGGGCCAGAGTGGGAACAAATTCCCGCTGGCCACCCGATGCGCTCCCCTGTCCGCCGGGAATCTGCACCGAATGGGTGGCATCGAACACCACCGGACACCCTGTTTCCGCCATAATCCCAAGCGACCGGAAATCCACGACCAGGTTGTTGTATCCGAACCCGGCCCCCCGTTCAGTGAGCCAGATTTTCCCACCTCCCGCCGCGCGCAGCTTTTCCACGGGACGTTGCATATCCCAGGGAGCCAGGAACTGCCCTTTCTTGACATTCACGATCCGACCGGTCTCGGCCGCAGCCACCAGCAGGTCGGTCTGTCGACACAAAAAGGCCGGGATCTGAATCACGTCCACCACCTCGGCCACGGGGGCGGCCTGCTGCGGCAGATGGATATCCGTGATCAGAGGCAGTCCGGTCCGCTCCCTGATATCGGCCAGCCACTGCAGACCACGATCCAGACCGGGTCCCCGAAAGCTCGTCAGGGAGGTCCGGTTGGCCTTGTCAAAGGAACTCTTAAAGACCAACGGAACATCGAGTTTCCGGGCCACGGCGGCCAGCTCCTCTGCCGTCTCCATAGCCATTTCCCTGCTTTCCAGGGCGCACGGCCCGGCAATGAAGAAGGGCGCATTCAGCGAATGTTCGTACAACCGGTTCATGGTCACTCCTTGCAGCGCGGCATTCGGCTCTCTCGACATCATTTGTTGGCCAGAGACGCCTTGACGAATTCCTTGAACAGCGGATGCGGCCGCATGGGGTTGGAGGTGAACTCGGGGTGAAACTGACAGGCCAGAAACCAGGGATGGTCGGCCACTTCCACGATCTCCACCAGGGTCTTGTCCGGAGAAAAGCCGCTCACGACCAGCCCACCTTCCCGGAACCGTTCCAGATAGTCGTTGTTGAACTCGTACCGGTGGCGGTGCCGCTCCCGAATCTCTTTCTCTCCGTATGCAGCGAACGCACAGGTCTCCTCTTCGATAACGCACGGATAGGCCCCGAGACGCATGGTCCCGCCCATATCGCTGTCAGCGCCTCTGCGCTCGATTTTCTGGGTCCGGAAATCGTACCACTCCTTCATCAGGTAGATAACGGGGTCGGCACAGTTCTGATCGAATTCCTGGGAGTTGGCGCCGTCAATACCAAGCACGTTGCGGGCATACTCGATCACGGCGCACTGCATGCCCAGACAGATTCCGAAAAAGGGAATCCGGTTTTCCCGGGCATGGCGAATGGCCTGGATCTTGCCCTCTACCCCCCGGGTCCCGAACCCGCCGGGAACCAGAATTCCATGGGCGCCGGCCAGTTTTTCCCCAACGTTTGTGGCGGTGATCTCCTCGGAATTGACGTAGATCAGATCCATCCCCACATTATTGGCCACACCGCCGTGGGTCAGAGCCTCGTGCAGGCTCTTGTAGGCTTCCTTGAGGTCCACATACTTGCCCACAATAGCGATGGTGACCCGCTCCTTGGGGTGATGCAGCACCCGGACCAGATCCCGCCACGGCTGCAGATCCGGATTCTTGGCCGCCAGCCTGAGCAGAATAGCGATCTTCTGGTCCAGTCCCTCGTTATACAAGGTCAGGGGCAGTTCATAGATGTGATTGACGTCAATGGCCGTGAACACCGCGTCCCGGTCCACATTGCAGAACAGGGCGATTTTGCTCTTAATGTCCTCGGCCAGGTCCACTTCGGAACGACACAGAATAATGTCCGGCTGAATGCCTATGCTGCGCAGTTCCTTGACGCTGTGCTGGGTAGGTTTGGTCTTCACTTCCCCGGCAGCCTTCATGTACGGCACCAGAGTCAGGTGGATGTACAGGACATTTTCTTTACCCAGGTCGGAGCGCAGCTGCCGCAGGGCTTCCAGAAACGGCAGTCCCTCAATGTCCCCGACGGTCCCGCCGATTTCGATGATGGCCACGTCGATATCATCGGACGCCACGCTGACCACGGCTTTCTTGATCTCATCGGTGATATGCGGAATAACCTGCACGGTCCCGCCGAGATAATCCCCCCGGCGCTCTTTGTTGATGACCGTGTTATAGATCCGGCCCGACGTGAAATTGTTCTGCTGGCTCAGATGTCGTCCCAGATACCGTTCGTAGTGTCCGAGGTCGAGATCGGTCTCGGCACCGTCGTCGGTGACGTAAACCTCGCCGTGCTGAAAGGGATTCATGGTGCCCGGATCGACATTGATGTACGGATCCAGTTTCTGAATGGTCACCTTCAGCCCTCTGGCCTGAAGAAGTGCCCCGACCGAGGCCGCAGCCAGCCCTTTTCCCAGGGAGGAGAGTACCCCCCCGGTCACGAAAATAAATTTTGTATTCATCTGTCCTGCCTCAAAAAACGATTGCATGTATGTCCGGGCCCGACCGCCTCCGACCCGACGAACAAAAGAAATGGGCCGCCGAAGCGGCAGCCCAGAACGTATCTTCCTGAAATGATGTTTCGGGATACCTAGACAATGCCTTTTCCTGTTGTCAAGAAAGAAGCCGTCACCAGAATAAGTCAGCCTTTCAAGAAATAACCTTCTGCCTTTATTAGCTATTCATCAAAAAAACTCTTCCCGTTCGCGCAACGGCGCTCCTTGAAGTGTGCCGAATATCCCGGCAAAAAAATTTCCGCCCCCGGGAGGACAGGACGGTTGTGGGATTGACGGCAATTGGCCCTTGCAGGCCGTCCCATTGCCCTGTATGCAGCTCCCTATTCCAAACCTACGATGAAGTCACTCCCCGGCGGGCCCGCCAAACGGACCGTTCGGGAATTCGATACATGGACGACCAACTTTTTTCTGGAGGAGCAATGGCAAAGGTACAGACCCTGGTTATCACCGGACACGGCACCAATTGCGAGCGGGAAACCGCCTATGCCGCCAAGCAGGCCGGGTCGGACAACACCACCGTCGCCTACTTTTCCGATCTTGTCAGTGAAAAGATCTCCCTTCGCGACTATAATTTCCTGGTCTTTCCGGGTGGATTTCTGGACGGTGACGAGCTCGGAGCGGCCCAGGCAGCAGCCCTGCGCTGGAAGCACACCACTATCGGCTCCGGCACCACCCTTGAACAGGAATTGACCGACTTTTTCCAGAACGGCGGAATCATCCTCGGGATCTGCAACGGGTTCCAGCTGCTGGTCAAACTCGGCCTTCTTCCGGGGATCGACGGGAACTACTTTGAACGCCAGGTTTCCCTGAGCCACAATGATTCGGCCCGGTTCGAGGACCGATGGGTCCACCTGACATGCAACCCGGACTCTCCCTGCGTGTTCACCCGGGGGCTGGATCGGCTGTACCTGCCGGTCCGGCACGGCGAGGGCAAGATCGTGACCCGGGACTCCGACACCCTGCGCGCCCTGGATCAGAAAAACCATATCGCCCTGCAGTACACCGACGGCCCTCTGGGTGATGTCACGGAAGCATACCCGGCCAACCCCAACGGTTCCCCTCTCGGTATCGCCGGTCTGACCGATCCGTCCGGACGCATTTTCGGGCTTATGCCCCACCCCGAGGCGTACAACCACCCCACAAACCACCCGGCCTGGACCAGAGGAGAGACCTCGACTCTGGGCACGGCCCTGTTCAAGGGCGGTGTGGAGTATCTCAAGCAGAGATAAAAGGTGAAAACGGCAGTCGATTCCGGTATTGACACCCTGGAAACATTTCCATATTTATCCGCTTCGCAACGTCCGCCCGGTCAGTGGCGTTCCTGGGAGGATCTCATGGAGCTGGCCCTGCGACAGGCCGATAAAAGCGGTGCACTCGGGGAAGTCCCGGTGGGTGCGATCCTTCTGGATCACCAGGGCCGAATTCTCGGAACCGGGCGCAACGCCCCCATCGGCCTGCACGATCCCTCGGCCCACGCCGAGATCAACGCCCTGCGCCAGGCAGGAAAACGGGCTGGAAATTACAGATTGCCCGGATCCAGCATGGTGGTCACTCTGGAACCGTGCCTCATGTGTGTCGGAGCCATGCTCCATGCACGGGTGGACACAGTAATCTTCGGAGCTGCGGACCCAAGAACGGGGTGCCTCACATCCCGGATGCAGGGCGGCAACCTCGACTGGACCAACCACAGGTTCCAGATCCTCGGAGGCATCCTCGAGGAAAAATGTTCGGCACTGCTCAAGGATTTCTTCCGAAGCAGACGCGCCGAAAAGAAACGACTCAAACAGGAACAACGGGAACACGGTTCTCCTGCTTCCGAGTAAATAAAAACGGCTCATCCCGGCACGCCGGGATACGCATACGAGCGGAGAGGTAGCGAAGTCCGGCCGTAACGCGCTCGACTCGAAATCGAGTTATCCTCACGGGTACGTGGGTTCGAATCCCACCCTCTCCGCCATTTTACAAGTAAAAACGGGTAGTTGGAATAAAATTCCAACTGTCCGTTTTTTATTTCAAATTGAGTCCGAATATCTTATGACATGGCAACTATTCACCACGAACAAAAAAGATCGGGATTATCAGGGGATAAGCGGATTCATTCAATACCCCCACACTCCGCGAAACAGAGGAAATGTGACCATCATGGAACGTATCGAATATATCGACCGAAAAACCGGCGAACTGCTCCGGGAGATCGTTCCCGGAGAACGGTGGCTGAAGTGGCTGTACCACAACCCCCTGGGCAGACTGGCGTTGCACGGGGTCGTAAAAAAGCGGTTTCTGTCCGCATGGTACGGGCGGAAGATGGACACACCGGCTTCCAGAAACCGTATTCCTAAGTTCGTGCGTTCGCTGCAGATCGACATGAGCGAGGCGACCAGACCGGCGAGCGGGTACTCGACCTTCAACGAGTTCTTCATTCGGGAACTCAAGCCCGAAGCCAGGCCGGTGGCCACCGATCCCGGTGCCGTGGTCTCCCCTGCCGACGGTAAAGTGCTGGCCTTTGAGGGACTGCAGGGTCTGGACAGATTTTTCGTCAAGGGACAGTCCTTCTCCCTTGATCACTTTCTGCAGGACAGGGCCCTCAGCGCCCGGTACGAAGGCGGTACCCTCCTGATCATCCGCCTGGCCCCGGTGGACTATCACCGGTTTCATTTCCCGGCGGACGGACGCATCTCGGCCTCCACCCCCGTAGGCGGAACATATTATTCCGTCTCCCCCCACGCGGTGAAGAACCGTCTGAGCGTGTACTGGGAAAACAAGCGGGAGTACTCGGTTCTGCGCACCCAACAGGCCGGCGACATCCTGCTGTGTGAAGTCGGGGCCACCATGGTCGGGGCCATTGTCCAGAATTACGAGCCGGAAACGGATGTCGCAAAGGGTCAGGAAAAGGGCTGGTTCACGTTCGGCGGTTCAACGGTCATCATGCTGCTGGAAAAAGGAACGGTCCGGGTCGATGCCGATCTTCTTAAAAACACCCGTAAAGGGCTCGAGACCGGCATCAGGATGGGTGAACGGGTGGCGACGGCAATATGAACAATTTCCTGCTCATTCTCCTGCTTACCGCCTTTCCGGCCTTGTCCACGGATATGTACCTTCCGGCCATTCCCACCCTGTGTGAGGTATGGTCGGTATCCCTGCCGCTGGCCAATCTCTCCCTGACTGCATTTTTTGCGAGCTTCAGCATTTTTCTACTGATCCACGGCCCCCTGGCGGACCAGTACGGACGGCGGCCCATATTACTTGGCGGCGTTTCAATCTATATCGCAAGCTGCCTGGCATGCGCGGCATCCATGTCCGTGACCATGCTGATTCTAGCCCGTATATTTCAGGCCTTCGGGGCCGCGGCAGCGGCATCCATGTCCCTGGCCCTGGCCAAGGATCTCTACGAGGGAGATGCCAGGAAGAAACTGCTCGCTTATATCGGGGTGCTCGTCCCCCTGTGTCCCATGATCGCCCCGACCATCGGGGCCCTGCTTTTAATCCACGCCTCGTGGCGGGTTATATTTCTGCTGCAGGCCGTCCTGGCCCTGCCTGCGTTGTACGGTTCCTTCACCCTGCGGGAACCGGTCCTCAAACCGCAAACCGGAGGAATCACCAGGGCCCTCAAGCGGTACTCGGCGCTGTTCAGAAACCGCAATTACCTTGTCTACGCGCTTTCTTTTGCCGTGGCCGGATTTGCATTCTTCGCGTTCATCGGCGGCTCTTCGGACATCTACATCACGGGCTTTGACATGAATGAGCAGCGCTTCGGGCTGTACTTCGCCTTCAACGCCTTCGGGCTGATGGCCGGATCACTGTTCTGCTCCCGGCTGTGCATCGGCATTGAGTCCCGTCGCATCCTGGTGCTCAGCCTGAGCGGCATGCTTCTCTCCGTCGCAACCCTCCTGGTTCTGGGCGCACAGACACCCGCTTTTTTCGCCCTGCCCATGTTCTTCTTCACTTTTTTTCTGGGCATGAGCAGACCCATCAGCAACCATGTCATCCTCGAAGAAGTCCACCGGGACACCGGTACGGCAGCATCCCTGCTGACCTTCTTCAACTTCATGATCGCTGCCGTGGCCATGGAGATGATCTCCTTTGACTGGTCCTCCAAACCCATGGTCATCGCCATGACCGGGATTGTAGGAAGCGCAGTGCCATTGCTGGCGGTGCTGTTCTGGGTGCGGCCTTCCAGAAATGTGACCGGTACTGGCCGGGATTTTCCAAGTTCAACTCCTTCAACGTGATCTTCACGACCAACTCTCTACACAGTGAACCGCCCGATGCCGGATGGCGGGTGTACCTGGGGCTGGCACTGCAGCGGATTTCAGACAAGCAGAAACGAATCGATGAAATCGAGAAATTCTACCACTTCTGGCATGAAGTGATTATCAAATGATCGTGATTTTTGAAGAGGGAAGCAGGAAGCTTCGGGTCAGCAGGATCGGGGAGACGAGGCGGGAAGGATGGCTTAAAAATTTTCGGTTCCAGCGGGATGTGATAAAAGAGCAGGAACCGGGGTCGGGCCACAGGCTTAACGGGAGCGCCGAGCAGACGCTCGGCGCTTCCAATTGGGCTTTGCGGGCTTGAAGGAAATTGCGGAAATTTTCGGTTCCAGCTGAACATACTGAAATAAAAACTCAAAGATGGTCCTTAAGGAGACATCGGTGCTCACTCTTCAGGACCTTCATCAAAAACTTCTTCTACGGTCTTTGCATCGAGAATATTATCAGCCCACCGCTGGAGCTGTTCAGGAGAGGCATTTCGGAGTCGCTCCTGAAGACGAATATCAAACAGATTTCCAAAGCGTTTCATGATTTGCCGATGTAAAATTTCAGCTCCGCCCTTTTGGATTCCCTTTTGGATTCCCTTATTCTCCCAATCCTGTGTCCACTGGGTCATGCGTTCTGCCAGCATATTGTTTACCTCCTGGAGATCATGTACCTCCGGAATGGGTTGCTCAAGCTTGAACCGGCCGATGAGCAGGCGTCTCACCCAGACCGATAATGCTCGACGCAACGAAAGATATCTTGGGTCGTTCAGGTTTTCCATAAGTTCTTTGACTCCGGCTTGCAACTCTTCAAGGCCTTTGGCTCGTTCCAGGCGAACCAGGATTGCCGAGAGGCCCGGGATATCGTCCAGTTGCTCTTCCGGAATACGGCCCTCGTCCACCAGAAAATATTGATGTTGGGGGCGGTACCTTGCCAGGCTCGGCGGCATGGGCGCGATGAGCTCAGCCACATCCCTGCGGGCGGTCCAGGTGCCGAGACCGTTGTACAGAACCAAGGGAAAGACCGGTGGAAGCTTTTCGCCGGTCTGCACGATTCCCGAGGCAATGAGATCCTGATACAGGAGACCGGTGTACACCATGGTGCGAACCGCCATCCAATGATCCACCGAACTTTGAAACTCGATGATCAGGTATACGTAGAGCCAGGAATCACGCCAGCGGACCTTCCAGATGATATCGTCTTCCCGGGAACGAAGCTCGTCGGTGACAAATCCCTTATTCGGAAGTTCCAGGGTGGAGAAGCCGATGTCGTTGACCCACTCTTCGGGCACAAAATCCCTGATGAGACTCTCCACCATCTCGGGATGGGTGAAGATTTTCTTGTAGGCACCATCGTGGTTCTGATTTTCTTTTGCTTTCTTTTTGGACATGGGGGGGGTGATGTACCGGATTCATAAGGAAGGAACAAGATCTTTTGGGAATACCTTTCAAGCTGTCGCGGAGGGCCTGTAGTATGAAAAGGGCAGGAACCGGGGTCAGGCCACAGGCTTAATGGATACGCCGAGCGTCTGCTCGGCGCTCCCATTTGGGCTTTGCAGGCTTGGAGGGGATTGCGGGAATTTTTGGTTCCAACAGAAGGCAGTTCCCCACTGCCTACTGCCCTCCTTCACCTCGACACACCACTCCCACCACCCCGGCCACAACCAGGGCGATGATCAGGCTCATGAGCACGAACACTCCCGTGAACTCCCACCCGAAATAGGCCACCATCACCGGCAGCAGTACCGGTTTGACCGAGCGGCATCCCATGAAGTTGGCAATATGAAACGGTGAGGCTCCCTTCTCCTTCAGAGAGGTGAACAGCGGATACCAGGCGTAGATGGGGCCCATGGACAGGATACCGGCCAGGGACGACAGGACCACGCCTTTGACCCCTGAACTGCTCCCCAGGAAGCGGGCCACCAGCGCCGGAGAGAGCACCTTGTTGAACACCACCATCATGATCAGGGCAAAACTGATGGGCAGGGCCAGTTGCCGAAACAAAGAGGCACAGATGGTCATGGCACGAATCGTGTTTTCAGGGGCAGCCAGCCACCCGATCGCGTACAGGAAAACAACGCCAAGGGGAAACAGCCACGCTCCAAGGGCGCTTCTCAGCCGGGAGAGCAGGGAAAAAAGTCGGCTCACAGTCCACCTCCATCCCACAGAAAAACGGTCAACGAGATCAGCACGGCCATGACAAACCCGGCAAGGTTGCGCACCACGGCAAACCTCCGCCCAAGAGCCGCGGATTCCGCCGGAAGCTGGATAATCCCCACATTGACCCAGGCCAGCATCAGAGCGGTGACCGCAGCCAGCCCCACCCCGGCATCCAGCAGCCCTTCGCCGATCACATAGCTGTTCACGGGATTGCCCGCCAGCAGGCTTCCCAGTACCCCGCCCCAGAGAGAATCAAGAAACGGCGTGCCCGGAAACAAAGAAAGTAGATTCTTTTCCGAAACAAAACCGCGAAACAGCCCCAACAGCAGAACCACGCCCACCAACCGGGGAAGAAGGACCTGAAACTGCCGCATCCCCTTTCGCAGCGCCTCCTGCCACTCCCCCCTTTGCGACGAGGAATCCTTAGCGTTCTCTTTTGCCTCCACCACTTCCGTAAGAGACTCGAGATACGCGCTCACCGCATCCTTCACGGGCCCGGAAATCCCGGAAATGACCCTGATCCCCCGCTTTTCCAGTGGGCCGGCGATATGCTGTGCCACATATCCCAGAAGAAGCACCTCCGCGCCCAGATTCACAGCCAGAGAGATGGCCATCACTCCTGCACCGGGGCCGGATGAACGCGGCGGCCCTTTTACCGCCTCAAAGGACATGTCCTCGGTGTCGATCACCAGCAACCAGGCGGCCATCCCCAGTCTGGGCTCCACTGTGCCGGTCAGATCGGGGCTGGTGCTTGGAACCGCTATCTTCATGGCAACTCCTTGTTGCGTTCACGTTATCTTCAAGAAGGCTTACAAAATCGAACATCATTCGTAACCAGTCAGGCTGTAGAAAGTTTATGTGTTATGCTCTCATTCCCGTTACCGCAACTCCCGGCCCCGATGCTTTTTGGGAGTTGTACATGGGATATGATTTTTTCACAAAATTCTTGACTCCCCATGACAGCACGGTATGTCTCGGATGAGGATGAAAAATTCCAGAACCCCTTATTCAGGAGGAGCGCCATGAATTACACGGAAACGGACATTCCTCTCTCCCTGCACCACGGTGAGATGCTCACGTTCGAAGATGGTTCGGAACTCAGATGGGAAAGCAACGGCGAAGCCAAAGTTGTCTATGTCAACGACGGGTTCACCCCGCTTACGGAAATCTTTCCCGGAAATTCCTATGATTTCGAGGCAGGGGGACATTTTTTCAGACTCAGCGCCAAATTCGAAGACGATCTCGTTGTCGAACGGGCCTGAGCCCCACATCGCCAGACGCAAAAAAGGCCGGGATTGCTCCCGGCCTTTTTCTTTTCAACTCAGTAACGGCTGACGGCTTAGTACATGCCGCCCATGCCGCCCATTCCGGGCATGCCGCCACCGGGCATTCCGGCCGGAGCAGCACCCTTTTCTTCGGGCTTCTCGGCAATGGCACACTCGGTGGTGAGCAGCAGGGAAGCCACGGAAGCGGAATTCTGCAGGGCGATGCGGGTCACCTTCTTGGGATCGATAACACCGGCCTTGAGCAGGTCTTCATACTCACCGCTGGCAGCGTTGTATCCGAAGTCGTCCTTTCCTTCGCGGACCTTGGCGATGACCACGGCGCCTTCAACAGCGGCGTTCTCGCAGATCTGACGAATGGGAGCCTCGGTAGCGCGACGGATGACTTCCACGCCTGCGGCTTCATCGTCGTCGGCAGGCTTGACAGTGTCCAGAGCGGACTGGCAGCGGACCAGGGCCACACCGCCGCCGGGGACGATGCCTTCTTCAACAGCGGCACGGGTGGCGTTCAGGGCGTCTTCCACGCGAGCCTTCTTTTCCTTCATCTCGGTCTCGGTGGCTGCACCGACATTGATCACGGCCACGCCGCCGACGATCTTGGCGAGGCGCTCCTGCAGCTTTTCGCGATCGTAGTCGGAAGTGGTCTCCTCGATCTCGGCGCGGATCTGCTTGACCCGGGCCTTGATATCTTCAGCCCGGCCGGAACCGTCGACGATGGTGGTGTTTTCCTTGTCGATGACCACGCGCTTGGCGGAGCCGAGCTGGTCCAGGGTAACGTTTTCGAGCTTGACGCCCACGTCTTCGGAAACCACTTCACCACCGGTCAGCATGGCGATGTCCTGAAGCATGGCCTTGCGGCGCTCGCCAAAACCGGGAGCCTTGACCGCAACAACGTTCAGGGTGCCGCGCAGCTTGTTGACAACCAGGGTGGCCAGGGCTTCGCCTTCGATGTCTTCGGCGATGATCACCAGAGGCTTGCTCATCTTGGCGGCCTGCTCCAGAACCGGGAGAAGCTCCTTCATGTTGGAGATCTTCTTCTCGTTGATCAGGATCAGGGGCTCGTCCATTTCGCAGACCATCTTTTCGGGATTGGTCACGAAATAGGGGGAGAGGTAGCCGCGGTCGAACTGCATGCCTTCAACCACGTCCAGAGTGGTTTCCAGACCCTTGGCTTCCTCGACGGTGATGACTCCTTCCTTGCCTACCTTGCCCATGGCTTCGGCGATGATGTTGCCGATAGTCGCGTCATTGTTGGCGGAGATTGTGCCGACCTGGGCGATTTCCTTCTGGTCCCGGGTGGGCTTGGCCAGCTTGTTCAGCTCGGCGGTGATAGCTTCGACACCCTTGTCGATACCCCGTTTGATGGCCATGGGATTGCGGCCTGCGGCCACCAGCTTCCCGCCTTCGCGGAAAATGGACTGGGCCAGAATGGTGGCGGTGGTGGTTCCGTCACCTGCGATGTCGGAGGTCTTGGATGCGACTTCCTTAACCATCTGGGCGCCCATGTTTTCGAACTTGTCTTCCAGCTCGATTTCCTTGGCCACGGTCACACCGTCTTTGGTGATGATCGGGGAGCCGAAGGACTTTTCAATAACGACGTTGCGTCCCTTGGGTCCGAGGGTAACCTTGACCGCGTCGGCCAGGGTATCCAGGCCGAGCTGCAGTTTTTCACGTGCCTTTGCGTCGAACTTGATCATTTTAGCCATTGTATTTCTCCTTATCTTCTGAGCAAACTTTATTATTCTTCAATAACGGCCAGGATATCGTCTTCACGCATGATCAGCTGCTCTTCACCTTCGATCTTGATCTCGGTGCCGGCGTACTTGTTGAAGATGACCTTGTCGCCGACCTTCACGCCCATGGCGATCTGCTTGCCGTCGTCAGCGGTCTTGCCGGGGCCGGCGGCCACGACTTCGCCCTTGATGGGCTTTTCCTTGGCGGAGTCGGGAATGATGATTCCGCCTTTGGTGACCTGTTCTTCTTCAAGACGTTTGACCAGGATACGATCGTGTAAGGGTCTCAGCTTCATTTGTTCTACCTCCGAAAACAATGGTGTTATTGAATGGGTGTCGTCAGTGTGTCAGCTTTCTGAGACACAGTTTGCCGACCGGGACCGGATATCCGGTTTCCCTCACTGAAATTCAATTTCGACTACGGCGCACTAAAGACGTTTTAGGGTGACTTTTAGGGAACAGGGGGGTCTTGCCTGGCAAACACCGGTTCACCGCGCCCCGCTCATCCCGCTGCCGAAAACTCGGCCTCACCCAAAAAAAAGAGTCTCTTTCAGATACACTCCCGAGGGCGTATGTAATCCGGAGACGAGGAAAGTTGTAAGACCGTTTTCCCCCTTGTAAAGACTTTCCGATCATTTTTTTTTCATTTTTTCTTCAGGTCCTTGAAAGAGGAGGAGAGTTGATCGGGTGGTATCCCGGCCCTCTTTGCCCGGCGCCCCAAAAAGGGAGGAACCTCCCTGTTTTCAAACCGGGGTCCTTCGGGTAGGTGAAGGTTTCGATTTCAAAAAACGGAATCTCCTTCCCTGATTCCCGAACACCATTTCAAGCGGAACACGTCCCGCTTTTCACGATTTTCGATAAGGAGCTTGCCATGCTGGATCTCAAATTCCTGCGCAACAACACGGACACGGTTGCCGCAGCCCTTCAAAAACGTCGTTCCCCTCTGGTCATTGAGGAATTTCTGGACCTTGATGTCCGGCGCAGGACCATGCTGCAGGAGGTGGAAACCCTTAAAAGCGAACGCAACCAGGCCTCGGCCGAGGTCGGGAAGCGGAAAAAAACCGGCGAAGACGCCTCGGAACTCCTGAAACACCTGGGCACCCTCTCCGCTCGGATCAAGGAGCTCGACGAAAAGGCAAAGGTCATTGATGAAGAGGTTCGCAAATGGCTTATGGCCATACCCAACATTCCCCACAAATCCGTTCCGGTCGGCAACAGCGAAGACGACAACCTGCAGCTCAGAACATGGGGAGAAAAGCCCGCACTGGATTTTCCGCCCAGAGAACACTGGGACCTGGGAACCGCCCTGGGCGGACTGGACTTCGAGGGAGCGGCCAAGATCACCGGAAGCCGATTCGTGATCCTCAAAAAATGGGCGGCACGCCTGGAGCGGGCCCTGATCGGGTTCATGCTCGACGTACAGACCGAAAAACACGGCTACACCGAAATCATGCCCCCGGTGATCGTCAACCGGGACAGCCTGACCGGAACCGGACAGCTGCCCAAGTTCGAAGAAGACCTGTTCAAACTGGAAAACTGGGACTATTTTCTCATTCCCACCGCTGAGGTACCGCTGACCAATATCCACAGGGGAGAGCTCCTCGTGGAAAAGGAACTCCCCGTGGCCTTTGCCGCCTACACACCGTGCTTCCGCTCCGAGGCCGGCTCCTACGGCAAGGACACCAAGGGTATCATCCGTCAGCATCAGTTCAACAAGGTCGAGCTGGTCCGGTTCGTCCATCCGGAAACATCCTATGATGAACTGGAAAAGCTCCTGGGCCACGCCGAGACCATTCTTCAGCTCCTTGGACTGCACTACCGGGTGGTCACCCTGTGTACGGGCGACCTCGGCTTCTCCGCAGCCAAGACCTACGACATTGAGGTCTGGCTTCCGGGACAGGGCAAATACCGGGAAATTTCCTCCTGCTCCAACTTCGAAGATTTCCAGGCCCGCCGGGCCGACATCCGATTCAAGCCCGGAACCGGAAAAAAATCCCTGTTGGTACACACCCTGAACGGCTCCGGCCTGGCCGTGGGCCGGACCATGGTCGCCATTTTGGAAAACTACCAGCAGGCGGACGGATCGATCGTGGTACCCGAAGTACTCCGTCCCTATATGGGAGGGCTTGAGGTCATCACGGCCTGAACTCTGAATCATAGACAGATCCTCCCTTTTCAACTCGATTTTCACTTTTTTTCAAAAAAGCGATAATTCCGTATTGACAACTCAAGGGGGGCTCTATAAAAGCTGTCTCTCGTTGCCCGGGGGCCGTTAACTCAGCTGGCAGAGTATCTGACTTTTAATCAGAGAGTCGAAGGTTCGATCCCTTCACGGCCCACCACAACACTTCGTCCCCATCGTCTAGTTCGGTCCAGGACACCGGCCTTTCACGCCGATAACAGGGGTTCAAATCCCCTTGGGGACGCCAAAAGATACAGCAAAAAAAAGCTTGACCCGGATAAGCTTCTTCCTTAATAAGTTCTTTCAACATTTCCGGGCCGTTAACTCAGTTGGTAGAGTATCTGACTTTTAATCAGAGAGTCGAAGGTTCGAGCCCTTCACGGCCCACCATATTGCGTCCCCATCGTCTAGTTCGGTCCAGGACACCGGCCTTTCACGCCGATAACAGGGGTTCAAATCCCCTTGGGGACGCCACTTTTCAGAAAAAAGCCTTCGACACGGTCGAAGGCTTTTTTCTTTTTGGCTGACCGGCACGAATAAACCGGCCTCAGGCGCTGTCCGCCACCTTCTTAATGGCCTGCCCGTACCTCTTTTTGAGCGCCTCCAGATACGCGCTGTCAATCTCCCCCTTCCAGGTGACCACTTCCCTGAACCGTTTGGGAATGGATATCGTTTCCGGATCGAATCCCGTTGCAAACCTGGTTTTCCAGCGCATCGTCTGAATGGTTCGGCCCGCCGCATCCAGCCCCTCGGCCAGCTCCCCGTATCCCACGGAGGCAAGCATCTCTCGAACCACGTCGTTGTTGTACACCCCGCGGGCAAACAGGCAGGAGACCAGGGAGGTCAGCACCACCCGGTCCTGCTCGTCCCGGACCAGAAAGTCCACGGCGCGTTCAACATCTTTCGGGTGACTTCCCTGATCATAGGAGTAGCCTCCGCTGTCCAGATGCGAATGTCTGAACCCCAGGGCCTGGGCCGTAAAAAACACCTCTCCGGTGGCATATCCGGCCATCTCCTGTCCAAGCACACAGGAGAACTCCTTCCCCCCGTACGCATCGGCCGCCTTCAGGGTCCCCTGGGCCAGAAGCCGGTAGAAATCGTTCCCCCCCTGTCCGAGAAGACGCACCGCAGTCCGGTACCCCTCGAAATCCCCGAATGCAAGGGACACCACGGTCTCCTTCTCTGTGATCAGCCCCTTTTCCGTGGCCTCAGTGGCCCAGGCCAGAGCCACTCCGGCGGACATGACGTCCAGACCGACTTTTTCCACCTCATCCATGATCTTCAGCACGTCAAAGGTCGAAGTCACCCCGAGCATGGACCCGGTGGCAAAGATGGGCTCGTAGTCATAGGAGACCTGCCGGTACAGATACTGGTTCTCCTTCATGAATTTCTCGCGCACAAAACCGATATGAATGCACCCCACGGGACACCCGGAACAGGCCGCATCCCGCAGCAGGGTTTCGTCGGCAAAGCGCTCCCCGGTGATCCCCTCGATGCCGGGATCGGTCGTCTGCTGCAGATTACGCCACGGCAGTGCCTTGAGTTCGTTCAGGGCCCCGAGGTTCACGGCCGTGCCCAGGTCGTGGTATTTGCTCATCATCTTCGTATCCGTCATCTGCGAGTAGATATGCCGGAACAGTTCCGGATACGCCTTGCCCTCGGGCAGGGGAAAACCGCCGTCCCCCTGGATGATCACCCCTTTGAGCTTCTTGGCCCCCATGACCGCTCCGCCCCCGAGCCGCCCGAAATGGCGGTAGGTGTCCACATTGATGCAGCTCATGGCGGACAGATTCTCCCCGGCCGGACCGATACGCAAAATGGAGCGGTGCCCCGAGGCACCGGCCATACGCCGCAATGCCTTGCCCGTGGCAAAGACATCACTGCCCCACAGGTAGTGCACGTCTCGAACAGCCATCTGCCTGCGGCCGACCAGGAGGCAGACCGGACGATCCGCCCTGCCCCGGACCACCAGGCCGTCCAGATCGGCGAACCGCAGGGCCAGAGCGGACCGCCCCCCGGCATGGCTCTCGGCATACTGGTCATGATACGGAGACTTGAACGCGGCCACGGTCTTGCTCATCAGGGGAAAATACCCGGTCAATGGACCGATGGTCAGAATAAAAGGCTGGTCCGGATCGTCCCACGGCCTGTCCGGCGCACCGTAGCGCTCAAAAAGTTTCGCCGCCAACCCGCTGCCGCCCATAACGTCATTTCGGCCCTCGACAAGCACGATTTCAGACCGGGCCGCGCCAATATCAACAACCATGACCCGAAAATTTTCCCTGATCATTTTTTACCTCCCGCATCGATTTCCTTCATCTCCAGACAGCCGTGCGGGCAGAACTCCACGCATTTTCCGCAGTGAATGCACACAAAAGGTTCTCCGACATCGTTCAGATACACGGCGTCCACCGGACAGGCCCGGGCGCACTCCCCGCACCGGATACATTTGGATCTGCGCACCAGGACCCCGCCGCCCTTGCGCTGGGAAAACGCTCCCGTGGGGCAGGCTTTGGCACATGGAGCAGGATCACAGGCCAGGCAGAGCAACGGCTCAAATCCGGTGGAAAGACCTCCTGATGACCTGATCCTGATTCCGGCCGTGTCCCAGGACAGGAGCTTATGCACCAGCCGGGCACAGGCCAGGGAACACGAATGACACCCTATGCACCGCTCCATGCGCGGCGCGGTCAATATCTTCATAAAATGGTCTCCTGGTTGGGATTGAAAATGGAAAAGGCTGCAATACTCGGGATCACATCCGGAGTACGCAGCCTTTGATGATCATTTCACTGCGAAACCGTGGCTGTTCAACAGGTACACGCTTTCTTCTCCATAGCCGCCTTGTACGGAGATATCTCTCTCAGCTTATGAATGATCTCAGGTAAATGGGCAACCACATGATCCACATCATCCATGGTATTGAACCGACTCAGACTGAACCTGATGGAGCCGTGGGCATAGGTGAAGGGCACGCCCATGGCCCGCAGCACATGAGAAGGCTCCAGGCTGCCTGAAGTGCAGGCCGATCCGGAACTGGCGCAGATCCCGAACTGATCCAGCATAAGCAGAATGGCCTCGCCTTCCACATGCTCAAAGGACAGATTCACGGTATTGGGAAGACGTTTGTCCGGATGCCCGTTCAGCCTTGTCTTTGGAACGGCTTCCATGAGCCGCTGCTCCAGGGAATCACGCAGTTCCCGGACCCGGCTGTTTTCCTCCTCCAGGTGCTGCCCGGCCACCTCGCACGCCTTGCCCATGGCCACGATGGAGGCCGTGTTCTCGGTTCCGCCCCGGCGGCCCCGCTCCTGGTGGCCGCCGACGAGAAAGGGCCTGAAAGGCACCCCGCGGCGCACGATCTGCACCCCGACCCCCTTGGGTGCGTGCAGCTTGTGTCCGGAGATGGTCAGGAAATCCACATCCAGAGTGGCGAAGTCGATGGGAATCTTGCCCACGGCCTGGACCGCATCGGTATGAAAGAGGATTCCCCGCTCCCGGGCCAGCCTGGAGGTCTCCTCGATAGGGAAGATGGTCCCGGTCTCGTTGTTGGCCCACATGATGGACACGATGGCCGTGTCCGGGGTCAGGGCCCGCTCGTATTCCCGCATGTCGAGCTGCCCCTTCTCGTCCACGGAAAGATAGGTGACCCGGTACCCCTTGTGTTTCTCCAGGTACTTGCACAGGCTGAGCACGGCCGGATGTTCCACCTTGGTGGTCACGATATGATGCTTGCCGGGAAAGGATTCCAGGGCGGACCGGATGGCGGTGTTGTCTCCTTCGGTACCGCAGGAGGTGAACAGGACCTCTCCCGGCTCACACCCGACCAGGGCTGCGACGCGATCCCGGGCCTCGGCGATATTGCGCCCCACCTGTCCACCAAAGGTGTGCATGCTGGAAGGGTTGCCGTACATATCCTTGAAATACGGGAGCATGACCTCGAAAACCAGGGGATCGACCCTGGTGGTGGCGTTGTTGTCCATATACACGATACTCATGATTTGACCTCCTGCACGACAATGGCCGGATCGACTTTTTCCCGGAGTGTGGCCTCCACACCCTGCTTAAGGGTCACCTGTGACGAGGGGCAGTTGGTGCACCTGCCGCGCAGGCTGACCAGGACCGTGGTCCCGTCCACGTCCTGCAGTTCGATATCCCCGTCGTCAGCCTGCAACCGGGGCCGAATCTCGTTTTCGATAACCTCGTCCACCAGTCGCATCCGCTGCATGTTGGTCAGTTTCGGCCGAACCGGATCCGGCGGAGCTTCGCCGTGCACTTCGGCCAGGATACGCTCGATGTCCGGGATGCACTTACCGCAACCACCGCCGGCCTTGGTGTAGTAGGTGACGTCCTCGGCGGTCTTCAGGTCGTTCTCCCGGATGGCGTCCCGGATCTGGGCCTCGGTGACCCCGAAACACTCGCAGACCAGTTCCCCTTCGGGCTTCGGACAGGACACCTCGATTCCCCGGTAATTGTTGATAGCCGCTTCCAGAGCTTCCTGCCCCATGACTGAACAGTGGATCTTCTCCTTGGGCAACCCGCCGAGAAATCCGGCGATATCCTTATTGGAGATCTTCAGGGCCTCGTCCACGGTCTTCCCCTTGACCATCTCGGTCAGGGCCGAGCTGGAAGCAATGGCGCTGGCACATCCAAAGGTCTGAAACTTGGCGTCCACGATACGCTCGTCCCTGTCCACTTTGAGATACAATTTGAGCGCGTCTCCGCAGGCCAGAGATCCCACCTCGCCAACACCGTCGGCGTCCTCGATGCTTCCCACATTCTTTGGGTTCAAAAAGTGATCCTTCACTTTGTCGGTATATTCCCACATGGTCTTTCTCTCCAGGTTGGAAGGTCAAAAAAGAGCCGGTGCCGCCGAAGAACATCCGGCCCGAACAGCGCTGCATCCGTCACTGTCGGGTTACGACAATTTCAATAACCCGAAACTGATACAAGTCAAATGAGGAAAAAAAAAGCCCCGGGGAGAACGATTTCCTCCGGGGCTGAACAACTCTCCTGCAGGCACTGCCTCAGGCCCCGCCGGTTTCCGGGGTAAGACGGGTCAGCACCCGGGACCGAATCTCCTTGAGGCGGGGGCGCTCCTGCTCGGCAAAGGGAATGGGGCGGCACAAATGCATGGCCTGAATGCCCATCCGTCCCGTAAGCAGTCCGGCACCGATTCCCTGCCCGATTCTTGCCGAAAGCTTGGCTGCCACGGACCACCCGAACAGATCCGAACCGATCTCTGTAACCAGTTCCGAAACCCCGACAAAAGCCATATTATACAGCACTTTGCGAAACAGAACAAACCGGCTGGTCAGAGTGGCCTGCAACCCGTAGATGGCCGCGATATCCTGCAGCATGCGGGTATTGCGCCACAGCACCAGAAGCATGTCTAAAATGGCCAGAGGGCTGATGGAGACCAGGACTCCGGCCTCCACGCTGCGCCGCACGGTCAGGCCGAAAGCCTGCTCGTCGAGGGTCTTCAGGCCGCGCCTGGAAACCTGGGTCATGGCCTTGGCATCGGAGAACCTGCCCCAATCGATCTCCTTGAGCTCCCTTTTCAGGATCGGCTCCATGTCGGTCCCGGTGTAGACCTTTTTGAGCCTGCGCACGAACCGGACCGCCTGGCCCGTTTCATGGCCGCGCTGCAGTTTTTCGGCCTCGCCCTGCAGCTCCCGAACCTTTTTGAGCTGTCCGGCCCCGGCCCGTTCATGTCGGACCAGGGAGTACCCGGCCGCCAGAGTACAGCACACAAGTCCGGCTACTGCCAGGCCGAGAACCAGGTTCTGCTCCAACCCCCAGCTGACCAGGGAGTAGGTCTCCCAGCCCACGATCAGGGCCAGCAGCAGGCCGATTGTCCAGAAAAATCGACGGCGCAACCGCCTGGATTCCCGGCCGGCTCCGGCAGAGGGAGAAGCTTTTCCCTCAGCCGGTCCCCGGTCCTCCTCGGCAACCTCGAACACGCTGTCCAGAGGCACTTCCCGGGGAGACCGGCACGTACTTTTAGCGGCCGGTCCCCCGGGATCTTCCTCCGGGCCACGGCCCGGACAAGGGGAATCCTCGAGGTGGCTCGGATCAACGAAAACCGGGTCCTTCCAATCTTTTTCGGTACTCATGCGAAAACATCCTCCACGAGAAATTGAAACGCTTCATCCATATTAATGTGCGGCAGTGGGTGCTGCACCACATCCCCGAGCTGCGGCGGGCTGAAATCGATGAAATTGAACCGCTCTTCTCCCCAGCTGTCCAGGGAAGGCAGACTTGTGGGTACCTCCCCGGGGAACAGGGCCACCGATTCGTGGGTCCCCTTTTTCCGGCCCCGGATACAGGAGATCTGCCGACCCTGAAACATGGCGTTGACCGGCTCTGTCGCCCGCACTGAAGCCAGGGCCATGCAACGGGTCTCAATCCCTTCGAACTGAATTTTTCGTTTGGACTCCAGCACAAGCCGGTCCAGAAACAGTTCCAGGTTGTGCAACTGGTTGGGCGTGACATGATCGGCTTTGGTGGCCGCAAACAACACCCTGTCGATACTCGGTTTAAAGATCCGTTTCAGGAAACCGGACCGACCATAGGAAAAATTGGATAACAGCAGCCCGAGGGCCTCCTCGGTATCCCGAAAACTCTCCGAGCCGCGGTTCAGAGTCTTCAGGCAGTCCACCAGAACGATCTGACGATCGAACCGGGAAAAATAGTCGCCGTAGAAAACCTTGACCACATGCTCCTTGTAGTACTCGAAACGCTCGGACAGCTTGCGGTACAGGCTGTCACGGGGCGCGGACCTGAGCTGCTCTTCGCCGTAGTCGTCAACGGAAATAAACGGGAAAAAGGACAGCACCGGAGTCCCCTCGAGTTCTCCGGGGAGTACGAACCTGCCCGGCTGGATAATGGACAGTCCGGTTCGATCCTCCTTGCACTGATACAAAAAATCCGCATACATGCGGCTGAGTCGGTCCAGGGTGTCCCCGTCCACCGGCGCAAACGGGTCCTGATAGCCCACGGCTGTTTTCCACGGGGCAGCCAGTTCCCGGCGCGGCGAACGGGACAGGAGCTCCGCCGAATGCCTGGACCATTCATAAAACGAGGTTTCGAGCAGTGGCAGATCCAGAAGCCACTCTCCCGGATAGTCCACGATATCCAGATTGAGGGTCCTGAAATCGTTCAGCTTGCGCTGCAGCCAATGCCTGGGGCGGTACCGGATGGCAAGTCTGAGTTCGCTCATGCCCCGGGTGGAT
The DNA here is from genome assembly GCA_041685265.1 of Desulfomicrobiaceae bacterium. Lineage (GTDB taxonomy): Bacteria > Desulfobacterota > Desulfovibrionia > Desulfovibrionales > Desulfomicrobiaceae > JAWLGC01. The sequence goes on along the minus strand of JAWLGC010000002.1, from coordinate 4,619 downwards.
TCCGGCCACTCGGGGGCGCTTCCGGAAAGGGAACGGAGTCCTTCCCGGTAGGGAAAGGGACGCACTCTGGGGTTGCCCTGTTCCACCTGCCTGGTCCCGACGATATGGGATGAAAAAAGCGGCTGTTTTCCATCGTCCCCGCAATGCTGAAGCTGATTGACCAGCGAGGTGATGAAGGCGGTCTTTCCACTGCTGCGCAGGCCGGTCACCGCGAGTTTCAGGGACCTGTCCAGGCCCTGGTCCAGGGTCTCCCGAATGCGTTCCGCAACCGCCTGCAGCCCGGGGCCTGAACCTCTCCCGGGAATCCAACCAAATCCTGAACTCATGATGATGTCCTGTGGGCAACCAGTGTGAGACAAAAAAACTCCGGGCCGCATGACAAGGAAAGTCTTCCCGGCAAAACTTTCAAGCAAAAGGATCTCTAGAGTGAATTTTGCATGTCCCTCAATGCAACCCTTTTGTCAAATGATCACACGCCGATTCAGGACGTTTCCAGCCGGATCCCGCCATCAAATTCCAAAAGAAGCAGGGACTGATCGTCCCCGGGAACACTCCCGTTCCCAAAGGCCAGCACATCCCGGATGACTGAAGAGGCAAACTGTTCCGGTTCCATGTCCTTATGGGCAACCAGCAGTTCCAGCAGCCGGTCCTGTCCGAACATCTCCTCGTCCTCTCGCTCATACTCCACAAGCCCATCGGTATAAAGAACCACCCTGTCACCCGGCCGGACCGACAGCATCCCGCCTTCAAAAGGCTGCGCGCCCCCAAGACCGATGATGGCCCCGCCCTTGTCCAGAAAATCAACCTCCCCGCCCTGTCTGAGCAGAAAAGAAGGGGGATGTCCGGCACTGCTATAGGAGAGTGTCCGACTTTTCAGATCGAACACCCCGTAAAAAACGGTAAAAAACGTGTCGAAGCGCTCCATGGGAAACTGTTTGTCCAATATGGTGAGCACCTCTGCAGGAGGAACGATTTCTTCCCGGCCCCTGCCCCGGACAACGATCCCGGAACCGGAAGCGGGATCCAAAGCCCGGGCCACGGACATGGCCACCAGAACAGCCGCAACCCCGTGGCCGCTGACGTCCAGCATGTAGAACCCGAGTGCGTCACCTGTCAGGGGGAATATAGTAAAGAGATCTCCACCGACACGCTGACCGGGCTGAAACCTCCAGGCCGCCTGCACAGGCCAGGAGACGGGGCAGTGCCGGGGCAGCAGAGAACGCTGCATCTCCCGGGCGGCTCTCAGGTCTTCCTCCATACGGACTTGCATCTCAAGCAAAGCAGCATTGCTCTCGGCCAGTTCCCTGTTCAGGCGGCGGACCCGGAGCTGGGTCTGCACTCTGGCCAGAACCTCACCCCTGTCAAGGGGCCGGTCTATGTAGTCCTCGCCTCCAAGGCGCAACCCCCTGACCTTGTTCTTCACTTCCGTACCGGCAGACAAAAAAAGAATCGGGATTTCCCCGGTCACCGGATCGTTCTTGAGAACTTCGCAGACCGCAAATCCGTCCATTTTCGACAGTTCCGTGTCCAGAAGGATCAGGTCGACCCCTTCGGTGCGGGCCAGGCGGATCCCCTTTTCCCCGTTCTCGGCCACAAGCAGCCGGTATCCCCGCCTCTGCAGTATGCTTTTCAGCCCCAGGCGGATATCGGGGCTGCCCTCTACGATCAATATGGTTTCCTCTGTCATCAAGAGGCTTCCTCCAAGGTAACGTCCGATTTTAAAAGGGCGGTTTCGTCTTGTTTTTTCCCGACCCCTCAGATATTCGTTTTCATCATCGCAACTTTTTGAATCTGAATACGCGCCACGCGAAATCCGCCCCAAATGCGCTGCGACCACCCGGGCCGATTGTACGGCCCGACCATCCCATCCTGCACCAGAAAAGGATGGACTCTTTTGACAGAAATCGGCCAACAGTTCAATCGGGATGTACTACATGACCTCCTCCGCACAAGCCATCATCGGCGGTTACAATGCATAAAAATCTCATCCGCCCAAAAACCCTGCTGCTCATGGAAGAATGCAACCCGGCCCGGCCCTCAACCCCTCTGGTCGGATACCGTTTGTTCGATTCCATAAGCAGGATCTCCGATGTGACCCTGGTCACCCACAGCCGCAACCGGGAGGGGCTCGAGCCGGTCAGAAACGGCCGTCCCGTGGTCTATATCCGGGAAAGTACGGCCATCACCAACTACACAAAAGTGATGGAAAAAACCGTTCAGCAGCATACCGTGCTACGCCCCCTGCTTCCCGCCCTGCGCTATCCCGGACATGCCGAATTCAGCCGGACCGTTCACGACCTGTTCGAGGACACCATCCGCTCCGGTAAGTTCAACATGGTCCACGCCGTACCCCCGGTTCAGTCCGGTTTTCCCATCAGGCTGTCCAGGGCGTGCACAGATACGCCGTTTCTGCTTGGTCCGGTCAACAGCGATCTTTCCTTTCCCCGCGGATTTCAAAACATCGGCCAAAACAACTCCGCGATATACGACCTTCTGCGCAGGCTGATCCGCGTTCTCCCCGGATACGGGGCAGCCTGTAAAAGTGCCGACCGCATCCTGGCCGGCTCCGTCCACACCGAGGACATGCTGAAATCCCTTTTCCCGGGCAAACAGAACGCCCTGTCCCTGTTTCCGGAAAACGGCATCGCAGAATCCTCTTTCAGCTCTCCGCGAATCGGGCCGCCGCAAGGAACCATCAAACTGCTCTTTGTGGGCAGGCTGATTCCCCACAAGGGCGCGGACATGCTGATCGAGGCCCTGGCCCGCCTTCCCCTGCTCGACCTTGAACTGACCATAGTCGGCGACGGCCCGGAACGGGCCCCTCTGGAGGAACTCGCGGACAGCTGGGAGCTGCGGGACAGAGTGACCTTCACGGGCCACCTTTCCCGGGAGGCAGTTTCCGAGCACTACAACAGGTCGGATCTGTTCTGCTTTCCATCCATCCGGGAGTCCTCCGGCACCGTGGTCCTGGAAGCCATGGCAGCAGGATTGCCGTGCATTGTTCCGGATCACGGCGGCATCGGGGAATACGTCACTCCCTCCTCGGGATTCAAAGTCTCGCCGACCTCCCGCAAGGCAGTGGTGCACGGCACAGCCGACGCCATCGACACCATGGCCCGCACTCCCCAGCTCTGGACCCGGCTCTCCCGCGGGGCAGTGGACCGGGCCAGAGAATTTCTCTGGGACCGCAAGGGCGAACAGATCGTACGCATCTACCGGGAACTCATCGAACAGAAACGGGCCTCTTCCAGGCGGAGACCTCGCCGGCCCTCCTGACAGAAGTCGCCCTCCCGGCCTCTCCTTTCACCGCAAGACACAGGACCTCTCATGCTCAGACCAATCTTTCTTTTCCTGGCTGCCATGCTCCTGTTCTCCCCCACAGCGGCCCGGTCCGCACCTCCTCTCAAAGAGATGATCGGCCAGATGCTTCTGGTCGGTTTTCGGGGGCTGGACGTTTCCGAGAACTCGCCCATCATGCAGGACATCAGGGAGCGCAATCTGGGCGGGGTGCTCCTGTTCGACTACGACGTGGGGCTTGATATCCCGAAACGGAACATCGAGAGCCCCGGACAGGTCCGGTCCCTGGTTCGGAAGCTGAAGCGGGCAGCCGGTACCCCTCTGCTGGTGGCCATCGACGTGGAAGGAGGACGCATCAATCGCCTCAAACCGGAGTACGGATTTCCCGATACCCTTTCCGCCCAGAGCCTGGGCGAGCAGAACGACCCCGAGGCCACCCGGGCCCAGGGAAAAAGTATTGCCAGAACGCTCCTCAAGCTGGGGATCACCATGGACCTGGCCCCGGTGGTCGACCTGAATACCAACCCGGGAAACCCGGCCATCGGCAGGCTTGAGCGCAGTTTCTCAGCGGACCCGGCCGTGGTCACCACCCAGGCAAAAGCGTTCATCAAGGGCCTGCACGGAATGAACATCCTGTCCTGTCTGAAACACTTTCCGGGGCACGGCAGCTCGTACAACGATTCCCATCTGGGGCTGACCGACATCACCTCCACCTGGACCCCGGCCGAACTCGCCCCGTATAGAAACCTGATCGCAGCAGGCTCCGTGGACGCCATCATGACCGGGCACCTGTTCAACGAGAACCTGGACCCGGTCTTCCCGGCCACCCTCTCCTTCAAGACCATGACCGGGCTGTTGCGCGGCAGACTCGGCTACCAGGGCGTGATCATCTCCGACGACATGCAGATGAAGGCCATCACCAACTCCTACGGGCTTGAAAACGCCATCTTTTTGGCCATCAACGCCGGGGTGGACATCCTCATCTTCGGTAACAACCTGGTCTATGACCCTGATATCGTATCCAAGGCCGTCACCATGGTGGCCCGCATGGTGGAAAAAGGCAGGCTCACGCCCCAGCGTATCGAGGAGTCATATAAACGGATCATGGCTTTGAAAAAGGGAATGAACCGATAATACAAACTTTTTGGAAAAATCATTTGACAAACCGACTGCAGCCCCATAGAAACCATCTCCTGTTGCCGGGATGTAGCGCAGTTTGGGAGCGCACCTGAATGGGGTTCAGGGGGTCGGAGGTTCAAATCCTCTCATCCCGACCAACAAAAACTTAACTCCCCCAATAAGTTACGCTAAAGGCCGCTTTC
>JAWLGC010000093.1:0-10321 GCA_041685265.1 Desulfomicrobiaceae bacterium | reverse complement strand
TTCATACACCGAAAAGATGGTCGGGACCACCTTTTTGTGACCACGTTCGAGCTCATCGAGGAAGACGAGGAGGTCTGGTCCTGAAGAAAAGGATCCCAGGGAGCGAAACAGGGAACCGGGGTACAAGAAAACATTGGACAGAATATCAAGGTGCACGGAAGCCTGCTTGAGGATGGTGACTCCTCCCTCAAGCAGGCTCCCGTGCACCCTCATTTCATACCCTCAATCCCCCCTTGATCCGGACGGCATCCTCACTCCCGGACTTGACCTTTGCCTGATCATGAATAAGAAAGACCCCCCGGGGCCATTGAGCCCTTTTTTTGTTCATCGAACCCACCACGGATCACCCCATGAGTATTTCAGAAAAAGAGATCAAGCGCGAGGTCGACAAACGTCGCACCTTCGGCATCATCAGTCATCCCGATGCCGGGAAAACCACCCTGACCGAAAAACTGCTTCTGTTCGGAGGCGCCATCCAGATGGCCGGCACCGTCAAGGCCAGAAAATCCTCCCGGCACGCCACCTCGGACTGGATGGCCATGGAACAGCAGCGCGGCATCTCCATCACCTCCTCGGTGATGAAGTTCGACTACCAGGATTACGAAATCAATCTCCTGGACACTCCCGGGCATGAGGACTTCTCCGAGGACACCTACCGGGTGCTCACGGCCGTGGACTCGGCCCTGATGGTCATCGACAGCGCCAAGGGTGTGGAACGACAGACCGAAAAACTCATGGACGTCTGCCGTATGCGGGACACCCCGATAATGACCTTCATCAACAAACTGGACCGGGAAGGCCTGGATCCGCTGGATATTCTGACCGATATCGAGGAAAAGCTGAAGATCGAATGCGCCCCCATGTCCTGGCCCGTCGGCATGGGCAGGGATTTCAAAGGCACATACAATATCTTCAAACGAAAACTGCATCTTTTCTCCGCCACCCACGGAGGAAAGATTCAAAAAGGGGAAGTCATTGAAAACCTGGACGACCCCAAACTCGACGAACTTCTGGGCGATCAGGCCGTTCAGCTGCGCGAGGAACTGGAGCTTCTGGAAGGTGCGGGCTACCCGTTCGACATCGACCGCTACCTGGCCGGAAAGCAGACCCCGGTCTTTTTCGGCAGCGCCATCAACAACTTCGGGGTTCAGGAATTGCTGGACACCTTTGTGGAGCTGGCCCCGGTACCACGCTCCCGATCCACAACCACCCGCGAAGTCTCCCCGTATGAGACCGATTTTTCAGGGGTCGTTTTCAAAATCCAGGCCAATATGGACAAGGCCCACCGGGACCGCATCGCGTTCATGCGCATCTGCTCCGGCAAATTCACCCGGGGCATGAAGGTCCGCCATCACCGTATCGGCAAGGACATTCAGATTTCAAACGCCACCATCTTCATCGCTCAGGACCGTTCCGGGGTCGAAGAGGCCTATCCGGGGGACATCATCGGAGTGCACAACCACGGCACGATCAAGATCGGGGACACCTTTACCGACAGGGAAGAGCTCAAGTTCACGGGCATCCCGAATTTCGCCCCGGAACATTTCCGACGGGTCATTCTCAGAACGCCCCTCAAGGCCAAACAGCTCCAGAAGGGGCTGGTCCAGCTGGCCGAAGAAGGCGCGGTTCAGGTCTTTCGGCCCCTGAAAAACAACGACTACATTCTCGGAGCCGTCGGGGTTCTGCAGTTTGACGTGATCATGTCCCGCCTCAAGGATGAGTACGGCGTGGAAGCCCAGTACCTGCCGGTCTCCCTGCACACGGCCCGCTGGGTCTCGGCGGAAGACAACAGGGCCCTGGAAAAGTTCAAACGGGACTACCACAACGACATTGCCGAGGATGCAGAGGGCAACCTGACCTATCTGGCCGACTCCGGCTGGCGACTGGATTATACCGTGGAGCAGTGCCCGGACATCACCTTTTCCACAACCAGGGAAAACCTGTAACGGGGCAGCAGGCCCCTCCAGGGACGGTGCAGGAAACATGACCGGAAAACGATCTCCTTATCCACCGGATTTCCCGATCTTTTTCTCGGCGAAAAAACCGGCTGGACAAAGCGGAAAAAGGATATAGTTTCTGAGGCTCTTCCATCAACCTCTCCCGACGGAATACCCCAAACGGATCATGATTTTTTTTCTTCTCATCGCGACCATCTCCCTGGTCCTTGGCGGGGCGGACAATGCCGTGGCCTGGGGGCCCGGAGTCCATCTGGCCCTGGGCAACCATGTTCTGGCCGGCGGAGCGCAGATCCTGCCGGCCGTGGCAGATCTTATCGCCCGCCATCCGAACATGTTTCTTTACGGATGCCTGAGCGCGGACATCTTCATCGGCAAGGGATCCAACTTCACCCCCACCCACAGCCATAACTGGGCCGTGGGCACCAGACTGCTTCGGTCGGTGCGGGACGACAATCTGAAATCCTACGCCTACGGCTACCTGACCCACCTGGCTGCGGACACCGTGGCCCACAACTACTATGTTCCAAATGCCATGGGGCTGGCCGGAAACGGTTCCAAACTCATGCACACCTATGTCGAGATGCAGGCCGACCGCAGAGTGGCCTGGTCCCGGAAGCAGACCAGGCACATGTTCAAATGGCGGGGCGCCTCCCGGGCCGCGGACACTTCGCTGCTGGAAACCATGGACCGACGCAGAACCCCCTTCAACATCAAGAAGCAGCTGTTCCGGGGGAGTCTGTTCCTGCTGCAGCAAAAAAAATTTCAGGACTCCCTCGGCCTTGTAGAACGCAACCTGACCAACACGGACCGGGAAGATGACCTGGACAGGATGCTGACCCTCAGCCTGCGGGCCGTCATCGACTTTCTCAGTCGCCCCGAAAGCTCTCCTGTCCTGCACCTGGACCCCATCGGCAGCACCAATCTGACCAGAGTCAAACACCTGCACCGCAGCAAACGACTCCAACGCCGGCACCGGGAAGGAAAAACGATCTTTCCCCCGGATCCCAGACTGAACAGGCTGGCAACCGCCGGGGAGCCGTTTCCGCTCTCGCTCCGACGGGAACCCGTCATGCAGGAAGCCGCATCCTTCTGAATCAAAAAAACTCTGCCCGAATCGATATCGGGCAGAGTTTTTTTCGGGATCATTTGCCATCACCTTTTTCAATCAATACCGTTGCATTCGGCAATGACCTTCCAGGCCTCCTCGGCCGTCTCCACATACTTGAACAGCTCGAGATCCCTGGCCGCGATGGTTCCTTCCTCCACCAGGAGATCGAAATTGATGAGTCGTTTCCAGAAATCCCTGCCGAAAAGAAGCACCGGAATCGGCTTGACCTTGGTGGTCTGAATCAGGGTCAGGGCCTCGAACAGCTCATCCAGGGTTCCGAATCCCCCGGGAAAGGCCACCAGGCTCTTGGCCCGCATGAGCAGATGCATCTTGCGAATGGCAAAATAGTGAAACTGGAAACTGAGTTCCGGGGTCACGTACGGGTTCGGGGCCTGCTCAAAGGGCAAAACGATATTCATGCCGATGCTCTTGGCACCGACATCGTGGGCCCCGCGATTGGCTGCCTCCATGACCCCGCCACCGCCACCGGTGACCACCACGTACTGACTGCCGTTGTTATGAGTGGAGACGAGTCTTCCCAGCTTGCGGGACTCCTCGTAGTACCTGCTCATGCGCACCGCCTTTCGGGCTTTCGCCACGTCCTGCTCCAGACCGGGATTGAGCGGATCCTTTTTCAAAGCTGCCAGGGCCTGCTCTTCCTTGTCCCGGGCCTGATCCGGATCAAGGAGCCGGGCGCTGCCGTACATGACAATGGTCGATTCGATGCCCTGCTCCTGCAGAGCCAGTTCCGGCTTGAGCAGTTCCAGCTGGAGCCGGACCGGTCGGAGCTCTTCACGAAGCAGAAAATCATTGTCCTGAAAAGCCAGTGTATATGAAGGAGACTGGCACTGGGGAGTGGCAGCGTGCAGCCTGGCCGACCGGGCGTCGGCGTCAGCGGAAGGGAAAGGTCCCCATTTCCTGCGGGAAGTGGTCATGAGCGCTCCTTGCGTTTCGAATATATGAAAGAAAACAGGTAACGATTCACCCAGGCTAAAAAACTCAGAGATTATAGGGGATAAAAGAATTAACGGGATTACGATCAAAATCGAATAATCCTGTAATCCTGCGACGAAGAAGCATAATCCCTGTAATCCTGCAGAAAGTACCTGAACAGCTACGAAAAACGATTACATTTGCGTTATTTGTCCCTGCTTTCCCGAAACATGTCAATTGTCGGGGGTGCCCCCTTGACACCCGGCAAACAGTTGGCTATTTGACCAAATATGCAAACAAAGAAAAACAACTCCATCTTCAACAAACCTTACTACGAAGCCCGGGCAAAGGTCTTCAAAGCCCTCGGCCACCCGACGCGGTTGTTGTTCGCAGACCACCTGGCCCGGGGCGAAAAATGCGTATGCGAACTTCAGGTTCTGGTCCATGCGGACATGTCCACGGTCTCCAAGCACCTCACGGTCATGCGCGAAGCCGGCATCGTATCCATGGAGAAACGGGGCAGCAATGTCTATTACGCGTTGAAAATGGAATGCCTGGCCGGATTCCTGGCCTGTCTGGATCAGGTGCTCGGCACCCAAGCCTGATAATAAGAAAACTTGGGATTATAGGGAGTAAAAGGATTAGCGGGATTACGATCAAAGGCCTGATAATCCTGTAACCCTGCGACGAAGGAGCGTAATCCCTTTAATCCGGAAGCTGGAACCTGAACATTTATATTTTTTTGCCAAAACATTTGGCTTTTTGGCCAAACAACAAAGTCACCACACGGAGTACGTACATGAAACCTCTTCAACCCATGGGCTGTTCCTGCAACCAGCCTTCCCCGGATGAACCGAAAAACTCCTTTTCCCCGGCCAGATATCTCGGGCTCGGTGCCCTGGGTCTGGTTGCCTGGTACCTCATCTACTCCCAACTGCTGCCCGTTTCCAAATTCCTGGCTTTCTCCCTTATCGGTCTGACGCCCGGTTCACATCTCGGAGAAGCCATCCAGTTTTTCCTGTACGACACCCCTAAGGTGATGATGCTCCTGACCCTGGTGGTCTTTGGCGTGGGCATCCTTCGCTCTTTTTTCACCCCGGAACGAACCCGCAAACTTCTGGCCGGAAAAAGCGAGGTCGTGGGCAATGTCCTGGCCGCCCTTTTAGGCATCGTCACCCCGTTCTGTTCCTGCTCGGCCGTACCGTTATTCATCGGGTTCGTCACTGCGGGCGTGCCCCTTGGCGTAACCCTCTCCTTTCTCATTGCCGCGCCCATGGTCAACGAGATCGCCCTGGTCCTGCTGTACGGACTTATGGGCTGGAAGGTGGCCGCCTTGTATCTGGTCACCGGGTTGTCCGTGGCCATAGTCGCCGGATGGGTCATCGGCCGCATGGGCATGGAAAAACACATCGAGGACTGGGTTCTGCAGATGAACATGGACAGTTCAGACATCCCTGAAGACACCCAGACCTGGCCGGAGCGGATCCGCTACGGGTACGGGGCGGTCAAAGACATTCTGGGCAGGGTATGGATCTACATCATCCTCGGCATCGGTGTGGGTGCAGGCATCCACGGATACGTTCCGGAAAACTTTATGGCTTCCTTCATGGGCAAAGAAGCGTGGTGGTCCGTTCCCGCAGCAGTGGTACTGGGCATTCCCATGTACTCCAATGCCGCCGGCATCATCCCCATCGTGGAGGCTCTGCTGGGCAAGGGCGCGGCCCTGGGAACGGTGCTGGCATTCATGATGTCGGTCATCGCCCTGTCCCTTCCGGAAATAGTCATCCTGCGCAAGGTCCTCAAGCCGCGCCTGATCGGGACCTTCGTGGGAGTGGTCGGACTCGGCATCCTGCTGGTGGGATATCTGTTCAACATGGTCATCTGAACCGGAGCACTCCATGACACTTCCCGGAAAGTTGTTTATTGAAGTCACCTCGAGGTGCAACCTGCGCTGCTCCATGTGCGTGAAGCAGACCGAGGGCAGCTCCATCGAGGACGGCGACATGAGTCAGGAGACCTTTTCCATGCTCCTGCCGGCCATGCAAAGGGCCGATGCCGTGATTCTGAACGGCATCGGGGAACCCCTGCTGCACCCGGAACTGGAGTCCTTCATCCGCCAGGCAAAGGAACACATCCCCGAGTCCGGCTGGGTGGGGTTTCAGTCCAACGGAACCCTCCTGACTCCGGCCCGGGCCGAATCCCTGCTTGCGGCAGGGGTCGACCGAATCTGCCTGTCCGTGGACTCCCTTGAGCATGGCGCTTTCGCCTCCCTGCGCCAGGGAGGCGCTCTGGCCACTGTGGAGGAAGGTTTCGACCACCTCAACCAGGCCGGTTACCTCCTCGGCCGGGACGACTTCAAAACCGGTATCGAATTTGTGGCCATGCGCGACAACGTGAGGGAGCTTCCCCAGGTCATTGAATTCGCGGCCCGCAAAAAGGTCTCCTTCGTCATAGTCACCCACCTGTTGCCCTATTCCATGGATGGAAGCAAAAAGACTCTGTTCAGTCCCAACTCGGACAAGGCGGCAGCCTTCTTTTCCCTGTACAGAGACAGGGCCAGGCGCCAGGGTATTGATCTGAACCGATATTTCGAGGTGCTCTGGAGAGTGCACAAAAATCCCGAAGAAGAACGTCTGGTCCGATTCGTGGCCGACATGCACAGCGAGGCCCAAAAGCAGGATATCTCCCTGAATCTCAAGGCCCTGCTGGCTACGGACTGGGAAGAGCTGGAGCAAACCTGGAAGATTTTTCGGCTATCCGAAAAATACGCCCGGGAGGCAGGCATCGAACTCCGGCTCCCCGCCATCACCGCCCGGCACGACCGGCGATGCGACTTTGTGGAGGACGGTTCCGCCTTTATCGGACACGACGGCACGGTTCACCCCTGTTACTTTCTGTGGCACAGGTACTCATGCTTTCTGGATGGAGAGACCAAATTCATCACTCCGGTCTCCTTCGGCAACGTCAATGAAAAACCGCCCGCAGCCATCTGGACCGGCGACGGCTTCAAAAAATTCCGGGAAGCGGTGCTCCGGTACGACTATCCCTACTGCAGCGACTGCTCCCTGACTCCGTGCGACGACATCACCTGCAAAAACAGCGATTTCAATCATGACTGCTACGGCATGGAAGTCATGTGCGGTCACTGCCCCTGGTGCATGGGCGGTTTCCAATGTTTACGATAACATCTTAAAAACATAACCATAAAAGGAGCTTTGCATGATCATCAAAGTACTCGGCCCCGGCTGCGCAAAATGTACGGAAACCGAAAAAATCGTTCGCGAGGCAGTGGCTGAATCCGGTGTGGACGCCACCGTGGAAAAAGTGGCCGATTTCCAGGAAATCGCCTCCTACGGCGTGTTCACCACCCCGGGCGTGGTCATCGACGGCGCGGTCAAGGTCAGCGGCAAAGTGCCGAGCAGGCAGGACGTCCTCGGCTGGCTGAAATAACTGCCGGGGAACACGGTGCTATAGACTGGCCCCGTTCATACTTTCAAGGGTCAGAGACCTGACCTCAGCTGTAAACACGAGCAAAACACCCCATGAAAAACATCATCTCCCATACTCTTCTCCTGCTCCTTGCGCTTTTTTTCATGACCACCCCCGCCTGGGCCGGTTCCAATGCGGGTCAGATCCCGGTCGTTCCTGCCCCGGGCAGGGTGACCATGGTCGAGTTGGGCGCTGACTCCTGCATCCCGTGCAAGCTGATGAAGCCGATTATCGCCGAGGTAAAAGCTGACTACAGGAACCGGGCCGCAATTCTGTTTGTTGATGTCTGGAAGCATCCCGAAGTCGGAAAAAAATTCCAAATCGGGGCCATTCCGACCCAGATCTTTTTCGACCACACCGGCAAAGAGATTTCCCGGCACAGGGGATTCTACCCCAAAAAGAACATTGTCCGCATCCTGGATTCTCTTCTGGAGAAACAGGAAATCAAATAGCTATGCTCGAGTCCGCATTCATCACCATCAACACATGGATGATGGCCGAAACCTGGATCGCAGGGTTGGGCTGTTTTCTATGGGGTATGGTCAGCGTCCTGTTCAGCCCCTGCCACCTGGCTTCCATCCCCCTCATCGTGGGCTACGTGGCCGGGCAGAACCGAATTCTGCACGGACGTGAGGCTGCCAGATACGCCGTCGTATTCACCGTAGGGCTGTTTCTGACCATCGCGACCATCGGAATAATCTGTTCCCTGCTGGGACGCATGCTCGGAGACGTTGGCCCGTACTGGACCATCCTGGTCGGGGCGGTCCTTGTCTGGGTCGGTCTGAACATGCTCGGGGTGGCCAAATGCTCCATGGGTGGCGGAGCTCTCACCAGATTCGGGTTCAAGGGACTGCCTGGAGCGTTCCTCCTCGGACTGGCCTACGGGCTGCTTTCGGGGTCATGCACTTTCGGGTTCATCGCCCCGATCCTGGCTATTGTCACTGTTCAGGAAAAAATCATGACCGGCATCGCCCTCATGGTCCTGTTCGGCCTCGGCCACTGCCTGCCCATTGCCGTGGCCGGAAGCTCGGCTGCAGCGGCCAGACGTGTGGTTGAAAACCGGTCCATGCAGCAGGGCTCGATCTGGTTCCGCAAGGCCGCCGGACTGGGCATCGGCCTGCTCGGACTCTATTTTGCCGCAAAACCGTTTCTAAGCTGACATAAAGCGGGCACTGCAGCGCCGTAGAGACAAGACAGGCCTTGTCTCTACGGTGACAATGACGACACTGCCCTGAATTCAGGCGCTGGCTTTAGGTCCCATTCACCCCCAACCAAAGGATACACCATGCCCGAATCCATCACCAAGAAGCTGTCCTTTCTGGATCGCTACCTGACGCTGTGGATCTTCCTGGCCATGTTTCTCGGCGTCGGCACGGGCTGGCTCATGCCCGGCGTGAAGTCCGTGATCAATTTCTTCCAGGTCGGTACCACCAACATCCCCATTGCGCTTGGCCTCATCCTGATGATGTACCCGCCCCTGGCCAAAGTCCGGTACGAGGACCTGGGGAAGGTGTTTCGCAACACCAAAGTGCTGACCCTGTCCCTGGTCCAGAACTGGGTCATCGGGCCGGTGCTCATGTTCCTGCTGGCCATCACCTTCCTCTCGGGCCAAAACGAATACATGGTCGGTCTGATCCTGATCGGCCTGGCCCGGTGCATCGCCATGGTCATCGTCTGGAACGATCTGGCCGACGGCGATACCGAATACTGTGCCGGACTGGTGGCCTTCAACTCCGTATTCCAGGTCCTGTTCTTCCCGGTCTATGCCTGGGTGTTCATCACGGTCCTGCCGCCCATGCTCGGCATGCAGGGCATGGAAGTGCACATTTCCATGGGGCAGATCGCCGAATCCGTGTTCATCTATCTGGGAATTCCCTTTATTGCCGGCATCATCTCACGCATCGTGGGCCTCAAGATGAAGGGTAAAGAATGGTACGAGAATGTATTCATTCCGCGAATCAGTCCCATGACCCTGATCGCCCTTTTGTTCACCATCGTGATCATGTTTTCTCTCAAGGGCGAAAACATCGTGCAGCTGCCCATGGACGTTGTGGCCATCGCCATTCCTCTGTGCATCTACTTCGTGATCATGTTTTTGGTCTCCTTCTACATGTCTCACCGGGCCGGGGCGACCTACGAACAGTCCACTACCCTGAGCTTCACTGCGGCCTCCAACAACTTTGAACTGGCCATCGCCGTGGCCATTGCCGTATTCGGACTGGATTCCGGACAGGCCTTTGCCGCGGTCATCGGCCCCCTGGTGGAGGTGCCGGTGCTCATCGGGCTGGTCCATGTCGCCCTGTGGATCAAACGCAAATACTTCCCGTATGCCCATGAAACACCGTCCGGCGTGTGCCATTATGCGTGTCCGGTGGATGAAGGCAGAAAATAATATCATAGAATTATGGGGGGGGTATGCGCCTTTTAATATTCCTCGAAGCAATGGGACCCATGGGACCTATATGACCCATGTCCCTCTTCCTTCGCGCTCTTCGCGGTGAAAGAATCTTACCGCGAAGAGCGCGAAGAAACGCGAAGGGGAAAATTGGAGCAACGGTGTCCAACTTCAGGTACTCTAATCCCCATACCCCCTTTATTCCCGATAATCCTCAACCAAGGTACTTGAAAAATATATGAAAACCACGATCCTCTTTCTGTGCACCGGCAACTCCTGTCGCAGCCAGATGGCCGAAGGGTGGACCCGGGCCCTCAAAGGCGATAAAATCGACGCCTATTCGGCAGGTATTGCCAAGCACGGCATGAACCTGAGTGCCGTTAAGGTCATGAGCGAAGCCGGGGTGGACATCTCCGGCCAGCAGTCCAGTCTCATCGA
>JAWLGC010000092.1:0-10345 GCA_041685265.1 Desulfomicrobiaceae bacterium | reverse complement strand
GGCAGGGGCACGGGCCGCAGGGCAGGAACGTCTTCCTGCTCATGAGAGACAAAGGTATAGGACAGAATCTTGAATACATAGGCCGCGGTGAGGAGTCCTCCAAGGATAATAATCACGGCCCACCACCACTGTCCCGCAGCCAGGGATGCACGCAGCAGCATCCATTTGGCCACAAATCCGGCACTCGGGGGCAACCCCATAAGACTCACCCCGGCAACACCCAGGGAAAAGGTGACCACCGGCAGCCGTCCGGCTATATTTCGCATGGCCTTAAGGTCATCCGTGCCCATGGCCAGGACAAAACAACCGGCCCCGAGGAACAATCCGGCCTTGGCCAGACAATGGGAAACCGCGTGGAAGACAGTCCCGGTCCAGGCCATAAAGCTCCATTTTTCCGAGTCGGGAGAGGAAACCAGGGCAAAAATAAGAAACAGATATCCGAGTTGTCCCACGGTCGAATACGCTATCAAAGGCTTGAGTCGGATCTGCCGGATGGCCTGCAAAGACCCCCAGAGGATGGCTGCTCCCCCCAGAACACCCAGGAAAATTCCCGCCGCTTGTCCTGCCTGACCCTGCGTCAGTCCGGAAAACACCACGAACCAGATGCGCAGAAGAAGAAAAAACGACGCCTTGACCACCAGGGCCGAGAGAATGGCGCTCACCGGGGCGGGTGCGTTGGAGTGAGCCGGAGGGAGCCAGAAATGAAAGGGCAGCAGCGCCGACTTGAGGATGAGGCCGAAAACCATGAAGCCAAAAGCCGTGCCTGAGGCCGTACCCGGGGGAATCTGCCCGGCCAGCATGGAAAAATCGAGCACGCCGACCCGGGCATAAAGCAGGGAGACCCCCAGAAGATACAGGAGCGCTCCGAACATGGCGGCCAGGAGATAGCGAAGTCCGGCCAGAAGCGAGGCCCTTGTGCCCGAGAGAATTGTCATACCCACCGCCGCCAGAGTGGTGATTTCCAAAAGAACATAGGCGTTGAATATATCCGAACAGAGAAAAACGCCGTTCAGACCGGCCCATAACACGAACCACAGGGTCCAGAAATAACCGACATCCTGCTGCTGGTTTCCAGGCCCGAAAAACCAGGCGGCATACAGGGTGACCAGGGTTCCGACAATAGCGGTCAGAAAAATGAACAGGGCCCCGAGCCCATCAAGGTGCAGCCCGATCCCCAGGGGCGCCATCCATCCCCCGAGCCGGACATACACCTCCCCCTGATCCCAGACTAGAAAAACAAGCCTGATGCTGAGGACCATGATGGCCGTTGCCGCCATCCCGGCGCTCAGGAGAGCTGTTCTGCCTCTGCACGGAATACAGATCATGGCTGCTAAAAAAGGAATGATGAGGGTCCAGGCCACAAGATTCATTCCCGGTCTCCATCATCTTCATCATCGTCTTCAGTGCTCAGGTGGATACTGCGGATCAATGCAAGGGCAAAGGCCGTGGCGCTTACGGCAACGACGATCCCAGTGAGCACCATGGCCTGGGGTACGGGGTCCGGTCCGGGGTCCCGGTTCCTGTAGGCCGTGGCGATAAGCAAAAGAAAAACCCCTGCCGAAATAATATTCAGGGCCAT
The DNA here is from genome assembly GCA_041685265.1 of Desulfomicrobiaceae bacterium. Taxonomy (GTDB): domain Bacteria; phylum Desulfobacterota; class Desulfovibrionia; order Desulfovibrionales; family Desulfomicrobiaceae; genus JAWLGC01. The sequence goes on along the minus strand of JAWLGC010000092.1, from coordinate 8,766 downwards.
AACCTTGCGCAGCAGATGGCGACGGATGACCAGCCCGTGAACCCCAAGGCAGATCAACACGGCTGCTGCAAGGGAGTAGAGGAAAAAGGTACTCATGAATCTCCCCTGCTCCCCCCGAGGCCGGAGGTATCCTTTCCGGTCAGGGTTTCCACGGTCAGAGTGGCCAGGATAACCCCAATGGAAAGAGCGGCCATGGATTCCAGGATCATAATCAAGGGCTTGGACAATCCTTCGGGATAGCCGAGAACCTGTACGCCCTGCAGCCAGGATGTGCCTATCGCCAGAACCTCGATTGACGCGAATCCACAGATCACCAGGGCGTACCACAGCCACCCGGGCAAGGCAGCCACGGACCTGTATCCGGAAAGCCAGAGCAGGGTCAGGCCGGATGCCAGAATCACCCCGGCCTGAAAAGCCCCTCCCGGAGCATGATCTCCAAGAAGCAGGAGGTACACTGCCGTGGCCAGCACCACGGGAATAAGCAACCGCACCAGCCAAAGGAGCACGGGGTTTTGTTCAAAAGGCGGATTGAGCTGTGGAATGGACCTGCGGCCGCCGGCCCCGAGCACACCCAGCAGGGCCAGAATGAGTACGGCCAGCTCGAGCCAGGTGTCGTACAGCCTGAAGTCAAGAAGTACCGCTGTGACCGGGTGCTCTATTCCGCCCGGCTTCAGGGCCCCTGTTACCAGCGCACTCAGGCCCCCCGCTGTTTGCGGAAGATCATAGATTGCCGAACCAAGGAGAACGAACAGCCCCAGTGCGCCCGCCAGGGCAGCCAGGTGATGGATGCGCGCAGGACAGGCTTCGGGTCGATCGAGCCGACAGGGCCTTGTTTCTTCCGTTTCCTGAAGCGTTCCGGCTCCCGGATTCAGACCTTTAAAGGAGCCCAGAAAAAGAACGCCGGTCAGACCGGCCCCCACCCCTGCTTCGGCCAGCGCGATGTCCGGGGCTGAAAGTCTGAGCCAGACAATGGCCAGAAACAGGCCAAAGGATATGAAGAGCACAATGGCCTGAAAAATGTCCGAGGATTCAAGAATACGCCAGGCGGTTGTCAAAAGTGCCGTGACAAGCAGAATATCCAACAACAGCAGGTTCATTTTTCTCTCCGCAAATCGGCCTGCATAGTCTGCCCCAGGAGAAAGCAGATGGTGGAACCGGCTGTCATGGCCAGAATCCAGATCAATCCGATCTTGGCGGCCACAAAAAATGAATCTGAGGCGAACATGAGCCCCAGAGATACGCAGCCAAGGCCCAGATTGTCGGCCTTGGTCAGAGCGTGCAGACGGCACAGGGAATCGGGAAACCGGAGAAGCCCCACGGTCCCGGCCAGAAAGAAAAAAGCTCCGGCCAGGCAGAGCCCCCAGACAAGGATATGCGTCACGATCCCTCCTCATGGTTCCGTTGCCTATTCTCCCGGCCGGGAACACGGACAAAAGCCACCACCGCCAGGACCGTCAGCAGGGCGAAGACCAGCGCGGTGTTGCGCAGGGCGGAGGAGTCAAACGCAGCAGCCAGAAGAAGCAGTACAGCCACGCCCGTGGTCCCGAACAGCTGCATGGCTGCAAGCCGGTCTTCGGCACCGGGCCCCCGGAAAACCCGGACAAGACCGACGAGCATGGTCAAAAGCAGAAAGCAGGCCATGGACAAAAAAAACAAGGGCATCCGAACCTCCGATTTTTTCCAGTATACCAAATTTAATTATTTTTTATGCTCTCTGATTTGCATACCACTCTTTCAGGGACAGGAACTGATGGCAACGAATTATGTAAAAGGATATCAGCAGGAAGCGTAAGGCGCAATGCATGACCTCTGAACGAGTTCCCGGTTTCAGTTCAGGAACGAAAAATTGTACCTGAATTTGCGCACGCAATGTTGTAGGGGGTCAGAAAGAAAAAGAAAACTGCCCACGGATACACACGCATTGACACGAATTTAAGACCGAAGAGGATTAAAAAAGATGTAACTATTCACCTAGGCTAAAAAAGCCTGGGATTACAAGGAATAAGAGGAATAACGGGATTACGGTCAGAGGCAGGATAATCCTGTAATCCTGCGACGAAGGAGCATAATCCTCTTAATCCTGGAGAGAGTACCTGAATAGTTACAAAAAGATCTACTTGTGATCCGTGGGCCAGTTCTTCCTGGTTACCGGAGTTGCGTAACTTCAGTTATTGAGTGCCAACTCCTGAAATTTTCTTGCTTTTCTGAAATCCGGCAGGCATCTTTTTCAGACGGGGAGTTCAGACTCCTCCAGGTTGTCGAAAATATATCCTCAGGCAGACACCCCGGACCTCATCCACCATGGCGCGATTTTTCAGAAACATCCTGCGGACACTGCGCATCCGCAAACCCCGGCACGACCTTTCCCTGCTGTTTTTCGCCGTGGGCATCGGATTTCTGGCTGCGGTCGGGGCGCTCCTTTTTCGGGGCCTGATCGAATGCATGCAGTCCCTTTTCTGGCCTGACGGCCCGGGCCTCATGGCCCAGATCCGAGCTGCGCCGTGGTGGCAGATCCTGCTCGTCCCCACCCTGGGCGGACTGATCGCCGGGCCGATCATCACCTTTTTCGTCCCCGAGGCCAGGGGGCCGGGTGTTCCGGAGGTCATCCACTCGGTCACCGCCAGACAGAGCACCATCCGGCACCGGGTCACCTTTCTCAAGGGGCTGGTCTCCAGCCTGCTTCTTGCCGCCGGGGCCTCGGTGGGCCGTGAAGGCCCCATCGTCCAGATCGGATCATCCGTGGGCTCTTCAGTGGCCCAGCTCTTCGACCTCTCGCCCGAGCTGCGCAGGCTGTGCCTGGCCTGCGGTGCGGCGGCCGGGATCTCCGCGACCTTCAACGCCCCGATCACCGGCGCGATCTTCGCCATGGAGATCATTCTGCTGAACATCGAGGTCTCCCACATCAGCCACATCGTCATCGCCTCCATCACCGGTTCGGTCCTGTCCCGGATATTCTGGGGCGATTTCCCGGCCTTTCGAATCGTGGACTTTGCCCTGGCAAACTACCATGAACTCTTTGCCTACCTCATTCTGGGCCTGCTGGCCGGGGTGGTCTCCATTCTCTTTGTCCGGTCCGTTCTGGCGGCCGAGCATGTCTTCGACAGACTCCCCGTCCCCGGATGGCTGTGTCCGGCCCTGGGCGGCCTGCTCCTGGGCTGCCTGGCCCTGCAGGTCCCTCAGGTCATGGGAGTGGGCTATGACACCGTCAACGCCGCCCTTGAAGGCAGCCTGCCCCTGCAGGTCGGTCTGCTCCTGCTGGTCTGCAAGATCACGGCCACCGCCCTGTGTATCGGCTCGGGCATGAGCGGAGGCATCTTTGCCCCGTCCCTGTATCTGGGAGCCGCTCTGGGCACCGTGACCGGCCATGTCCTGAACACCTTCTGGCCGAGCCTGGGCCTGAACCCGGCCTTTCTGGCCCTGGCCGGCATGGGGGCCGTGGTTTCCGGGACCACCCTGGCACCGATCACGGCCATCGTGACTATTTTCGAACTGACGCTGCATTCCCAGATCATCCTGCCCCTGATGATCGCCTGCATCAGCGCCACCCTGGTCGTCCGTCTTCTCTTCGGAGTCTCGATCTACGAGCTCAAACTTCTGCGCCGGGGAGTCAGCATTGTCCGCGGTCATGACGTCTCCATCCTGCGCGACCTTTGCGTTAGTGACTTCATGCGCCGCACAGTGCCTACGATCTCCATATCCTCCCCCCTTGCTGCAATCGTCCAGGAGGTTTCCACTGCCCCCTATCCCCATTTCGTGGTTGAAAATGACAGCCACCATCTCGTCGGCGTCCTTTCCCTGCGAGACATGCGGGAATCTCTGCTCAATTTTGAGGATCTCAAGCACATTGTGATCGCAGCCGATCTGATGAACGAAAAGGTCATGACCATGACCGGCCGGCAGACCATGGAAAAGGCCCTGCACCTGTTTGAAGCCCATCCCTATTCCATGTTTCCGGTGGTGGATACGGAGAATCGTGTCGTGGGCATCCTGACCAAGGATGACCTGCTCAAGGCCTATGATCAGAAGGTTCTCAAAGACCGCATCCTTTCCGCCCAGGAACACGAAAAATCTTCGGCCGGCTCTTCCGTACTGTAAATCGGATCAAGACGTTGGCGACTCCGAACCAGGCAGCGTCTTCGCCCTCCCCCTGCCCGGATCCCCTCCCGCTGCGGATTGAAATCCTCCTTTGCCAAGCCATGGACAACCATTTCCGTTTTCTGGTATGGAATAGATTCAAATCCCTCGTATGCGAGCGAAAGACAAAGGTGTAAAAAAGTGCTCGGATCAATCGAATTCGGGAAGCATTAGTACTGTAACCGTGTCTCATTTATATCTATCCTTTCACGTCGACGCGTAACCGCCTCTTGGCGTACACAGCCAACGATACTGAAACCCAAACCAAAAAGGACAGGGAGAAACGCACATGAGTAAAGAAAGCAAATGTCCGGTAACCGGCCGATCCGCCCCCGCCACTGCAGGCCGAGGCACCGCACCCCGAGATTGGTGGCCGAACCGGTTGAACCTCGGAATGCTTCACCAGAACCCTCCCATGGGCAACCCGATGGGAGAGAACTTCTGCTACGCTGAGGAATTCAAAAAACTCGATCTCAAAGCTTTGAAACAGGACCTCCATAGGCTTATGAAGGACTCAAAGGAGTGGTGGCCGGCCGATTACGGACATTACGGACCGTTCTTTATCCGCATGGCGTGGCACAGTGCAGGCACCTACCGCATGGGAGACGGCCGCGGCGGTGCGGGATCCGGCAGCCAGCGCCTTGCACCGCTGAACAGCTGGCCCGACAATGTGAACCTGGACAAGGCCCGTCGCCTGCTTTGGCCCATCAAGCAGAAATACGGCAGAAAAATCTCCTGGGCCGACCTCATGATCCTCGCCGGCAACTGCGCCATTGAGTCCATGGGACTTGAGACCTTCGGCTTCGGCGGCGGACGCGAAGACGTCTGGGAGCCCGAAGAGGACATTTACTGGGGTGCCGAAGAGGAATGGCTGGCTACGAGCGACAACCCCAGGAGCCGTTACAGCGGCGACCGGGATCTGGAAAATCCCCTGGCGGCCGTGCAGATGGGGCTTATCTACGTAAATCCGGAAGGCCCGGACGGCAATCCGGACCCCATAGCCTCGGGCAAAGACGTGCGCGAAACCTTCGCACGCATGGCTATGAATGACGAAGAAACCGTGGCTCTGGTCGCCGGCGGACACACCTTCGGCAAATGCCACGGTGCCGGTGATGCCGCCCTGATCGGCCCCGAACCCGAAGCCGCCCCCATCGAAGAGCAGGGGCTCGGCTGGAAGAGCAGCTTCGGCAGCGGCAAGGGCGGCGATACCATCGGCAGCGGCATTGAAGGAGCCTGGAAACCCAATCCGACAAAATGGGACATGGGTTACCTGAACGTGCTCTTCAAATACGAGTGGGAACTGGTCAAAAGCCCGGCCGGGGCAAACCAGTGGCTGGCCAAGGATGTAGCCGAAGAAGACATGGTGGTCGACGCCCACGACCCTTCAAAAAAACACCGGCCCATGATGACCACGGCGGACCTCTCCCTGCGCTTTGACCCGGTCTACGAAAAAATCGCGCGACACTACCAGCAGAACCCCGGGGAGTTCGAAGATGCCTTTGCCCGGGCGTGGTTCAAGCTGACTCATCGCGACATGGGCCCCCGCTCCCGGTACCTCGGTCCGGAAGTTCCGGCCGAAGAACTGATCTGGCAGGACCCGGTCCCTCCCGTCGATCACGACCTGATCGACGCAAAGGACGTTGCTGACCTCAAAGGCAGACTCCTCGCCTCCGGGCTGTCCATCCAGGACCTGATTTCCACCGCCTGGGCCTCAGCGTCCACCTTCCGCGGCTCGGACAACCGGGGCGGCGCCAACGGAGCGCGTATCCGTCTTGCTCCCCAGAAGGACTGGGACGCAAACCAGCCGGGCCGGCTGAAAAACGTGCTGCAGACCCTTGAAGGAATTCAGAAGGAATTCAATGCAGGCAGCGCTAACGGCAGGCAGGTTTCTCTGGCCGACCTGATCGTCCTTGGCGGATGCGCAGGCATCGAACAGGCCGCGAAAAACGGAGGGCATGACATAACCGTCCCCTTCACGCCGGGACGCACGGATGCCACGCAGGAGCAGACCGACGCAGCTTCCTTTGACGTACTCGAACCGATAGCGGACGGATTCCGTAACTACCTCAAGGGGAAATACTCGGTTCCGGCAGAAGAGCTGCTTCTTGACCGGGCCCAGCTGCTGACCCTGACCGCCCCGGAAATGACGGTCCTTGTCGGCGGCATGCGCGCTCTGGATGCCAACTTCGGCGGGGTCAGACACGGCGTTTTCACCGGGCAACCCGGAACGCTCACCAATGACTTCTTCGTGAATCTGCTCGATATGAACACGACATGGAAACCGACGACCAATGACGCCGACGTTTTCGAAGGGCGTGACCGCGCCAGCGGTGAACTCAAGTGGACCGGCACCCGTGTGGACCTGGTCTTCGGATCAAACTCTCAGCTTCGGGCAATTGCAGAGGTCTATGCATGCGAAGACGCCGGGGAGAAATTCCTGCACGACTTCGTTGCAGCATGGAACAAGGTCATGAACCTGGACCGGTTTGAGCTTGCAGGGTCTTAGGACATCCATTTTCAAAACCCGGCTTTGCTCCGGCTGATCGTGGCCGGCGTCCCGCCGATACTTCTGCACCAACCCAAAAAGCCCCTGGCATTTGCCAGGGGCTTTTTGGGTTTTCCGTTCCGCGTCATTAGACGCGAGATTGCCTTCAGATCACGGCGTATACAATCCCGCCGCCTCGGGCAGATAGGTGGACAGTGCCGGAAACACCGACACTATCACCAGCACCACCACAGCCGCCAGGACAAAGGGGATGGCCTCTTTGGCCACCTTGTCCACATCACTGTCGATAAGGTTGGCTGCGGTAAACAGGTTCACACCCACGGGCGGCGTTGCCTGTCCGATGGCCAGGGCCGAGATGAAGATGACCCCGTACCACAACGGGTCGATACCGAAGGTGTCCAGAACCGGCATGACGATGGGTAGAATCAGAAAGGATATGGAGATAGCGTCCAGAATCATACCCAGTCCCAGAAGCAGGACATTGACCAGCAGAATCATGACCAGGGCGTTGGGGGCCACGGCCACGATGGATTCGGCCACCATGTCCACCATGCCCATAACCGAGGCTGCCCAGGTGAAGATCCCGGCAAAAACCACGATGAACATGATCACCGAACTGGTCACCCCGGCGTCCACCAGAACCCAGATAAAATCCCGCCAGGTGATGGAGCGATACACCACCGTGGCCACAAACAAAGAATAGAACACCGCCACCACGGCTGCTTCAGTGGGCGTGAAGATCCCGCCGTAGATACCGCCGAGCACGATGACCGGGGTCAGAATGGCCCAGATCGACTCCTTGAAGGCGACCAGGATCTCCCCTGCCGACCCCCGGTCGGCCACTCCCCGGTACCCCCGCTTTCGGGATATCATATAGGCAACCACAATCATGGCCACTCCGGCCAGGATGCCCGGGAAGACCCCGGCCAGAAACAGGGCCGAAACCGACACCCCGGTGATGTTGCCGTAAATGATAAAGGCGATGCTTGGAGGAATGATAATGGACAGGTCCGAGGAACTGGCGATAAGGGCCCCGGCAAAGTTCTTGTCATACCCGTGCCGAATCATGGGCGTGAGCAGAATAAGCCCCACGGCCGCAGTGGTGGCCGGTCCGGATCCGGACAGAGCCCCCCAGAACATGCAGGTCAGTACGGCCACAGTGGCCAGACCGCCCACGGCCCTGCCCACCACCAGCTCAAAAAAACGGGCAATGGTGGCGGCCAGTCCGGCCCGCTCCAGAATCACCCCGGCCAGCACGAAAAAGGGAATGGCCAGCAACGGAAACGACGCGATGCCCGAGTTGAAATTGACCCCGAGCATAGAGATGCCCAGATCGAACCAGTACAAAGAGGCCGCTCCCACGATACCCAGCACCGTACCGATGGGAACTCCGATGACGGTCAGGGCGAGAAAAGCGACGGAGACGAGGAACAGTTCCATGGCGCCCCCTATTTCCCGGATATGGTTTTATGATGTTCGTACAGATCCAGGGCCCGCAGCCTGGTCCGGGCATCGAGGACAATCCCCTTGAATACGAACAGAGACAGGATCGGCACCCCGGCGTAGTAGATCCAGACCGGAATCCCAAGGGCCGCAGACATGGCCTGAAACATGGTGATCTCATCGTAGATGGCCTGGATCGTATACATATCCACCACCACGAACAGGGCCGCGGCGAGCAGAGTGCTCAACCAGATGACCCTGCGTTTCATTTTAGCCGGAAAGATGTTGTACAGGGTGACCATACCGAGCTGGCCGCCCCGCTCAAAAGCGAGCCCGATGCCGATGACGGTCATCCAGACGAAGAGATTAATAGTGATCTCCTCGGTGGCGGCCAGGGAAAAATGAAAAAAATACCGGCTGAGCACATTCACGAAGGTGATCAGTGCCATAAGAAAAAGCATGGCAGCCATGAGTATATGCTCAGGCCGCAGACGACGCGTTTCTTGGTCCATAATTATCCTCGAAAAAATGCGAAAAAAGCCCGGAGCCGAGGCCTCCGGGCTGAGTAAACCGAGTCGCAGCCAGACAGACTATCTGCCCATGTCTTTGAGGGCCTTCTTGTACAGGTCCTCACCGATGATGGGAATCCACTTCTCGTAAACCGGCTTGGTGGCTTCCACAAA
>JAWLGC010000013.1:0-38870 GCA_041685265.1 Desulfomicrobiaceae bacterium | reverse complement strand
TGAACTGCAGAAGGCCAAGGCCCTGTAGGTTATATCAATACGGATCTCCCCCAAAAAAAACGGACCGCTCGGAAGGGCGGTCCGTTTTTTTGTGTCACCTCTCGATTTTCGGCCCTGGCTGTTCTTCTTCGGCAAGGGCAAATAAAAACGGGCCGGAGAGTTCTCCGGCCCGTTGGGCTGTCCTTGGTGCGCCAGGGAGGATTCGAACCCCCGGCCGTCTGCTTAGAAGGCAGATGCTCTATCCAACTGAGCTACTGGCGCATGCGACGGAGAAGGCATGTATGAAAACTTGGGGTGTTGGTCAAGGAAAAAATTTGATAATTGAGAAATAATATCGACCATTCAGGGGGACTTTGGCCGACTTTTTATTGACCTTTCCCTTAAGTGCGGTCATATATTGAGACTAAATACGATGAAAAGCTTTTTCCCGGATCGGAACCCGAGTTGCTCCAAGCAAACAAAGGAGAAGCGTATGAGAAAATTGCGGATCGGTATCGGATGTGCGGTTCTGCTGGTCGGAATCGCGGCGGGAGCCGGGGCGGTAGATGATCCCGTGGCCAAAGGGAGGCAGATGGCCAGGCAGGCGACCCCAGCCGAGAACTGGGCCACCACGGATCATTCCAAGCACGCTCTGCTGCAACAGGAGTTCACATCCGGGCCGCAAGTGACCCGGGCCTGTCTTTCCTGTCACACAGAGGCTGCAGCCCAGGTGCACAAGACCATCCACTGGACCTGGCTGGACCCCAATGCCGACCCGGACCTGCAGGTGGGCAAGGGTGGTCTGGTCGTGAACAACTTCTGCATCAATATTCAGTCCAACGAGCCCCGCTGTACTTCCTGTCATGCCGGATACGGGTGGAAGGACAAGAGTTTCGATTTCTCCGACCCTTCCAGGATCGATTGCCTGGTCTGCCACGAGCAGACCGGAACCTATAAAAAATTTCCCACCAAGGCCGGGAATCCGGTCACCGAACCCACCAAATTCGGAGGAAAGACCTTCCTGCCGCCTGACTGGGCCAGGGTGGCTCAATCCGTGGGGCGCCCCGGGCGGCGTAACTGCGGCACCTGCCACTTTTTCGGCGGTGGCGGCGACGGGGTCAAGCACGGAGATATGGACTCCTCACTCATGAAGCCGAACAAATCCCTGGACGTGCACATGGGGGTGGATGGCCAGGATTTCTCCTGCACCCGGTGTCACACCACCAGTATGCATCATATTGCCGGACGAATCTACTCCACACCCGCGGCCGAGTCACGCAAGAGCCTGCTTGAGGATGACCTTATGCCCAGGATCATGTGTGAATCCTGCCATAGTGCCACGCCGCACAAGGAGACCAAGCTCAACGACCATACGGACAAGGTGGCCTGTCAGAGCTGCCACATTCCGGAATACGCCCGGGTCAACCCGACCAAGATGTGGTGGGACTGGTCCAAGGCCGGGCTCATGCGGGACGGCAAGCCGTACGCAGTGGATGGCCCTCTTGGTAAGCACTCCTACATGTCCAAGAAAGGGGAGTTCCGGTGGGAAAAGAACGTGGTTCCGGAATATTACTGGTTTAATGGCTCCATCAATACCCTGACCGCCAGGGATATGATCGACCCGGCCGGGCCGGTCAAGGTCAGCTGGCCTGAGGGGTCGCGCATGGATTCCAATGCCCGGATTTTCCCGTTCAAGGTCCACAGGGGCAAGCAGCCCTACGACAAGGTGAACAAAACCCTGCTTATTCCGTATCTGTTCGGTAAGGACCAGGATGCCTATTGGAAAGGATACGACTGGAAATCCTCCCTGGCCGCGGGCATGCAGGCCGCCGGGTTGCCGTTCAGCGGAGAGTTTGACTTTGTGGAGACCGAGTTCGTGTATCCGACCACGCATATGGTCGCCCCCAAGGAGAACTCACTGAACTGTTCGGCCTGTCACTCGAAGCAGAGCCGGCTGGCCAATCTGGCCGGGTTCTACATGCCGGCCAGGGACGGCAGCTCCCTGGTGGATATTCTGGGATGGGGCGCGGTGGTTGCTTCCCTTATCGGCGTTGCTCTGCACGGTCTGGCCAGACTCTTTTATCGACCCAAGCGCAGGGAGGAGTAGCACCATGCCCAAGACCAAGATCTATCTGTACACCAAATTCGAGCGGTTCTGGCACTGGATGCAGACCCTGCTCATCATTATGCTGATCATCACCGGCCTTGAAGTGCACGGCTCCTTCTCCTGGCTCGGGTTTGAAAGGGCCGTGGAACTGCACAATCTGTTCGGGATCTCCTGGATTATTCTGCTGGTGTTTATTTTCTTCTGGCTTCTGACCACCGGGGAATGGAAACAGTATATGCCTACCACCAAAAAACTGTTTCAGGTGGCCAGGTACTATATGTCCGGGATCTTCAGGGGCGAGCCCCATCCGGTGCAGAAAAGGAAGGGGGCCAAGCACAACCCCCTGCAGCGGCTGACCTATCTCGGACTGGCCGCCACCATCCTGCCCATTCAGGGCGTGACCGGTCTGTTGTACTGGACCTATAACTCCTGGGCGGAGTGGGGACTGGCTCCCTATCTGTCTCTGGGCGTGGTGGCCACCCTGCATATGATCTGCGCCTTTGCCCTGCTCGTATTTCTGGTGATTCATGTGTACATGACCACCACCGGGCATACGGTCTTCGCCCATATTGCGGCCATGTTCAGCGGGTGGGAGGAGATTGACGATGAAGAGGACGTGGCGGACTGGGAAAAGAAGCGATTCAAGGGCAGAGCCTAAGAGATCTTAACAGAGTGAGATGAGTACATGTGGAGGCGTCCGGTCCTGGAAGAGACCGGGCGTCTTCTGTTTTTTGGGGCAGCGGGGACCGGGGCCTCTTCTGTCCCGCCTTGACAGCGACGGCCTGGTGTATGAAAGCGGTCTGACGTAACCAACCTGTCAGATAAGGATTTTTCGTGAGTATGACCCTTGGGGCTCCCCCCGTGTTTTCCTCCTTTCAGGAGTTTCAGGCCCATATGGACCGGCTCGGTATGTTCCATATGGATCTTGGCCTGGAGCGCATGGAGCAGGGGCTGGCCCGTCTCGGGAACGCCAGGGATGCCCTGCCTGTGGTTCATGTGGTGGGCACCAACGGCAAAGGGTCGGTCTGTGCCTGCCTGGAGTCTCTTGCCCTGACCCACGGGGGAACGGTAGGCGTGTTTACTTCCCCCCATTTTCTGACCCTGCGTGAGCGGATTCGGATCAACGGCCGGTTGTTGTCCGAGTCCGAGTGGACAGAGCTGGCGAATGCGGTCATGCAGGCCGTTCACGCGTGCGGGGCGACCTATTTCGAGGTTGTGACCCTCATTGCCGCTCTGGCCTTTGCACGTGCAGGGCTGGGACTGGTCGTGCTCGAAGCGGGGCTCGGGGGCACCCATGACGCCACCTGTGTGTTTGATCCTCTGTTGACCGTGCTCACTCCCGTGGGGCTGGATCATCAGTCCGTGCTCGGACCGGATCTGGTCTGTATTGCCCGGGACAAGGCCGGGGCCGTGCGCGGGGTGCCGGTCATCTGTGCCCCCCAGGGTCCTGAGGCGGCGGGCGTTATTGCCGAGGCCGCGAACCGGACGGAATCCGAGGTTGTGTACCTTGCGTCTGTTTGCCGGGACCGGAAGTCCGGCCGGAGGTTCGCGTTTCTGGGGCTGGAACTGGACCTGGCCGCCCGGGATTTCGGTCTGCCGGGCGCGTTTCAGCAGGACAACGCCATGCTTGCCCTGGCTGCCTGGGTCCGGTTTCGTGCTCTGCAGGGATTGCCGGTGGACCGCGAAGCGTGCCTTCAGGGGGTGAAAAGGGCAGTGCATCCCGGACGGCTGCAGCAGGTTCGACGTTCCGGGTACCCTTGCTTTTTGTTGGATGGAGCCCATAACATCATGGCAATGACTGCCTTGCAGCAGGCTTTGTTTGATCTTAAGGTCACGCCCTCGGCAGTGATTTTTTCGTGCATGCAGGACAAGAACCCGGCGGGACTTGTCGATTGTGTTCGTTCCTTCGGGTCAGGACCGATCATCGTCCCCGGGATTATGGGGAATGAGCGGGCCTGTGATCCTGCAGAACTGGCCGAACTGGTCGGGGAAAGGGGGGAACCGGCGGGGGATATGGCTGCGGCACTGGAGCGGGTCCGGTTATTGCCGGGAACCGTGTTGATCTGCGGCTCCCTGTTTCTGTTGGCCGAATTTTACCGCATTCATCCTGAAGCTCTTTTCTGGAATCTTTCATAAGGAGTCTGTTCGTGTCCAATCTGTTTCGCCTTCTGCCCTCCGTGGACAGTCTGCTCAGGGATTTTTCCACCCGTGACGACCTCACCGGACTGCCTCATGACCTGCAGCGGGATCTGATCGTGGAGTTTCTGGATTTGTGTCGGGAGGAAATCCGATCCGGTGTTCTGCAGAATCCGGAGCAGCTGCAGCCTGAAAATGTGTTTTCCAGAGGAGCGGTTTATGTCCGGACAAGGTCTCGACCGCACTTTCGGCGGGTCCTGAACGGAACCGGTGTGGTGGTGCACACCAATCTCGGGAGATCCATCCTGGCCCCGGAAGCCGTGCATGCCGTAAAAGATGGATGTCTGCGTTACTCCAATCTTGAGCTGGCCCTGGAAACCGGCAAGCGCGGCAGCCGTTATTCTCACGTGGAGGAACTTCTGTGCCGGTTGACCGGGGCCGAGGCCGGGCTGGTAGTGAACAACAATGCCGCAGCCGTACTGCTCATACTGGACACCCTGGCCAAGGGGCGGGAGGTGATCGTGGCCAGAGGACAGCTGGTGGAGATCGGGGGGGCGTTTCGCATTCCCGAGGTTATGGCCAAGAGCGGGGCCGTGCTCCGGGAGGTCGGGGCCACCAACCGGGTCCATGTCCACGATTACGAAGGGGCCGTTACGGATCGGACTGCGGCCATTATGAAGGTGCACACCTCCAACTATCGCATCGTGGGTTTTCATAAGGAAGTCCCCTTGTCCGATCTGGTGCGCATCGGCCGGGCCCATGAGGTGCCGGTCATCGAGGATCTGGGCAGCGGCAATCTGTTTGATTTTTCAGGGCTGGGACTGACACCCGAGCCCACGGTCCAGAAGGTGGTGGAAAGCGGCGTGGACGTGGTCTGCTTTAGTGGGGACAAACTCCTGGGCGGACCGCAGGCCGGCATCATCGTCGGCAGAAAGGAGACCGTGGAGCGCATCAAACGCAATCAACTCAACCGGGCCCTGCGTATCGACAAGATGACCCTGGCCGCCCTTGAGGCCACACTCCGACTGTATCTCGATCCGGCTACGGTGACACAGGCCGTGCCCACCCTGCGTATGATCACAGCGTCATCTTCCTTTCTGAAGAAGAAGGCCGAACGGTTGCGGGAAGTGTTGGAAGAGGTGCTGCCTGAAAACGTGGGGCTGGATCTGGCGGCAGGACAGTCGCGGGTTGGCGGTGGTGCTTTTCCCGAACAGGATCTGCCCACGACACTGGTGCGAATACACCCCGGTGCGGGAGTGAGCGCCGAAAAACTGCGGGTGGCCCTGCTGGACACGAACCCGCCCCTGATAGGCCGTATTGAAAATGATCTCTTCTGCCTTGACCCTCGAACGATAGAAGAAGATGAATTTGTTCTGGTGAGTGAAGTGATCGGGGAAATTTTGAGTTTTGAGTGATGAGTTTTAAAAAAATACGGGGCTGTAATGACCAAGAATTTAGAATGGAAACCCAACAACTGCTGGGACATTTATAATACCGAAGAGCATCGGGTCGCCATGGACGAACTTGCCTCCCGGTATATCGATTTTCTGTCCACGTGCAAGACCGAGCGGGAAACGGTCAAGTGGGTACGTGAGCAGGTAAGTGCAAAAGGATTTGACGAGGACTTTTCGGCTCCTGCCGTACTCCGCGACTTGCGTGGAAAGACTGTCTTTCTGGCCCGAAAGGGCAAACGCCCCCTGTCCGAGGGCATTCGGCTGCTCGGAGCTCATGCGGATACTCCGCGACTGGATCTGAAGCAGCATCCCCTGTATGAGGAGTGTGCCGTGGGGTTGGCCAAGACCCATTATTACGGAGGCATCCGTAAATATCAGTGGCTGGCCCGGCCTCTGGCCCTGCACGGGGTCGTGGTGCGGGTTGACGGCACGGTCGTTGACGTGAGCATAGGGGAGGATCCGCACGATCCGGTGCTCATGATCGGTGATCTTCTGCCCCATCTGGCCCAGAAGCAGAACCAGGCCACGGTGACCGAGGCCTTTGAAGCTGAAAAGCTGAATATTGTTCTGGGGCATGCCCCGGTTGCAGATTCCCGGGACGAGGACAAAAACCGGGTTCGGGACAATGTCCTGACCCTTCTTAACGAAAAGTACAACATTGTGGAGGAGGACCTGTACAGCGCTGAACTGCAGGCTGTTCCGGCCGGTCCGGCCCGGTTCGTGGGACTCGACCGCGCCCTTATCGGCGGGTACGGTCAGGATGACCGGATCTGTGTGTTTGCGGGACTTGAGGCCCTGCTGAGCGAAGAGGAGCCGGAATACACCCAGGTGGTGCTGTTCTGGGATAAGGAAGAGATCGGGTCCGACGGGGCCACCGGGGCCCAGTCCCTGTTTTTTGAGTACTGCATGGAAGACCTTGTCGAGGCCTGGGAACCATCCGTAAAATTGCGCCACGTGCTTTCCCGGTCCTGCGCCGTGTCCGCGGATGTGCATGCGGCCACGGACCCGGATTATCAGGATCTGCACGAAAAGCTGAACGCCTCCACCGTCGGCTTTGGGCCGGTGTTCTGCAAGTTTACCGGACACCGCGGGAAATACGGCGCCAACGATGCCCATGCCGAATACGTGGGCATGTTGCGCGGCCTGCTGAACCAGGCGAAAATCCCGTGGCAGATGGCTGAACTGGGCAAAGTGGACCTGGGAGGCGGGGGCACTGTGGCCAAGTTTCTGGCCGTATACTGTATGGATGTCATCGACTTCGGCCCAGGCGTGCTCTCCATGCACAGCCCCTTTGAAATGTCCTCCAAAGCCGATCTGTACGCCACGGTGCTGGCGTATCGGGAATTCTTGAAATAAGTTCGGATGGTTAAGGTCTTAGGTGTTAGGTTTTAGGCAAGAAGGGGAGGCAAGCGAGGCCACCCTCGGAACTAGTGGTTGTTTCGACCCCGGTATTGCCGCGACCAGCCAGCATTTTCTTGAAGCCTAAAACCTGAAACCTGAAACCTGAAACGTAAAACCACAAAAGGAAGTTTTCATGCCGGTAATCATGGGCACGGCCGGGCATATCGACCACGGCAAGACCACTCTGATCAAGGCGCTGACCGGGATTGATTGCGATCGCCTGGTTGAGGAGCGCAAGCGGGGCATCACCATTGAACTCGGGTTCGCCTTTCTGGACCTGGCCGAGGATCTCCGCCTCGGCATCATCGATGTTCCCGGACATGAGCGGTTCGTGAAGAACATGGTGGCCGGTGCGGCTGGAATCGATTTCGTGGTTCTGGCTATTGCGGCCGACGAAGGGGTCATGCCTCAGACCCGCGAACATCTGGAAATATGCTCACTGCTCGGGATCTCCACGGGTGTGGTGGCCCTGACCAAGATGGACATGGTGGATGAGGAATGGCTGGAGCTGGTTCGGGAGGATGTCCGGGAGGTGCTGGCCGGGACCTTTCTTGAGGAGGCCCGCATGATTCCTGTTTCGGCTCATACCGGGCAGGGGCTTACGGAGCTCAAAAGCGAGATCATCGGTATGGCCAGGGAGTATGGCGTAAAGCGGCGTTCGGACCTTTTTCGTCTGCCCGTGGACCGGGTTTTCACCATGCGCGGTCACGGCACTGTGGTCACCGGAACCAGCTTTTCCGGCAGGCTCAACCTTGGGGACGAGGTACTCATTTATCCTGAAGGGCGAGAAAGCCGTATCCGTGGGCTCCAGGTCCATGGAAAATCAACGGATACGGCTGGAGCCGGGCTGCGGACAGCCGTGAACCTTTCCGGCCTGGAGGTGTCCGATTTGGAGCGGGGGCAGGTTCTGGCCCACCCGGGGACCCTGTTTCCAAGCCTTGTCTGGGACCTGGAACTGACCTGTCTGGCGTCGGCCCGCAAGGGGATCAAGCATCGCACCGAACTCCACTTTCACCACGGGGCCCGGGAAATTCTGGCCCGGATCTACCTCCTGGACCGGGATATGCTTGACCCCGGGGATACGGCTCTGTGCCAGGTCCGTTTTCCCTCTCCCATGGTCGGAGTGTACGGAGACCGGTGTATTCTGCGTTCCTTTTCCCCCTTGCAGACCATTGCCGGAGCGCGAATCATCAATCCTTTCGGGCGCAAGGTGAAACGGTTTTCCCGGGAATTCACCCTCCTGAGCGAGCTGGCCTCCAACCAGGGGCCGGATCTGGTTCTCAGCCAACTGGCCATGGCCGGTTCGGCCGGACTCAGCTTTGCAGAGCTCAGGATAATGACCGACCTGGAGTCCAGGGAACTGGAAAAGATCCTGCAGTCCCTGGGAGGAAAGCAGCAGGCCGTGCTTTTCGATAAGGAGGAGCGACGGTACGTGCACGGGGAGCTGGCCCGGGAATTGGCGGCGTCTCTGGTGGACCATCTCGCAATCGTGCACCGGGAGCAGCCCATGCGTCCCGGTGTTTCCCGCGGGGAACTGGGGTCGGGATGGGGACGGGCTCTGCATCCCAAGCTGTTTCATACCCTTCTGGAGAGGCTCCTGCGGCAGGGCGAGGTGGTTGCCGGGCAGGAGGTGGTCCACCTGCCGGGACACAGGGTCTCCCTGGCTGCGGATCAGGAAACAATGCGTACCCGCGTTTCGCAGATGTATCAGGGGGCCGGGCTCATGCCGCCAACGGTCAAGGTGGTGGCCGAAACTCTTGATGTAAACGAAAAGGAGCTGGCCCCCATGCTTAAACACCTGCAGGAGCAGGGCGTGCTCATGAAGGTCAGTCGGGACCTCTTTTTTGCCGTCTCGGCCGTGGAAAAGATGAAAGACGACGTGTTGACGTTTTTCGCAACCCATGAGGATCTGGGGCCGGCAGAATTCAAGGAACTCACCGGAGGGCTGACGCGAAAATTCATCATTCCTCTGCTCGAGTATCTGGATAAGGAAAAGGTCACTATGCGCGTGGGAGATGTTCGCCGGCTCAGGAGTCGGGGGTAAAAAATTAACTCATTGTATTTTATAGAAGGAGGAACAGAAGATGCGTGTCGAGCAGGAATTGAACGAGTTTCTGGAACAGTGGCAGGATGGGGAGACCCGGACCAGAGAAGCCTTTGTCCGGCTCAGGGATTTCGTGGCGGCCAAGACCGGGATCTCCTTCGATTTTAAGGGCCGCCCCGGGGTGAGCTATTCCCTGCGGGCCGGGCATGAGAACCAGACCGGAAAGTCTCTGTTCGTGCTTCTTGACGTCATTGACGATGATCCGAAAAACAGATGGCTTTCGGTCTGCTTTTATAATGATTTTATTACCGATCCGGACGAGCAGGGGGATTTTGTGCCTGAAGGGCTGCTCGGCGAAGACGCCTGCTGTTTTGACGTGGACGAGTACGACGAGAATGTGCTCGGGTATGTGGAGGCCCGTTTGGCCGAAGGGTACGCTGCGGCGGAAAAGAATCTTTAGTTCAGTGTTAAGTTTTAAGGGTTAAGGAAGAAGAGGGGGGGCGTTAAACGCCTGCCCCTACCCGCTGAATCTTAACGTAATACCATTCCCACTTTGTTTTGACCTCCACATCCTTGGCCTCCTTCAATGCTTCTACCTCCCCTGGATCCCTGCGTTTGCAGGGATGACATTTTCAGCACCGTCCCTGGTCAAAGCTGTCATTCCAGCGAACGCTGGAATCCAGGGGAGGTGAGAGAAAGAAAGGGTTCCAAGGGTACGGTGCGGCTGGTCTGTAGAATCAATATAAAGTAAAAATGGTATAAATCCTGAGATATTTTGCCTTAGGAATTACTTAACGCCATTGGGTATAACTCTGTAAAAACAAGACGGCCCGGAACAGTCTCCGGGCCGTCTTGTTTTTACAGCTCCACCTTTCCCTTTACCTCGGTTCCTGCCGGGATCACCACCGGCGTCCCTGAGGTGTTTTCCACCGAGACCTCCCCCTTCAGGATCACCCCCGCTTCAAAGGTGACGTCCCCTTTCACGGTCAGGGACCGGCATTCCAGCAGGGAGGGGACGCCTTCGGGAAAACGTATCTGGAATTCGTCGATCTTTTTGTAGAATTTTGAATCCAGGTTTACCAGTGGCAGGGGGGAGGAGCACTCGGGGTTGGGCACCAGGGTGGCATCCTCGGTTTCCAGGTAGCAGTCGGACATGGTCAGGAGCAGGTCGTTGGAGGTCTTGACCGGGGCGAACCGCGATCTGGGCACGATGACCGGTGTGGCGTCGTAAAAGGCGGAAATAGCCGAACCCATGGCAGTTTCGAGCTGATATATTTCAGGCGAAGCCGGGTCGCGCGGATCGAGGTTCTTGGGATTCACTATCAGGTCCAGGGGCATCATCCGGTGCGCGGCAAACACCTTTTCCAGGACTTCCAGATCGACCCAGATGGAGTTGGTATTGAAGAAGCGATGACGTTCGATGTCGCAGAATGTGTCCATCTCGTTGCCCGGGCACTGGGCCGTCTCCCGTAAGGCGTACCGTCCGGTTTTCAGGAGTCGGGTCAGGTGCCCTCCCTTGCGGTCCGAGGGGGTTCGTCGGGCCACTTCCATGATAAAGGGCAGATTCTCTCTGGCCATATACCCGAGAAGTCCCTCGTCCATGATCGCCCCGAGGTTGTCGCTGTTGGAAACAAAGGCGTATCTGAACCCGCTGTCCAGAAGTCTGCGGAGCATTCCGGAGGTGACCATGGCGGTATAGATGTCTCCATGCCCCGGCGGGTTCCATTCCAGTTCCGGGTTTGCGGGCCAGGAGGCCGGGCTGGAGTCGGAGGCCAGGATCTTGGGGTACTTATGCTGCAAAAAGGAGAGCGGGATACCGGAGTCGCCATTGTCGAATCCCGAGTTGAAAGCGGCGATCCGGTTCAGGGTGGCCTGTTCGGTGCTGAAGCTGTTCATGAAGATCTGCGGGAACCGGACACCGAAATCCTCCCGGATGACCTGGGCCTGGCGCAGGATGAGATCCAGAAATGTCTTGTCACCGCGGACCGGAAGCAAAGACTTCGGGCCGGTCAGTCCCATGCTTGTTCCCAGTCCTCCGTTGAGCTTGATGATCACGGTTTTGGACAGGGCCGCGCATCCGTCGTCATGATATTCCCGGAGATCCTCGTACCGGGGAAGCTCGCCGTGCTCAATGGGCAGCAGCTCCCTTTCGGACAGTTTGCCCTGGGCGCCGTACAAAAACTGGGTATAGTAACATTTGAAGATGTTGATGACGATGGACGGTATACCTGCCTTTTCCATTTTTTCGGCAAAAGGGCGGTAGTGAGATGTCGTGTCTGAGGAACTGGTGACACAGGACAGAGACTTCGCAGGCATGATGCGGTTCTCCCGGTTGTCGATGAAAGGATGTTTTTTGGGGCTGATGTTACGTGGAAAGAGTTACAAGAAAATGACTGCCATCATTCAAAATTTCTTTCAACCCGCTTTTTGAATCCCGGTTCACCGTGGGTGGTGCACGTTTCCTTATAGAGGATGGGGAAGGGATACCGTGAATTCGGCCTGTCCATTGTGCTGTTGAAAGGCAAGATGTCCTCCAAGGGTGCGCATATGGCGGTAGCTGAGAGCCAGGTTGTAGTTTCGGGATTCCTTTTCAAAGGGGAGAAACAGGGATTCCGGATTGGGAATGCTGTATTCCACCGGGGAAACAGTGAATACCACTTCCACATGCCCGCGTGCCTCTCGGGAGGTGATTTCCAGGATGCCGGATCGCAGAACGATTTCTGCTCCGAAGTTCATGATGTTCATGAATACCTGCGTCAGCAGCTCCGGATCGGAGTTTACGCTCGGGTTGGCCGGGTTCGGGATGAAGTTGCTGTGCACGAATCGTCGCTGCAGCCCGCTGTCCATGAGGTCCACGCAAAAGGAGAGCAGGCTGTTCAGCTGACACTGCTCGCAGACGACCGGTACCGGCTCCAGATAGTCATGGATACGGTTGAACAGGTTTTCCAGGCGAACGGTCTCATCAAGGATCACTTTGGCTTCGGTCAGTTCCGGGTATCTGGAGTACATGCGTCTTGCAAAGCCTCCCAGAGAGACAAGAGGGTTGCGGATTTCGTGGGCCAGTTCCGCGGACATGGCCCCGAGGGTGTTCATTTTTTCCCGCTGCATGAGAATCTTATCCAGAAAGTTGCGTTTGGTTACATCCAGTATGATTCCCTCGACTTTCTCTGATTCTGCGTCGAGCGCCTTGTCGGCCGGGGCGATGACCTGGGCCTGTAGGGTCAGCAGGTACCCCTTGGCATGTTTCATGCGAAATTCAATGGAGAAGGGGTAGGAGGGAGACGTAAAAAAATCCGTGAGCCGTTGGAGGAAGACGTCTCTGTCCTGGGGATGAATTTTACGCACGAACCCTGTTGGAGCCTGCACCACCTCCTGCGGTGTATAGCCGAGCATGGTCCGGCAGGTGCGGTTGATGAACGTTACTTTTAAATTCCTGTTGATCACAAAAAGGACCACGGGCAGGTTCTGAATCAGGTTGAAATACTGATTGTCCGCTTCACGGATACGGTCACGCAGATGCTTGTGTTCCAGACAGTTGGTTATCGTCTTTTCAAGAAGGTCCAGGTTCTGAATCGGCTTGGTCACATAATCCCGGGCCCCGCTTTTGAAGGCCCGGATGACGGCATCGATATCCATTCGGCCGGTGATGATGATCACGGCCGCCTCCGGGTCTTCGCGCATGAAGGTGTTCAGCAGTTCGAAGCCGTCCAGACCGGGGATGCCCAGGTCCAGCAGAATGATGGCCGGCCGGTGGTCTCGGAACAACGCAAGGCCCCCGGTACCGCTGGTAGAGCGGAGTACCGGGCGGTTGCCGGCCTCCAGCCATTCCTGGAGAAATGATCCGAACAGCGGATCATCTTCGATGACCAGAATCGGGTCACTGCTGGGTTGCGTGGGCATTTTCCGGGCTCCCTTGGACTTCACAAGGCAAAATGATGTAAAAATTGTTTCCAAGGGAGGTGGCTTCATACCCGACCTCTCCTTCATGCAGTTCCACGATCTGCTTGACGAAAAACAGGCCGTGCCCGGTCCCGAGTTCCTCCTCACTGGTCTGACTGCTGCGAAAATTGGTCCGGAACAGGTACCCTCGCTCCCCGGGGGGAATATGTTCTCCGGTGGTGAACACGTTCAGTTTGACTGCCGTGCTGAAGTGCTCCGACGCCCGTGGAATGATTTTCCATCCATAGGCCAAGAATTTGTGGTCTTTGCCGAATTCGTCGCGCACTGTACGCGTGTATTTGACCGCGTTGGAGAACAGATTGGCGAATACCTGGCTGATCAGTCCCAGGTCGGCCACCAGGAGCACTTCCTGATCAGGGATGCCGCCAAGAGAGGTGTCGATGGAGATCCCCTTGTGGAGAAGCTGGTCCCGATACCTCTCGAGCTGCGGGGTGATGATCTGGGTCCTGAAGTTGCACAGTCGTTTCTGGAGCACGTAGTGCCCTTTTTCGAAGTGCCCCCGACGGAGCAGGCTTTCCAGAAAAAGACTGGTGAATTCATAGTGGGTGTTGATTTTTTTCTGCTGCCTGCCCAGTTCTTCGTGCAGGTCGCGCAGAAGTCCGATCTCCTTGTGCAGCTCTTCCGGAAGGCTTGATTCATTTAATACGCGAATGTTGTGTCCCATGGTGTTGATGATCCGCTCCACTCGCTTAAACAGGAGCTTGAAGTACATGTTGGGAACAATGACATTGTGTCCGATATCCCGAGCCAGCGTCCGGATAAAGGAGAGGTGCTGTTTGTTCTTGAGGGTGATCAGCTTGTTGTGGATCTGATAGCCGACCCGGTTGGCGAATTTTTCAAAAAAGAGTTTTTCGTGGTGGCTGAGAGGGGAGGGGCATCGCAGAACAAGTAGTCCGATGACGTCGTCTTCGGGGGGGACCGGAAGCTGCTGCTTGTACTGAGGGTTGCACCGGATGGGTACGATGAAGTCGTTATCGTCAAAAAACGGTCCCTGAGCGAGACGCGCACGGGATCCTTCCCAGATCCGTCGGCTGGGAGCGGCGGACCAGGAACACCGTCTGCGGACCATCCTCAGCTCCCTGCCGATGGTGTACAGGCAGCTTTCGAGTCCGAAGAAGATACGGGGAATAATGACCGCCAGATTATACAGGTCGCGCAGCGACTGATATTCCTGGGCCAGGTCAAAGAAAACGGTCAGGGCCAGGTGTTGTTCCCGGTCGAAGCCGTATTCTTCAAAGGATTTAATTTTATTCCGGATTCTGGTCTCAAGGGCCAGAAACCTTTCGTACCCCTTGTTCGGGAGCGGTTCCACGGAACCGAATTCACGCGTCATTGCACTGCCATCCCGGGCTGATGTTTGGTATGAAGAAATTGCGTAACCATTCAGGTCAAAATTTTGTTACTCCACCAGCCTGAAAACCAAAATACTATTTGGATATCGGACGATGCATTTGAGAAATTTGAAATTTCTATTTTTGCAAAAAAGACCTGAAGAGTTATGAAATTGCTTATCTTCTACCAGAGATACACCGGGGTGACAATTGGGATTTTGGGATTCCGGGGTTCAAAACCCCGGGAGTGTGTTCAGGAAAACTTTTTTGGGTTGATATTATACTTCTTGATTTTGTAATTTACAATTCTGTAGCTGGCCCGCAACTCGCGTGCGACCTGAAGCATGTTGCCGCGACATTTCTGCAAAGCCTCCACCAGAAGCTCCTGCTCGAATTTGGCCACGGCCTCGCCAAAGGAGAGCTGGGTGTCCGTGGCTGAGCTTTCCGCCGTCTGCAGGGTGGGGGGCAGGTGGTAGGTCCGGATGGCCTCGTCCGTGCACAGCAGGACCGCCCGTTCCATGCAGTTGCGCAGTTCCCGGACATTTCCCGGCCACTGATACTGGGTCAGCAGATCAATGGCCGGCGTGGAGATCCGTTTAATCTGTTTGCCGTACTCACTGGAGAAAAAGTGGAGAAAATGCTCCCCTAGGGGCAGAATGTCTTCCCGACGGTCTCTGAGGGGAGGAATAAAGATGGGGAATACGTTCACCCGATAATAGAGGTCTTCCCGGAATCGATTCTGTTCCAGAAGATTTTCCAGAGGCTGGTGTGTGGCGCAGATGATACGTACGTCCACTCTGGTTACTTTTTCGCTGCCCAGACGCTGGATTTCACCTTCCTGAATGGCCCGCAGCAGCTTGGCCTGGGCCTCGGAGCTGAGCTCGCCGATCTCGTCGAGGAACAGGGTTCCGTTGTGGGCCAGCTCGAAGCGTCCTTTCTTGCTGCCCACGGCTCCGGTGAAGGCCCCTCGTTCATGGCCGAACAGTTCGCTTTCCAGGAGTTCCGAGGGCAGAGCCGCGCAGTTCAGTTTGACGAACGGGAGTTTTTTGCGCGGACTGATGTTGTGGAGGGCCTCGGCCATGAGCTCTTTGCCGGTCCCGGACTCGCCTCGCAAAAGGACCGTGGCCTTGCTTTCAGCCACCTGTCGGATCTGGCCCATGACCATGGCCATAGCCTTGGAGGTGGCCACGATCTTGTTCCGGGCCATTTCCTGACGTCCGATATCCTCGCCGAGATAGGCCATGGAGGCCCATAATTCCTTTTTGCTCATGTCCTCCTGAAGGTAGGCTGCCTGGCGGGCGATGACCCCGGCCAGAACTTCAAGGAACAGGCAGTGGTCGGCCAGCACCTGCTCCGAGCACCGATCTATGTCGATGCTCAGCACACCCAGGATTTCATTTTCTCCGGAGTCCAGCTGGCGCAGGACCGGTACACTGATAAAGGAGAGCGAGGCCAGCTCCTCCTGGGAGCGCCCCACGGCCTTGTTTAAAAAATGGGGGTTGTCCTTCATGACCGGGACAATGATCGACTTCCCGGAGCTGAGGACCTGTCCGGTGATACCCTGGCCGGGGGAGTAGCTGGTCGGGGCGGGCCGGGCGTGTCCATGGAGCAGGTTCAGTTTAAGAGTGTTGGTTTTGGGGTCGACAATGGCCAGGGAGACCCGTTTGTATCGGAGTTCCTTGGCCAGAATGGCCATGAGATCCTCAAGGCCGGATTGCAGCGGCGTGAGAGGATCGACCTCAAGCAGGATTGATTTCAGGATTTCGAGAAAATGTTCCATGATGGTTGCGTGATACGGTTTCCTGTTCAGAAAAAGGTGAAAACGAAAGAAAAATGAGTCTTTTGTGTCAAAGGAAAGAGTATTTAGCGCAGTAGAACAGAAATGTAAAATTGAATATACAAAAAAGGAAAATAAGAGGGGGAGGGGGGAAGGGTAAGTTTTAAGTTTTAAGGGTTAAGGGTTAAGGGTTAAGGGAAGCGAAGGCAATAGGCAATAGGCAAGAGGCAAGGCAATGGGACATATAGGTCCTATAAGACCTATATGTCCCATTGCCTTTCTTAACCCTTAACCCTTAACCCTTACCCCTCATCCCTTTTCAATCGCTTTTGCCCCCAGGGCTACGGCAATCTTGTTTTTTTCCACCAGGGCGGGTTTCAGGTATTTTTCTATGCCGGTCAGCAGGGCGTCGGTGGTGAAGGGCATGGCTCCTGCGGCGCAGGCCGCGCCGAGCAGGACCATGTTGGCGGCCTGGGCCACGCCCACTTCGCGCACGGCCAGGTCGATGCAGGGGACGAACAGGACTCTGCTCGCACAGGAGGCTTCGGCCTTGGCTCTGATTTCGTTCAGGTCAGGGTAGGATTCCCGGCCCGTGGTTACGCCGATGGGCAGGATCGGGTCGGAGTTGGACACGATCACGCCGCCGGGTTTCAGATAGGGCAGGGCCCGCAGGGTCTCCAGCGGTTCGAAACCGAGGAGCAGGTCCGCCTCACCAAAGCTGATTTTGGGGCTTTGAAAGCCGCCGAAGAGCACGGTGGATTCAACCACGCCCCCCCGTTGAGCCATACCGTGGATCTCGCCCGAGGTGACCTGCAGTCCGTTGTCCAGTCCGATCCTGGAAAGGAGGGTGGTGGCGGTCAGGGTGCCCTGACCGCCGACACCGGTCAGAAAGATGCGCGCGCGGCTCATGACAGACTCCTTTTACGGGCTTTGATCTTGGAAGAGAGCTGGACACAGAACATGCATCCGGAGCAGGTGGTCTCGTCGATGACCACATTGCCGTCCTGAATGGAGAAGGCCGGGCAGGCCAGGTCTGCCACTACGTCCAGGCATTCCTGGTCCGCGGCATGTTCTTTGGGGACGTATGCGGTCTGGACCGGCTTTTTACCCAGGGCCCGTTTAGCGAACAGGGGACAGGGATCCACTGCGATGAGCACCCGTACGCCGGACATGGCCTTGAACTCGTCCAGGGCCGTTTTTGTGGCCTTATGGTTTAACGGTTTGACCTTTTTGACCTGCGTCACGCCGCAGCCGCGGACAATGGTTTCGATGTCCACCACATTGGGGTTGGGGCCGATGAAGGTGGTGTCCACGCCGGGATTGGGCTGATGTCCGGTCATGGCCGTGGTCCGGTTGTCCAGGATGACCAGGAGCAGGTCGTGGCCGTTGAACACCGCATTGATCAGACCTGTGATGCCGGAATGGTAGAAGGTGGAATCGCCGATATAGGCCACTACGGGTTGGCCCGTGGCTTTTGACACCCCCGTTCCCGAAGAAACCGACGAGCCCATGCACAGCAGGAAATCCGCCGCCTTCAGGGGGGGCAGAATGCCGAGGGTATAGCAGCCGATGTCCGAGGAATAGACCGCTTCGTCGCCGTAGGTCTCCCGCACGGCATAAAAGGCGGCCCGGTGGGGACAGCCGGCGCACAGGTTGGGCGGCCGCATGGGCAGTCCCTGCTCCATGTCGCAGTGGGCGTGGGTATCCTCTCGGCCGGTCACGGCACCAAAGACCTTGCGCACGATGACCGTAGAGTATTCCCCCTGTACCGGGAGCATCTCGCCTTTACCCACGATCTCGACGGAGAGCCCGTTTTTCTGAATCAGGGTCCGGACCTCGTTTTCCACCAGGGGCTCAAGTTCTTCCAGAATGACGACCTTTTCCACCTTGTTCAGGAACGAGAGGATTTTTTTCGTCGGCAGGGGATATGTGAATCCGAGTTCGAGAACCCGGACCTCGTCCTTTGCATCAGCTTCGAGGAGCACGTCGTTCAGGTAGGCCCGGGCGATGCCGGACGCGATGAATCCCACCTTGCCGGAACCGGACTCCGTGTTCCAGGGCGAGGTCTCGGCTTCTTCCCGGATCTCTTCCAGCTTCTTGAGCAGTACGTCGTGCCGCTTCCGGGCTACGGCCGGGATGGGTACGAACCGCATGGGGTTCTTTTTGAACTCACCTTTGGTCCGGGCCGGAGCGGGCTCGTCAAAGGCCACCGGGCCGCGCAGGTGGTTGACCCGGGTGGTGGTTCGCAGCATCACCGGCTGCTCCCATCTGGCGGACATAGCCAGGATGTCCCGGGTCATGTCCTTTGCTTCCTGGGCCGTGGCCGGCTCAAAGCAGGGAAAACCGGCCAGCCGGGCATAATACCGGTTGTCCTGTTCGTTCTGGCTGGAATGGCAGCCGGGATCGTCGGCGCTGAGCACGATCAGTCCGCCCGGAGTGCCGATATAGGCCAGGGTCATGAACGGGTCTGCGGCCACGTTTACGCCCACGTGCTTCATGGTCACCATGGTCGGGACGCCGGACAGGGCTGCGCCGCCGGCCACTTCCATGGCCACCTTTTCATTGACCGAGTACTCGAAATAATAGTCTGCGTCGGGGGATATCCTGAAAAAGGTATCCGGTACTTCAGAGGACGGGGTTCCGGGGTAGCAGGAAACGAAACCGATTCCGGCCTCGACGGCTCCGCGGACAATGGCTTCATTGCCCAGCAGGAGGTGCTGTTCCCCCGGGGACTTGGAAAGAAGCGGATGGCTCATTATGGGACCACCTTATTGGTTTGAGTGACGGTGTTACCGGGCCGCCTGCTTGCTCAGCATGGCGATTTTAAAATCGATGTAGGACGTTTCCTGTCCCTTGGCCTGGTTTTTCATATCCTGGTAGGCGGCCAGGGCCAGTGTGGTATCACCGGCGCGCTCCGCGCTTTCAGCGATCTGGGTATTCAGGATGGCTGCATAGCCTTCATGGTCTTTTGTTTTGAGAGAGTTCAGCACGTCCAGGGCTTCTTTGTCTTTTCCCTGCATGGAAAGGACGCGCGCCCGGCCCAGCCCGGCGACCATGTGCAGGGTGGAATCACTGTTTGTCGCGAGGCGTGTCCAGGCATCCAGGGCCACGTCCAGCCTGTCGGAGGCCATGCCTGATTTGGCCAGCTCCAGAGAGATGCCGGTCTGCAGGGAGTCCGGAGCCTCGGTCCGAAATGACTGCAGGGCATCGATACGGGCGTCGGTGTCCTGTTCGGCCAGAATGGTTCCAAGCTGTGCTCGAGCCTCCTCGACTTTTGAGTCCTGAAGGGATTGGAAGCCCGAGTAGACACCCACGGCCAGAACAACGCCGGCAATGCCAAGCCCGATGGGCTTCACATTGTCCAGAATTTTTTTCAGGAGTGGGTGCATATCCTCGTCGGCTTCCTGTTCGATCTCTTCGATGATAGCTTTATGACTGTGTTCGTCGGCCATATGGTTCTCCTCAATCTTGCCGGTTGATACGATGCGCGATGAAACGGTTTTCATATGCGCAAAGCGCCCAAAGGTCAAAAAGGATTATTCAGTCATGGCGGTTGCATGGTCCCGTTTCATGACCGAAGCGCAACGTCTTGCATCTGCAGGATCATTTGCCTAAGAACAAGGTTCGCACAATGATCGGAAACAACTCATATTCAGGACGGGCTCCCGGGGTTTCTTCGGGGCGCAGCCGGGAGGTAGGTATGGACATGGAACAACAGATGGAGCAGATCGCGGCGGACGCCCGGCGCGGAGGTCGGGCCCTGGCCGGGGCCAGGGGCAAGGACAAGAGCAGGGCGTTGCAGATTCTGGCCGGGCTGCTGGAAAGCGAGGCCGAGCAGTCCGCGGTGTTTGCGGCCAATAAAAAGGACATTCGTTCCGCCGAAGAGCAGGGCATGGATGACGCCCGCGTGGACCGGCTCCGGCTGACCGGACAGGTCATGGCCTCTATGGCCACTGCCTGTCGGGAGGTGGCGGCCTTGTCCGATCCTGTGGGTGAAATCGAATCCATGTGGAAGCGCCCCAATGATCTTATGGTCGGAAAAATGCGTATCCCGCTCGGTGTGGTGGCCATTATCTATGAATCTCGGCCCAATGTAACCATCGACGCAGCCATATTGTGTCTCAAGGCCGGAAACGGCGTCATTCTTCGCGGTGGGTCAGAGGCTATTCACTCCAATCGGGCTCTTGGCAGTCTCCTGTCCCGGGCCTTGAATGAGTCGGGGCTTCCCGGCGACGCGGTGCAGATCGTTCCGACCACGGACCGGGCCGCGGTGCGGGCCATGCTCAAGCTCGATCAGTACATCGATGTCGTCATCCCCCGTGGTGGTGAAGGACTGATCCGGGCCGTAGTCAACGAGGCCACCATGCCCGTTCTCAAACATTACAAAGGGGTGTGCCACATCTTCGTGGACCGGACCGCCGATCTAAAGAACAGCGTCGAAGTTCTTTTCAATGCCAAGGTACAGCGTCCTTCGGCCTGCAATGCAGTGGAAGCGCTTCTCGTCCATCATGAGGTGGCCGAAACATTTCTGCCCCTTCTTGCCGAGCGTCTCGGTTCGGCCGGGGTGCATTTCAAGGCGTGCCCCCGCTCTCTGGACCTGCTGGGTGACAAGGCCGAACCCGCATCCAGGGAAGACTGGGGGAAGGAATTTCTGGCTCTGACCCTGGCCGTTCGGGTCGTGGACGGAATCGACGAAGGACTGGAGCATATTGTTCGTTATGGTTCCGGACACTCCGAGGCGATCATGACCTCCGATCATGCCCGGGCCATGCGCTTTGTGCGAGAGGTGGATGCCTCGGCCGTGCTTATCAACTCTTCGACTCGTTTCAATGACGGCGGGGAACTCGGTCTGGGAGCGGAAATCGGTATTTCCACCTCCAAACTGCATGCCTACGGCCCAATGGGGGTCAAGGAGCTGACCAGCCTTAAATTCGTGGTCTTTGGAAGCGGCCAGGTCCGGCAGTAGAGGGCTTAAGCACGTGAAGAAGACACAGCGGATCGGGTTGCTGGGCGGATCGTTCAACCCGGTTCATATAGGACATCTCCGACTGGCTCTGGAGGTGCGGGAAGTTCTGGGGCTGGACCGGGTCGACCTGCTCCCGGTCTACAATCCGCCGCATAAAAGCGCTGAACGTCAGCTTAGGTTTTTTTCCAGGGTGGCCATGCTCGAGGCAGCTGTCCGGGAGATCCCGGGGCTTCGGGTCAGCACCATGGAATCCGAGGTGGAAGGAGCGTCGTTTTCTTTTAATACCCTGCACCGGTTGCAGGGCCGGATGGAAGAAATTCCCTATTTTATTCTGGGATGTAATGATCTGCTCTGTCTGCCTGACTGGTACCGAGGGGTGGAGCTTCCCTCCCGTTGCCACCTGGTGGTGGCTGATCGGTCCGGATTGGGGATGGACCGGGCCGTGGCCTTTGCCCGGGATATCTGGCCGGGCTGCGAGGCGATCTCGGATACGGCATGGCGTCTCCCGTTCGGTACGGAGATCCATTTCGTGTCTCTCCTTCGTCTGGATATCAGCTCTTCCCTGATCCGGAATCTCTGGCTGGCAGGTCGTTCCATCCGGTATCTGGTGCCGGATCCTGTTTTTCAGTGGATGAAAGATAACGCACAGGAGGTTCGGGAAGCCTGGGAACAGGTTTAAGGGTTAAGCCCCATTGCTCACTCTCCACTTTTTTTTCAAGACAACCAAACCAAAGGAATCAATCCGAATGATCAAGCACATCGTTATGTGGAAGCTTAAGGAAGAGGCCGAAGGCGCAACCGCCACCGAAAATGCTGCCAAAATGAAATCCATGCTCGAAGCCCTGCAGGACAAGATCGAGGTGCTCGGAACAATCGAGGTGGGAATCGATGTGTTCGCTTCTGCTCCGGAGTGTGACGTGGTTCTGTATTCCGAGTTCAAGACCCGGGCCGATCTGGATGTCTACCAGGTTCATCCCGAGCATCAGGCCTGTGTGGCCTTTATCAGGAACGTGGTGGCCGAGCGTCGGGTCGTAGATTACGAGATCTGATTATGAATATCAAAGCGGTAACAGCCGGTCTGTCTCTTTTTCTCCTGCTGGTCTGCCCTGCCGGGCAGGCCGAGGAGATCGGTTCCGTGAACACCACCTTCAAGGTACTCGGGTCCAATGACAAGATCGTGATCGAGGCCTTTGATGATCCGGATTTTGATGGCTCCACCTGCTATCTGAGTCGGGCCAAACGAGGCGGTATCTCCGGCAGCCTTGGGCTGGCAACGGACACCTCCGACGCCTCCCTGGCCTGTCGGCAGACCGGAAAGATCGTTCTGCCCGAAGATGTTCTGTCCGGGAAACGGGACGGGGAGCAGGTGTTTCGGAAGAGCACGTCGATCCTGTTCAAGAAACTTCAGGTGGTCCGGTTCTACGACCCCAAGCGTCATGTTCTGATTTATCTGACCTACAGTGACAAGCTTGTGGACGGCTCACCTAAAAATGCCATTTCCTGCGTGCCTGTTCGTAACGAGCAGTGGAAATAGGCCAAATCCAAAGGAGGAAGACGAGGCCATGCAGAACGATTCGCTCACCAAACGGGTGGCGGGGAAGTTCTTCAAACCATCCACTATCCGGTTCTTGCGGGAAGCTCGCAAGAACTCGGATTTTTCTCTGGGGGAGGTCCTGCACGGGTATATTTACGGCCGATGGGCGTACCTGTACATCTCTCTTGGAACCGGAGAGCATCCCCTGACCCGGGTGCTCAAAAAACCGTTTTGCCTGTTGGCCCGGATCCTGGGCTGCTGGAAGGACGAGACCACCTGTCCCGGGACGACCATGAAGGGGACCTTTGTCCGTCAGATGGAGCGGCCCGCGGACGATCCCGATAACTTCGCCGATACCTATCATGGCAAGGTCGTGCCCCTGGAAAGCGCCCGCAAACTGATCCGGGTCGACCGCGACCTGTCCCTGCCCGATCTTGAGCGGGTGGTCCCCTACCATGAAGCTCGGGACATCATTCTGCGCAATCCCGACCATATCGCCCTTCTGGACTGCCCTTGTCGGTCCTCGCGGGAAAATCCATGTCTCCCCCTGGATGTCTGTCTCATTGTCGGCGAACCCTTTGCCGGTTTTATTATTGAACATCATCCGCGAAAAGCCCGCTGGATCACTGTTGAGGAAGCCGTGCAGGTTCTTGAGGCGGAGGACAGGCGCGGTCACGTACATCACGTCTTTTTCAAAAAGGCCATGCTCGGGCGGTACTACGCCATCTGCAACTGCTGTTCCTGCTGCTGCGGGGCCATGCAGGCCCAGAAGAACGGAGTGGCCATGCTTGCCCCGTCCGGTTATCTGGCTCAGGTGGACCGGGAGGCCTGCATAGGATGCGGGTCCTGCGAAGCGAAGTGCCAGTTTCAGTCCGTGCGGGTCGTCAATGGAATTGCCGAGGTGGATCCGGCGGCGTGCATGGGGTGCGGTGTCTGCGTGGGGGGGTGCCCGGAGCGGGCGGTTACCCTGGTCCGGGATGAAAAGGAGTGCGCTCCCCTGGAGATCGATCGGCTCACGGCAGGTCTTGAACCAGAGGATCGAACAGGTCGTTGACCTTGAGTCCGGACGGGAATTCTTTAGGTCTCCCTGGTGCCTATCTCTCCTCTGTCTCTGAATTTTAACGCAATCGGCCGGAAGGGGTGACGCAATTTACTTCTTTTCCGACAACGCGTTGCGGACCGCTACGGCCAGCACCCGGGCGGAGACCGGTTTGGGGATGACCGCGGAAAACTGGGCCGGATCCAGGTCTGTGACCGTGTTGTCCAGGGAATACCCCGTACACAGCACGAACGGGACATTGGTACGGATGGATCGGGCTGCATGCAGCAGGTCCGCGCCGGTCATGGTCGGCATGGTCAGATCGGAGAGGATCAGGTCATACTCGTCCGGGGCGCTGCCGAACTGCAGCAGAGCTTCATGGGGGTCGGTAAAGGAGGTGACCCGGTACCCCAGGCTCTGCAGGCCTTCGACGATGATCTCCGCGATCATGGGTTCGTCGTCCACCACGAGGATATGCTCCGTACCCTGGGGCAGGTTGATCTGATTTTTGGGCTCCCTCGGCTCCTGCTGGTTTGGGCTCGGAAGATGGACCGGCAGAAAAACCGTAAAGGTGCTGCCTTGTCCCGGGGCGGAGTTGACTTCGACCGTTCCTCCGTGGTCGGCTACGATGGAGTGGACCAGGCTGAGTCCCAGTCCGGTACCGGACCCTACTTCACGAGTGGTGAAAAACGGGTTGAAAATCCGCTTCAGGGTTGCCCGGTCGATGCCGTGCCCGGTGTCCGAGATCTGGAGCCGCACAGCCCGTCCGTCGGAGAATTCACAGATGCCCGGGGGGGTGTTGATCTCGTCCAGTTCAACGATGATGGAACCGCTCTGTCCGTCCAGAGCCTGGCTGGCGTTGGTGCAGAGGTTCATGAGCATCTGGTGCAGCCTGGAGGCATCGCCGTTGACAACCCCCTCTGTGCGTAGTTTTTTTTCCAGATTGATCGTGGCCGGGAGGGAGGCTCGCAGGAGTCGGAGTGTCTCGACCACGATGGATCGCATGGAAGCAGGGGCCTGAATGTTCGGGTTGGACCGGCTGAAGTTCAGGATCTGCTGGACGAGTTCACCGGCCCGGTCCGCAGCCTGAGCGATTTTCTGCAGTCGGGAGCGGGTGGATCGACTCAGGTCCTCGTCCCCAAGGGAAAGATGCGTGAATCCGATGATGGCCGACAGAATGTTGTTGAAATCGTGGGCAATCCCTCCGGCCAGTGTGCCGATGGCCTCCATTTTCTGGGTCTGGGTCAATCGGTTCTCCAGGGCGATGGTTTCGCTGATGTCCTTGAAAATGCAGGCCAGATTTGTGATCTGTTCCCCGTTATCGATAATGGGGAAAATGCTGGTCTCGATCACCAGTGGTGTGTCCGTATTCGTGTTGAGCCGGATGCGTCCCTGCCACGAATTACCATTGCGGAGGCGTTCCTTGACGTTTTCGGTCTGCGGCGCCATGGATGTCGCCTCAAGGACGGCCCAGATGTCGATCTGCTCCAGAGGGTGAAATCGATCCGGAATGATTTCCCGGGAGGCGGGGTTGGCGTAGATGATGGTGCCGTCGGGCATGGTCTGCAGGATGCCGTCTCGGGCCTGATCCACTATGGAAGCCATGCGCCGCAGACCGAGCTCCATTTTTTTTGTTTCCGTAATGTCCGTATGCGACCCTGCCATGCGGATTGCCACGCCGTGTTCGTTGCGCTGGCAGGATCCCTGGCCGAGAACGTAGCGGTAGGAACCGTCTTTGTGTCGAAGACGGTATTCGACCTCGAGAATCGGTGTTTTCCCGTCCAACACATCCTGGTTGGCCTTGAGCACCCGGGCTCGGTCATCAGGGTGGATGCGGTCCATCCATTCCTTTTCCGAGTTCGAAACTTCTTCTTCCGTATAGCCGATGATCTCTTTCCATTTTCTGGAGAAATAGACCTGGCCGTTTCGCAGGTCCCAGTCCCAGATTCCGTTGCCGGCCCCCCGGACCACAAGGTCGAACCGGGATTCGCGGTCTCTGATCTCTTCACGGGCCCTGATCAGGCGCAGATTCTGCAATCCTGACTCTGCGATCATGTCCACCAGTCTGGTATAAAACTGCATGGCCTCACGGACCTGGTCCAAATTGAAAATGGGAATGTCGCAAACTGCGTTCCAGTACGCCTCTTCGTCAAAACCCAAAGAGCGGGCCTGGTTTCTGAAAAAGCTCTCACTTGGAGGTTCGAAGAGAAATTGGCCCAGAATAAAATTTCCTTGATGCTTCCCATGAATCATGATCGGCATAACGGCTTCCTGCAGTCCGTTTTCGCATCGGTATATGAGTGACTTTTCTTTCCGTGGCTGTCTGGCCAGGTCGGCAATACTCCTGTCGCTGCGCAGACACCGTTTCAGGCTTTTCTCGTTGCGCCGGTGAAAATCCGTGCACAGTCGTTGCCAGCCTATTCCGGCCAGAATGGTTCCGTCCAGGTCCAGCAGACCGAAAGGGATACCGCTTATGGTGTAAAAGCTTTCCATGAGCGACTGAATTGCATGAATATCAAGTATATCGGACAATCGGTAGTCCATAAGCGGGCGCTCCGTTCAGTAGATGATCAGGGTCAGGACGTTTCTTAGCGGGAATTCAGGAATTTATCAAAAGATGTTTTTGATAAAAAAAATAATGTGTTATATAGGAACTGCAGGCGGATGTGGTTCTGGGGGAAGTGCTGAAAGGGAGATGATTACAACGCAAGGAATAGCAACTATGCATACTATCGGAAATCTGTTTAAGACCGGCCTGTACTGTCTGACCGCGGAAAAATTTTCCCGGGGCAGGAGCAATATCGACGTGGTCCGGGAGATGCTCGAGGCCGGGGTGAAGATCATCCAGTACCGGGAAAAAAACAAGGACATGCGGGACAAATATGAAGAGTGCCTGGCCATCCGGGAAATGACCCGCCATGCGGGAGCCTGTTTTATCGTTAACGATGATATCCATCTGGCCATGGTCGTTGATGCCGACGGGGTGCATGTGGGCCAGGAGGATCTGCCCGTTGCGGCGGTCCGCTCCCTTATCGGGCAGGAGCGGATCATCGGATTGTCCACCCACAGTCCGGCTCAGGCCAGGGAGGCTGTAGAGCTCGGGGTGGACTATATCGGGGTCGGCCCCATCTATTCCACAAAAACCAAGGACAACGTGTGCGATGCCGTGGGGCTTGAGTTTCTTACCTATGCTGCGACCAGTATTGACCTCCCGTTTGTGGCCATCGGAGGTATCAAAACAGGCAATGTGGCCGAACCGGTCCGTCACGGCGCGACCTGCGTGGCCCTGGTTACGGAAATCGTGGGGGCTCGGGACATCCAGAACACGATACGAAAGGTGCGCAGCGCTATGGTTGTTGCCGGTGAATGAGTGAATGGCGGGGTGCAATGTATTGTTCGGCCTCGAGGCGCGGTCAGGTGTCTCGAGGTTTTTTAGTATGGTCTATTGATTAAAAAACGGGTAAGGGTTCACCCTATCAGTCAGAAATTGTCATGCTCCTAAAATTTACCGAATTCGGGACCTTCACGATGAAAAAGAAATCTCTGTCTCAGGCCATTGTTGATGCTTCCGGGTCAAAAGACCCGGAGCAGGGTGTTATGCCTCCTCTGTTGTCCGCCGAGTCCGTCGTTTCCATCGCCCGGTCGCAGGGGGTGTCCCGCCGTGTGGTGGAACAGGAGGCTCTGCGTCATGATATCCTGCCTGCACGGTATCTACGCAATACTTCCTACCTTTCCCTTACCGAGCAGGCGGCTCTGCTTTCAAGTCATGTCCTGCTTGTCGGCCTTGGCGGATTGGGCGGTCATGTTCTTGATATGCTCTGCCGTATGGGCGTCGGACGGATCACCGGTGCCGACGGGGATGTGTTTGATGCGAGCAATCTGAATCGACAGCTTCTTTCCAATGAAGACAGAGTGGGCATGCCCAAGGCCGAAGCAGCGGCAGAGCACGTCCTGGCCGTGAATCCGGCTGTGGAATTTGTCGGTTTGAACGAATTTCTGGGCACTGATCGGCTCCTCGAGCTGATGGCCGACGTCGATCTCGTTGTCGACGCCCTTGGCGGACTGGAAACCCGCCTCGATCTGCAGCGGGCCGCGGCAGAACGTTCCATTCCCATGGTTACGGCGGCTGTGGCCGGGCTGACCGGGTACGTGGCCACGGTACTGCCCGGGGAAACCGGGCCGGCGGAGCTGTTCGGGACCGGGGAAGCCGCGGAGGATATCCTGGGGACGCCCACTCCCGTGGTGGCCTGCGCTGCAGCCATGCAGTGCGCCGAGGTCATGCTCGTTCTGGCCGGGCGGGTGCGGCCGAAAGAGGTGCTCATGTTTGATCTTGGGGAGCGCAGTTTCGATAATGTACTTTTGTAACGGGTTAAGGTTTTTTTTCGTATATTTCCTCGAACTTTGCTTTGTAGTCCTGAAACGTTCCGGCCAGGATCGCCTTGCGTGCCCCGCGCACCAGGTCCAGATAAAAGGTCAGGTTGTGCAGGGTGTTCAGGCGGTAGGAGAGGATCTCGCCTGCTTTGTACAGATGGCGCAGGTACGCTTTGGTGAAGGTGCGGCAGGTGTAGCAGCTGCAGTTCGGGTCCAGGGGGGAGTCGTCTTCCTCGTACTCGGCCCGCTTGATGTTCACCTTCCCCTGTGAAGTGAACAGGGTGCCGTTTCTGGCGTTTCTGGTGGGCAGGACGCAGTCGAACATGTCGATGCCCGCGTTGATGCCGTTCAGGATATCCATGGGCGTGCCCACCCCCATGAGGTAGCGCGGTTTGGCCGCAGGCATGATGGGACCGCAGTGGTACAGGATATCCATCATCTCCGGCTTGGACTCGCCCACGCTCAGGCCTCCCAGAGCGAATCCTTCAAAGGGAATCTCCGTGAGCTGAGCCATGCTTTTTTCCCGCAGATCCTTGTCAAATCCCCCCTGAACGATTCCGAACATGAGCTGTCCGTTTGTTCCCGGAGCGTGGTATTCCCGGCACCGTTTTGCCCAGGCCGTGGTGGTGGCCAGGGATTTGTTGGTGTAGTCGTAGTCCGCGCCGTAGGGCACGCACTCATCAAGGACCATCATGATGTCCGAGCCGAGGTTGTTCTGGATGGAGATCGCTTTTTCCGGAGAGAAGAAGTGCTTGGACCCGTCCAGATGGGAGGAGAACTCCACCCCGTCCGCGGACAGCTTGCGCAGGGCCGACAGGCTGAAGACCTGAAACCCGCCGCTGTCGGTCAGAATGGGGCCGTCCCAGTTCATGAATTTGTGCAGGCCGCCCCGTCTCGCGATCATTTCATCGCCGGGCCGGATATACAGATGATAGGTGTTGCCGAGAATGATCTGGGCCCGGAAATCGTGCAGATCCTGGGGAGAGAGGCTCTTGACCGTCCCCTGGGTGCCCACGGGCATGAAGATGGGGGTCTCGATAACGCCGTGAGCCGTAACCAGTTCACCGGCCCGGGACTCGCCGTCAGTGCCGTGGATGGTGAAGGTGCCGGGGGCGGGGGTGGATATGGAAGCATTCATATGTGTCATGGATTGCGATATGGATAATGGTTGAAAAGAGGTTCTGCCCACGGATTACACGGATGGACACGGATTGAAGGCAGAAGAGGATTGAAGATGGGTCCCATTGTTTTGGGAATACTGAGCGGTGCCCTTTAGCGCAATGCCTGTATTCTCCAGCAGTCATTCCCGTGAAAACGGGAATCTTAGACTTGCGGGCAATGTCGGGCGTTGCCACCGGCGCTGAGATTCCCGCGTTCGCGGGAATGACTGCCTCTTCTAAGGCCGATATCTGCGGAGTACGTAACGTCAGTTTGTACTATTCAGGCCACCCCGTGCTTCGGACAGACATCCTCCAGTTCGCATTCCCCGCACAGGGGCTTTCGCGCCTTGCACACCTGGCGTCCGAACAGGACCAGGCAGTGGTTGATGTCGCCCCATTTCGGGCGGGGAAACAGGGGCATCAGGTCCCGTTCGATGATGGTGGGGTTGTCGGATTTCGTCAGCCCCAGTCTGAAGGAGATCCGCTTCACATGGGTGTCGATGGCGATGCCCTCGTGAATGCCGAACGCGTTGGAGAGCACGATATTGGCGGTCTTGCGGGCCACACCG
This sequence comes from Desulfomicrobiaceae bacterium, assembly GCA_041685265.1. Classification (GTDB taxonomy): domain Bacteria; phylum Desulfobacterota; class Desulfovibrionia; order Desulfovibrionales; family Desulfomicrobiaceae; genus JAWLGC01. The sequence goes on along the minus strand of JAWLGC010000013.1, from coordinate 9,042 downwards.
GGAAGTTTGATCAACTCGGCCATGGTGCGGGGAATTTCGCCGTTGTAGGCATCGATGCAGTGTTGGGCCGCACCGATCATGTTTTTGGCTTTGTTTCGAAAAAATCCCGTGGAATGGACCGTTTCTTCCACCTCCGTCAGCTCGGCTTCGGCCTGGGAGGGAATGTCCGGCCACCTGGCAAAGACCCGGGGCGTGACCTTGTTCACCCGTTCGTCCGTGCATTGGGCAGAGAGCATGGTGGCCACCAGCAGCTCCCAGGGTGTGGACCAGGTGAGCTCGGTCTCCGGGTCGGGATAGCGCAGGGAAAGGCGCTCGAGTACGACGACGGCCCGTTTTTTTGAAGACATGCGTTTGATGGCCATGATGAAAAGCTGGTGCTATGAGGTGAGTTGACGCGGGAACCGCTGGTACATGAAGATTGTTGGAAAGACAAATTTTTGGATTCTGAAATTTCAGAGGTGAACCATGCTGAACATGACCGAGAACGAGATTCAGGTGTTCCTGAATGATCTTTTTGACGAACCTGTTATTCTGCACCACGCCGGCCCCCTTGGCCCGGCCGAGGGGCAGGGGATGAAGGGGTTCGGGTATGGGAAACCGCTGCTGCTGGAGTACAAGCGGGGTGGCCGGACGGAGCAGTCCGTGCTGTCGGTGATGCGCGGGGACGAGTACGGGCATCAGTTCTACTGGGACAGGGCCGCGGTGCTCATGTTTCAGTACGAGGCCGGGAAGACCATGAAAGGCCATGTTCAGCCAAGGGGACTCGGGTATGTGGACGAACAGGGCAAGCTGATTCCGGTTCGGGACGTGAAGGAATACTTTCTCCTTACGGAAAAGGTGGACGGGCACGATTATTACCTGGACCTGGAGCGGGTCCGGGACGGCGGGATGGTTGAGGATGACCTGACCCTGGTTCGAAATCTGGCTGGATGGCTGGCGGATATTCATGGCGAAAGGCGGGACGAGGCTGCCCTGTATCTGCGCCGCACACGTCAACTGATCGGTGATTCCGAGTGCATCTGGGGCATCATCGATGGCTACCCGTGTCCGTACGACCCCTTCCCGCCGGAGCGGTTCCGGGCCCTGGAGAAACGTCTCGTGGACTGGCGCTGGAAACTGCGCGGGTTCACTCATCGGCTTTGTGCCACCCACGGCGATTTCCATCCCTGGAATGTTCTGATCCGGTCCGTATCGGATTTTACGGTGCTGGATCGCAGCCGGGGGGAGTGGGGCGATCCGGCCGACGATGTGGCCTGCATGGCCTGCAATTACCTTTTGTTCGGGATACGGGAAGACGGAACCCTGCTGCCGGATTTGAAAAAAATGTACCTGACATTTATCGAGGAGTATCTGAGGCGGACCGGGGATGAGGAACTGTTCCAGGTCATCGGCCCGTTCTTTGTGTTTCGGGCACTGGTGGTGGCCTCACCCGTCTGGTATCCGAACCATTCGCAGGAAGTGCGGCAGGCGCTGTTTCGGTTCGCGGAAAATGTGCTGGAAGGGGAGCGGTTCGACGTTGAGGGGGTGGAGGGGTATTTCACATGAACTCCGGCTGGCTCCTTTGGTTCACAGGTCTTCCCGGGTGCGGCAAGTCCACCATTGCCCGAATGGTCACTGCACGACTGCAGTCCCTTGGGCATGGCGTTCATTATCTTGAAATGGACCAGCGCCGAAAAATCTACTTTCCGTCTCCAACCTACTCTTCCGAAGAAAGAGTCGCTGCCTACACACTTTTTGCCGAAGAGGGTGCCCGCCTTGCCGCCCTTGGCTATGGCGTCATTCTGGACGGCGCTGCTCCCGCTTTGGCCATGCGCGATCATGCCCGCTCTCTGGTGCCCGGGTTTGCCGAAGTCCTCATCCGATGTTCCCTGCCAACGGCCATGCACCGTGAAGCATCCCGCCCCGGCGGAAACGTCATGGCAGATCTCTACTGCAAGGCCCTGGAGCGTCAACAGACCGGCCGTCGGTTCTCGGGTCTCGGGCAGGTGATCGGGGTTGATGTTCCCTATGAGGAAAATCCCAGTGCCGAATGCATCGTAAATACGGATACACTCTCTTCCGATCAGGCTTGTGCTTTCGTTCTTGACTTTTTTCGGACCTGGCGCCAACGGACCCTTTCGGCCGGGGGTTGAGGCCCGGTACGATTTGGGCTAGGGTCCGCCAAAATTCACTTTTAGAGCAAGAGCACTGCATCATATGAACTTTCACGTCATCACCTTCGGGTGCCAGATGAATGTCTGCGACTCGGAGTGGCTGGAATATATACTGGAAGCCCGTGGCTGGACAAAGGCCCCGGAAGAAGAGGCCGAAGTTTTTGTCGTCAACACCTGCAGCGTGCGGGAAAAGCCCGAGCAGAAAGTCTACTCCCTTCTGGGGCGGCTTAGAGGATACCTGGAGCAGAACCCCGAACTGTTCGTTGCCGTGGGCGGGTGCGTGGCCCAGCAGATCGGTCGGGAGTTCTGGAAGCGGTTTCCCTTTGTCCGGCTGGTGTTCGGTACCGATGGGGTGGCCTTTGTGCCTGACGCCCTGGACCGGCTGGCCAGGAATCCCGGGCTGCGCACCAGCCTGCTCGACTTCAAGGACACCTATCCCGAGCGGGATCTTTCTCTGCCCGAGTCCATCGGGGCTCAGGCCTTCGTGAACATTATGCAGGGGTGCGACAATTTCTGCGCCTACTGCATCGTGCCCTATACCCGGGGACGGCAGAAGTCCCGGCCGAGCGGGCTTGTCCTTGATGAGTGCCGGTCTCTGGTTGAAAGAGGAGCCCGGGAGTTGACCCTTCTCGGCCAGAACGTGAACAGCTACGGCCTGGATAAACACGGAGACGGAACCGGATTTGCCGAACTTCTGTTTCGGGTGGCGGCTATTCCGGGTCTGGATCGACTCCGGTTTACAACCTCGCATCCCAAGGATATCGCACCTGAAGTGATCCGGGCCTACGGGGAACTCGAAAACCTCTGTCCGCATCTGCACCTCCCCCTGCAGTCCGGCTCGGATCGGGTTTTGAAGTCCATGGGCCGTAAGTACGACCGGGCCAGATACCTGGATATCGTGGAAGGGCTTCGGGCGGCACGACCGGACATCGCCCTGACCACCGATCTCATCGTGGGGTTTCCGGGTGAGACCGAAGAAGATTTTTGTCAGACTTTGGAAATGGTTGAGCGGGTCGGATATGAGAGCAGTTTTTCCTTCAAGTATTCCGATCGTCCCGGAGTTCGGGCCGAGAATATGAACTTCAAGATTCCCGAAGAAGTGAAGGGGCGCCGCCTGTCGGAGCTGCAGGAACTGCAGAACCGGCTGACCATCGAAGCTCTCAATCGTCGGGTTGGAAGGGACTGCACCGTGCTGGTGGAGGGGCCGAGCCGCAAGCAGGAGGAGTCGACCCGGTTCTGGCGCGGTCGGGACGAGGGCGGACGGGTTGTCAATCTCGAGCTGGATCGATCCGATATGACAGGCAAACTGGTCCCGGTCCGGATTCGGGAGGCCAAGAAACACTCCCTGAGCGGGGAAGTTCGAGGTGAACCATGGTAGAAATGACCGTCTTCGGGCTGGCTCTGGATGAAGAATCCCAGATGCCTCTTCTGATCCTCAAGGACTTGGAGGAAAAAGTGGTTTTCCCTATCTGGATAGGGACCATGGAGGCCATGGCCGTGTCCATGGTCATCAATAACGTGCGCATGCCCCGGCCCATGACCCATGATCTTTTTTTGAATACCATACATGAACTCGGGGCCGTTCCCGTGGCCGTGGAGATCGTGGATATCCGGGAAGGAACTTTTTTCGCCGAGCTGGTGCTTAAAACCGAATCAGGGGAAAAGCGCATCGATGCCCGGCCATCGGACAGCGTCGCTCTGGCCCTGCGGGCCGACGTGCCCATCCGGGTGCACGATGCGGTACTGGAACAGATCCAATCTCGGGGAGAGACGGATTACCAGGCCGTTGTCGAGGGGGAGGATGCCCGAAAGTGGGCCGAGGTCCTGGCCGATTACGACCCTGATGACGCGAAGTATAAAATGTAAAGAAGGCGATGGGCGAGAGGCGATGGGCGAGGGGGCATTTGTCCCTCCACTGCGTCCAGCTGGTTTATTCCGTTCACTGTGCAACAAGCTGATAAAAAATGATCGATCTCCATTCCCATACCCTGCATAGCGACGGCACCCTCCTCCCTGCCGAGCTGGCCCGCCGGGCCGAGATGTCCGGATACCGTGGACTGGCCCTGACCGATCATGCGGACGGCTCGAATCTTAAAGAGGTGCTGGACTGTGCTCTGCGCGTGGTCCGGGAGTACGGGCCGTATCTTGGTGTGGAGCTGGTGGCCGGAGTGGAGCTGACCCATGTCCCGCCGGGACTGATCGGACAGGAGATCGAGCGATCCAGGAAGCTTGGGGCCCGCATCGTGGTGGTGCACGGAGAGACAGTGTCTGAACCCGTGGCTTTGGGCACGAACCTGGCCGCCATAGAAGCCGGGGCCGACCTTCTGGCCCATCCCGGTCTGATTTCCGATGTGGAGGCCGGGCTTGCCGCCCGCAATGGAGTCGCCCTTGAAGTTTCCACTCGACCCGGGCATTGTCTGGCCAACGGCCACGTGGTTGTCATGGCCCGGAAACATGGGGCCTGTATGGTTTTAAACAGCGATATTCACGGTCCGGACGATCTGCTGACCCGGGATATGCGCAGAGTGGCCGCCCGGGGTGCCGGCATGACCGAACAGGAGTTCATGCAGGCCGAAGCCGCGGCGCGGAAAATTTTGTCCGGTGCGTTTTAAAGCGCAGCATTTTTCTTGAATCCGATAATTTTTCAACAGGATATACATCATGAATCTTCTTCCTGAAGCCGGATTTCTGGCCATGGTCATGAACGCCACGCTGGTGGTCAAGGCGGTCATGGCCGGGCTCGGGATCATGTCCGTGATCAGTTGGACCATCATCATTTCCAAGGTGTTCCAGTACGGGCGGGTTCGCAGACGGCTGGCCATCGATCTGAACGGGTTCGGGCAGTCATCGGATCTGGCCTCGGGCATGCGTGTATTGAAAATGAGCAAGGGCTCGGTCCTGTACCCCATCGGAAAGGAAACCCTGCAGGAGATGAAGCGGCTGGAAAAGGCGTCCATTCATCCCACCCTCAAGCTTCGAGTTTCCGGCGACAACCTGGACCGTGTTCTAGGCCAAGAGGTCGGGAAACAGATCGGGCATCTGACCCTGGCCCTGCCTTTTCTGGCCACGTGTGCCAATGCCGCTCCTTTTATAGGATTGTTCGGCACGGTCTGGGGGATCATGAATTCTTTTCACTCCATAGGTCTGCAGAAGAGTGCGGCACTGGCTGCGGTGGCCCCGGGTATATCCGAGGCCCTTGTAGCCACGGCCATCGGTCTCGGAGTGGCCATCCCGGCATCCATGGGATACAACTTTTTTCTTGGTCGACTGCAACGTATCGAGCGGCAGCTGAATGAATTTTCAGGTATTTTTTTAAATCGTGCCCAGTTGGAAATGCCCTGGATGCCGCCCACCAGGTCCGGCAGGGAAGGGGAGTAGGCCATGGGATTTTCGTCAAACCAGGGCGGGTTTCTGAACGAGATCAACGTGACGCCCTTTGTGGACGTCATGCTGGTCCTTTTGATCATTTTCATGGTCACTGCTCCCATGCTCACTCAAGGGGTGGATGTGGATCTGCCCAAAACCAGGACCGTGGAAACCCTGCCCGAGAAGAGCGATAATCTGGTTCTGAGCGTCAAAAAGGATGGCTCTCTGTTTCTGGACGAGTACGAGGTTACGCTTGATTCCCTTTCCACCCAGTTGAAAAAGATTCTCAAGGGGGACGGCAAACTGCTTTATCTCAAAGCGGATGCGGACGTTTCCTATGGAGTGGTGGTCAAGGTTATGGCCCGGGTCAAGGAAGCGGGTATCGAGAAGCTCGGCGTAGTCGCTGAGCCGGAAGAGGATGCTTCCTGATGTTCGGTAACGGCCTGCGTCTTATGACGGGCAGGTAGGCAGAGTCATGCGTTTTCTGCCTGTTTTCTTTTCCATCGTCCTGCATGTGACGCTTCTTGCTTTCGGGGCCTTGTACCATCCGGCGCCCGATTTGAATGTGGATCTGCGAAAGCGGTCCTATACCGTTGATCTGGTGACCCTGCCGACGCCGGCTCCCCCTGAAAAGAAACCCCGGAGCAGGCCTTCGGACACCCCTGTCAAGACTGCTCCGGCCAAAACGCCGCCAGCTGTCAAGAGTGCTCCGGCTCAAACGCGCCCAGCCCCTCCCGAGCCGGTCCAGGCGTCCCAACCAAAGCCGCAACCGAAGAAAATCGTCAAAACCGCAAAGAAACCTCCCAAAGACGCACCGACCAAAAAAATAAGCCCCAAAAAGCGTCCGGAGGTGAAAAGGGAAAAGTCTGTTCCTGCCGAACCGGTGCGCAAGGCGCCGCCCAGCCCCAAATCCCCGCCGGTCAAAAAACCGTCCTCCGAACCGAGTTCCGAAGAGATTCTGGCCCGGGCTCTGGGCAGTGCGAGGCAGAAGGCCTCAGACGACGAAAAAAATAAGGCCCGGTCCGCTCAGGATGCCCTGGCCCAGGAACTGGCCTCCCTGCAGAAATCCGTGGGGAGTTCCTCTGCGGACGGGAGTGGCGGGGCTGCCGGGGTGGTTGAAGAGATTTTCGGGGCCATGGTCGAAGAGCAGGTCCGGGGGCACTGGCGATTTCCCCGGCTGGGCAATCTCGGGTTGTCCGCCGAGGTTGAGATCGTGGTCGATCCGACCGGACAGGTGGTCTCCAAGCGGGTTATTCGCCCCTCCGGACGAGCCGATTTCGATGCCTCTGTTTTGCGGGCCGTAGAGGAGGCCGGAGAACTGCCCGATCCCCCGGAACGAAGACGATGGACCGTTCGCATCACCTTCAATCTGGCGGAGCAGGGATGACTATGGGGCAAGTTTTGTCCATCAATAACCGATACAGCTGTGTACATGGAATCCATATGACTTCTTGCCGTAATTATCTTTTCCTGTTCTTTTTTGCCGTGATCCTTTTTTCGGTCCGCTTGGCTTCGGCCGCCGATACCCTGTCCATCGACATTTTTGGTCCGGGTCAGACAGCCGTCAATCTGTATCAGGCTGCTCCGATGTTCGAAGAGAAGGGGAAGGGTCTGCCGGAACCTGCCTCTTCCCTGGATGACCATATCCGGGCCAACCTCGCCTTTGTCCCTTTTTTCAATCAGATTTCGGCTGAGGAACTGCTGGAAGGCGGTCGTCTGACCGGCTATCGCGGTGATGATGTGGATTTCAAAAAGCTGCGGCTGGGCAAAGTGGACCTGCTTCTGACCACCGGTTGGGTGGCTCCCTACGGTGTTGAGTTGCGGGCCTACGAAGTGTTCACCGGACGGCTGGTAGTGGGCAAAGCCTACACCCTGGCCGGGCCGGACCAGACCGGGCTGGTGGCCACCAGGTTCTGTTCGGCCTTGATGGAGGCCCTGACCGGCCGCGGTGGATTCTTTACCAGCCGGATCGCGTTTGCCCGGAAAACCGGGCGGATCAAGGAGGTCTTCTCCGTGTCGGCCGTGGGGGGAAACGCACGGCAGGAAACCGATTTGAAGGGGATTTCGACCAGCCCGGCCTGGTCCGTGGACGGGCGTCGGATTGTGTTCGTGCATATGGATGGTACCACACATCGGCTGGGAGTGGTGCACTCTGACCAGGGCGAAGTGGAACTGCACGGGGTGCCCGGCAACACATGTATTTCCCCGGCCTTTCTGCCTGATGGGAGGTTGACCGTGAGTCTCAATCCGGAAGGGACTCCGAATATTTACCGTGTCGACGAAACGTTCGACATCGAAGCTCCCCTGGCTAGCAGCTGGGCCATTGATATTTCACCCAGCTTTGACCTGGCCGGGACCAGGATGTGTTTCGTGTCCAGTCGTCTCGGCAATCCGCACATCTTTTTAAAGGACCTGCGGTCCGGGGAGACTCGCCGGATTACCTATGACGGAACCTACAACACCAGCCCGGCACTGAGTCCGGACGGAAAGCTGGTCGCCTTTTCCAGACAGACGGACGATGGGCATCGTATTTTCGTGCATGAAATGGAGACCGGCCGGGAACGTCAGGTCACGTTCGGCCCCGGGAACGATGAAGAGCCGACTTGGTCCCCGGATAATTACTTTCTCGCCTTTTCTTCCAGCCGGACCGGAACGTACAAGCTGTATGTAACCACCAGGCACGGAGACAAGGCCAAACGGATTCCCACGGGTGACGGCTCGGCCACGACTCCGGCCTGGGGACCGGCCGTATCGGAATAATCGACAATGTAATGAAACAATAATTCAACCGGGAGGTCGTGATGAAGGGGAAAATGTATATTTTGGGAGCAATGCTGCTCGTCGGGCTGATGCTCAGTACAGGGTGTGCCAAGAAAAGTGTTGGTCCCGGAGATGGAACAGCGGGATCCGCCACCGGCACCGGGGATATGGGCCAGGAAGCCGAGACCCAGCGTCAGGCTCGGGAAGCGCTGGAGGCCGAGGCCCTGCGAGAGCGGCAGCTGGCCGAGCAGCGGCGGGCTGAAGCCGAGACCGCACGGGATCGGGCAGCCGGGGTCGAGCAGGTTGTCCAGGAGATTCAGGATGCACGCATCTACTTCAATTTTGATTCCTTCGAACTCAGCGCCGAGGCCCGGACCATCCTGCAGAAAAAGGCTGAGCTGCTGGGGGCGCATCCTGAATTGAACGTGCTCATCGAGGGGCATTGTGATGAACGGGGTACTGAGGAATACAATATTGCCCTGGGTGAACGGCGGGCCAAGGCGGCCTATGAGTTTTTGATTCTTTTGGGGGTGGACTCCACCCGGATTCAAATCATCAGTTTCGGGGAAGAGTACCCGGCCGACCCGGCCAATACCGAAACCGCCTGGGCCAAGAATCGTCGGGCCGAGTTCAAGATCCGGAAATAGATTTTCCAAAAAAACGCGTAACTATTCAGGTCAAAATTTTACTGATTCAAGATCCTGAAATTCAAAGTAAAATTTGAATACCGGACGATACATTTAAGAAATTTGAGAATTTAAGA
>JAWLGC010000091.1:0-10377 GCA_041685265.1 Desulfomicrobiaceae bacterium | reverse complement strand
AGCTTACCGGGCCATGGCCGCGGCTTCTATTTTGCGGCTGCGCAGATCGCCCATCTTCACGAAGTTCAGGGCGCCGAACTTGCAGGTGGCCACGCAGGCGCTGACGGGCTGGCCGTTCTTTTCCCGCCACTCTTCGCACTGGTCGCATTTCAGGGCCACCGGGTGCGGTCTTGAGGAGGGCGCCTCCTCGCCAAAGGATATCTGCTGGTCGGCCACGGTGATGGCTCCGAAGGGGCAGGCCATGACGCACATGCCGCATCCGAGGCAGAACTGCTCCCGGACCCGGACCATGCTTCCTTCATGAACGAGGGCCCCGGTGGGACAGATTCTGGCACAGGCCGCGTTGCGGCACTGGCGGCACTGGATGGGCGTCTTTACATCCCCGGACTTGTAGACCCGGATGCGCGGCACCACCTTGTCCCGATTCTTTATGATCACCTTGCGGGGCAGATCACAGTGGGCTTCGATACAGGCGATTTCGCACTTTTTGCATCCCTTGCACTTGGACGGATCACTCTCGATGACGTATTGCTCCATGGTTTCCTCCAGCCGTATATGTTTTGATATGATGTAACGTTTCACCCGGGACAAGAATATCTCCCTGATCCCGGGGCGGATTTCTGAGTAGTTCGAATTTGATTGCAGTATTATTCGACATCCAGGTTTTCTACGTAAAGTTCTCTTCCCGCGGTCATTTCCAGGCGTTGACACCCGCAGTTCGGGCATCCCTTCGGGACTTTTTTTTCGAATTCCTTTTCGCACTCGCCGCACTTCCAGCGGGCCGGGACACGCAGGATCTTAAGCTCAGCCCCCTGAGCCGGAGAGTTTTCGGCTACGATCTCGAAACAGGAGGTCAGCGTGCGGGGTTCCAGACAGCTCAGTTCCCCGACCTTGAGTCGGATCACGGTCACCCGTCCGGCTGTTTCGTTGCGGGCCAGGACATCCTGGACGATGGTCAGGATGCTCTGGCAGATGGACAGTTCGTGCATGGTTGTTCCGGCTACCGTTCCGTGCAGGACAGGCAGGGGTCGATGCTGTTCACGATCAGGGCGATGTCCGCCACTTTTGCTCCGGCGAGCATGACCCGCAGGGCCTCCCAGTTCACGTAGGTGGGCACCCGCCACTTGAGCCGTTCCGGGTACAGGGTGCCGTCGGTTTTAATGGTGTAGATGAGCTCTCCGCGCGGGGCCTCGGTCCGGGACACGGCCTGACCGGCGGGGATGCGGGGCAGGGGATCGCACACCGTGGGACCGCCGGGCATGTTCTGCAGGCACTGCTCCAGGATTTTGATGGACTCGAAGATCTCCCGCAGTCGGACCAGGGCCCGGGCCCGCACATCGCAGCCGTGTTCCAGGACCGTTCCGAAGGTCAGGTCCCCGTAGGCCGCGTACGGGGATTCACGGCGGATGTCGTTGTCCAGTCCCGACCCCCTGGCCACCGGCCCCACAGTCCCGTACCGTTTGGCCTCGGACAGAGGAAACATGCCTGTGCCTTCGGTCCGGGCTTTGATCTGGGGGTGGGTGCGGTACATGTGCAGAAATTCCGAGACCGGCTGTTTCAGCTCTTCCAGGGTCCGAAGAATATAGGCAATCCGGTCGTTGTCCAGGTCGTAGCGGGCCCCGCCGATGGTGTTGGCCGCGATGTCCATGCGGTTGCCCCAGACCGTTTCCTTGAGGTCCTGCATCCGCTCCCTGAGTTCCATGGCGTGCATGAACAGGGTGTGGAAGCCCATGACATGAATGCCGATCCCCACGTTGAACATGTGTGAGGCGATCCGCTTCACTTCGTCGGCGATGACCCGCAGGTATTGTCCCCGTATCGGAACCGCGATCCCGGCCAGGTTTTCAAGGGCCATGCAGTAGCTCAGGGGGTGGTTGTTGGAGCACAGGGAGCAGACCCGCTCCGTGAGAACGATGTTCTGAAACAGGTTGCGCTCCCGGGCCAGGCCTTCCATGCCCCGGTGGGAGTTGCCGGCGAACATGTCGATGGACTGCACCACCTCGCCTTCGACTTCCACCTGAAAATACATGGGTTCTTCCAGGGCTACGTGCAGCGGGCCCACGGGAATGGTCGTGGTCGTGCTCATTGCTGTTCCCCTCCCTCGGTTTTTTCGCCCATGATCCGTTCCCACAGGGTGGAGGTCACGGCGCTGTTGGTCATCACGGACAGGGGCACCATGCGGGCCCTGGCATCATCCCGGTTTTCCGCGTTCAGGAACAGAGGGCGCATGTCCGGATGGCCCGTGACCGTGATCTCGTAGGATTCGGCGAGCTCGCGTTCGGCCCAGTCCGCGGCTTTGTGCCATCTGGTGATGGAGGGAACGGCCGGTTTCGTACCTTCGGGGATAACGGTCAGGTTCAGGATGACCCCCCGGAGTACGAAATTGTAGCTGACCTCGAAAAAACCCTTGTCGGAATGGGTGTTCGGGGCGTGGCCGGTAATGGTGATCAAACGGCCTTCCGCGGTCTGCAGATCCCGGGCGATGCGGGGCAGGTCGTCGGCCCGGGCCAGGGTGCACCAGCCGTATTCGTTGCCGTGCAGGTCTCGTGTCCAGCGGATTCCGGTGGGCTCGGACAGGCTGGCAATCATGGATTCGAGGGTGGTTCGTATATCATTATTCATGGAAGTTGGCTCCGAGCTGGATGGCTGCTTTTTCCCGCCGGCACTGCGGGCAGAGGCGGTACAGGGTGTCCAGGTGCGGGTTGGTTCGTCCGTAGATGGTCTCGATTGTACCGTGCGGCATGCGGGGCATACGGGCGCTGCACTGCTCGCAGCTGGCGTGGGCAATAAAGACCTGCTCCCGGTAGGTGTATTTGTCCTGGTTCAGATGGACCGTGGACCAGTCCGTGGTCAGCCTGATGGCTCCGGTGGGACAGTATTCCTGGCACAGTCCGCAAAAGGCGCAGGTGTTGTGCCATACGTAGAAGTCTTTGCCCGATCCGTCGGCCCGTTCCTCCTGACGCAGGGCGCCGCCCGCACACACGGAGATGCACACTTCGCACCCGGTGCAGGCCTTTGCGTCCACCGCAACCTTGCCGCGCAGCCGCTCGGGAGTGGTGGTCTCGCCAAAAGGAAATGGTTCGGTGGACGGACCCTGAACAAGGTTTCGCCACATGAGTTTGAATATTGTCAGCATGTTGCTCCCCTATATCCGTGTTTTCCAGATTTCCATGGCCTTTGCCACGCCCTCGAGGATGGCCTGGGGCCGGGGAGGGCACCCCGGGACATTGATGTCCACCGGAATGACCTCGTCCAGTGTGCCGCGCACGGAGTGACTGTCCCGGAACACGCCCCCGGAGATGGGGCAGATGCCCACGGCCACGGTCACCTTGGGATGGGGGATCTCGTCATAGACCCGGATGACCTTGTCCCGGACCATGGTGGTCAGGGGGCCGGTGATGAGTACGATGTCCGCGTGTTTGGGACTGCCGCAGTACCTGCAGCCCAGTCGCTCCACGTCATATCGGGGAATGAGAGCCGTGGTGGCCAGCTCCACGTCGCATCCGTTGCACGAACCGGCGTTGATCCGGTACAGCCAGGGCGACCGTGCGGCCATATTTTTCAATCTATCTTTAAGGATCATAAGAGTTCCTGTCGTGTCGTTTCTGGTGTTCGGTTTTTCGTTTCCGGGTGAAGCGGGTTTCAGGTGAAGCCGGTGTTTCAGATACTGACGGGAGGCGCTTTTTGACTCACCGAAGTTACGAACCGCAGCCCCGGTTTCCCCTTCGCGCCTCTTCGCGTCCTTCGTGGTAAGATTCTTTCACCGCGAAGGGCGCGAAGGGGCACGAAGGAAGAGGTCTTTTGGGTTCAAAGCACACGAGGTGCGTAAATTCAGTGACTGTCACCTGAATTCAAAAACGAAAAACCGGTCGCGGTTCAGCCGAGAACCCAGGTCAGCCCGAGGCCGGCGTAGGCCAGCCCGGTCGGGTATTTAAGATAAAACCTGAATGTCTGGTCCGTGCGCAGTCGGCCAGTGGAGGCCCGAAGCAGGGTCACGGCGACGAGCATCAGGCCTGTGGCCTTGCAGCAGAACCAGGCCAGGTTGACGACCGGGTTCGTGCCCAGGGTCCCGGGGAAGAACAGAACCACCCCGAGCCCGGTGACCACCACCATTTTCAGGGCGAACATGAGCTGGAACATGGCCAGGGACGGGCCGGAATACTCCAGCAGGGGGCCTTCCAGAATTTCGGTTTCAGCCTCGGCCAGGTCAAAGGGGACCGAGCCCATGGTGCCCGGGATGAACAGCAGGTAGGCCGCAAAGGCCGGGAGCATGACCGGGTCCAGGAGCAGGGAGCCGTGGGCGAGCTGGTATTCGACCACCCTGGCCAGGGAGAACTCCACTCCTCCGGTAGCGTATCCCACACGCAGGGCCACAGTGAGCAGAACCACCAGGAGCGGGATCTCGTAGGCGAACATGAGGATCATCTCCCGGGAGGCTCCCAGGGCTCCGAAAGGCGAGCTGGACGAGGACCCGGCCAGGATCAGGGCCACGGCCGGGATGGGCAGCAGGTACAAAAGCATGAGCATGTCGCCCAGGCCCGGGGCTCCGTCCCACACCCCGGGAACCGGGATGAACATGGCCGCCACCATCGCGCCCATGAACCCGAGAACCGGGGCGAACCGGAACATCCCCTTGTGGGCCGTGGCCGGGATCAGGGTTTCCTTGCGGCCCAGCTTGATCACATCGAACAGGGGCTGGAGCAGGGGCGGACCGATTCTTCGCTGCAGCCGGGCAAAGACTTTGCGGTCGATGCCCTTCAGGAGCAGCCCGAACAGAAGGGCGAACAGGCCGCCCGGGAAGATCAACAGGTGGAATATATAGGAGAGTGTTTCCGACATGGGTCACCCCTTGCGGTTGAAGATGGGCAGGGAACCGGGCAGGGCCAGCCACTGGCGGACCAGGGTCACGGCCGGCTCGTACAGTCCGGATGCGGACACGTGGAGCTGCTCGTCGCTCAGGTCGTCGACGCCGCAGGCGTGCATATGCGTCTCCCGTTCGGTCCGGTTCATGAGGGCCAGAATGCCTCTGGCCGCCAGATAGGCCGCGAGCATCAGTCCGGCCACGGCCGTGGCGTTCCAGGCCCCGGCCCCGGAGGCCGGGCCGTACATGTGCACCTCCAGAGGGGCGAAGCCGAGTCCGGCTATGATCCCGTTGATAGGCATGAGAGCCAGTCCGGGGAAGACCCCGAGGATCACGCACGCTCCGGCCAGGATGCACATGGGCACGCGCATGAGCGGTCCGACTTCGGTCAGGGTGTCGAACCGGGGATCGGGTCGGCCGAAAAAGGCGCCGTGCAGGAATTTGAGAAAGTAGGCCATGGTCAGCACGCTGCCGCCTAAGGAGAGGATGGCCAGGATAACGTCTCCCTCGGCCATGAGTCCGTGGTAGAGCATCCATTTGGACGTGAACCCGTTCAGCGGGGGCAGGCCGATGGCCGAGAAGGCCCCGATGGCGAACACGGCCAGGGTGACCGGCATCTTTCGGCCGATACCGGCCAGCCGGTCCAGGGAGTCGACGTGGGTGCGGTACATGATCGCCCCGGCGGCCAGGAAGATAAGGTTTTTGAACACCATGTGGTTCACGAAGTGGAGCAGCCCGGCGGATACGGCCAGAGAAGTCCCGGTGGCGATACCGAGCACGATGTATCCCAGCTGGGACACCGTGGAGTAGATGAGCATTCGTTTCAGTCCGGACTGCATCAGGGCCATGGCCGCGGCGAACACGATGGTGATTCCGGCGATCCAGGCCAGCCCGGACATGATGGCCGGCTGACTCCAGTACCCGGACTGTCCGGCAAAGAATCCGGTTCCGCCCATGACGAAGAGGAGCTTCATGAGCCCGAAGGGGCCGGATTTGAGGAGCACCGAGGAGATGTAGCCCGACACCGGGGTGGGGGCCGTGGCCGGGTGCATCCAGATGTCGATGCGCAGGGGGAGCATGGCCGCCTTCATGGCGAATCCGAGTGCGATGCACCCCAAGCCCACTGCGCCTGCGGCTCCGGGCATGGAGCCCAGCGCCGTGCCGATAACGGCCAGATCGAAGGAGCCGGCCGATGTTCCCAGCAGGACCACGCCGAAGAACATGCAGGTCGCTCCGAGCACGTTGAACAGGAAGTATTTGTATCCTTCCCGCAGGGCACCCGGGGTCTCTTCATGGACGATGACGCAGTACAGGGTCCACGAGGACATGATCTCCCAGAACAGGAAGAAGGAGAACAGGTCCGGGCTTCCGGCCACCCCGAGCAGGCCGCCGATCATGACCAGGAAAAAGGCGAAAAACCGCCATTGGGTGTGGCTGTGGTCCATGTAGGACACGGAGTAGACCGTGTTCAGGATGCCCATCAGAACCACCAGCAGTGCGAAGCACAGGCTCATGGTGTCCATGGACCCGAAGGAGAGGGCCACGGCCAGGAAGGTCACTCCGAGGACGGCCGTGGTGCCCCATCCGGACCGTTCCATGTTGTTTCTGAAATAAAAGGGGACTACGGCTCCGAGCATGGGCAGGACCGCGAACCAGGGCCAGGTCACGGCGAGATCCGGAACCATGGACGCCTGGACTTTGCCGGCCTCAAGAAGCCAGTCCGTGACCGGGGTGACCAGGGCCAGGCAGGTCTGGGGCTGGACGCCCATGATCAGGGAGGCCAGGGCCAGTCCGGACATGGCCACAAGGCAGGAGGTCGGCGCTTCGGCCACGGCCGGCCCTTCGTATTTTTCAAAGAACAGGACCCGGACCAGTCGGATGTAGTAGATGACCCCGATCAGTCCGCCACCGAGGATGGCTGTTGCCAGCAGGGGACGACCGGCATCAATGCAGGCCGAGACCATGAGGAACTTGGAAGCGAATCCGCCGAAGGGAGGCAGCCCCATGATGGCCAGGCTTCCGGCCAGCATGCACAGGCCGGTCAGGGGCATGGCCCGTCCCATACCTTTGAGGCTCTCGATGCGTGCGGTTCCGGCCCGCAGAATGAGCAGCCCGGCTCCGAAAAAGAGCAGGTTCTTCATCACTGCGTGGTTGACCACATGGGCCAGGGATCCGGTCACGGCCAGGGCCGTGCCCAGACCGAGTACAGCCGTGATTTCGCCCACCTGGGCCATTGTGGAGTAGGCCAGCATCCGCTTCAGGTCGGTCTGGCGCAGGGCCATGATTTCGGCGAAGAGCAGGGTGGCGCAGCCCAGCAGGGGAAGCAGCTCCAGGACCCGGGCCGGTGCGCCGTGGTCCATGTTCCCGGTGCCGAACAGGGCGAACAGGACCAGGGTCATGCCGTAGATGCCGGTTTTGGTCAGGATGCCGGACAGGGGGCCGGAAACGGAGGATGGAGCCACAGGGTGGGCTTCGGGCAGCCAGCCGTGTACCGGAACCAGACCGGCCTTGACCGCAAAACCGATCAGGCAGCACAGTCCGGTCAGGGCGATGATGGTCGGAGAAAGTCCGGGCGCCGCAGCGGCCAGGGCGGTGAATTCAAAAGAGCCGGTGGCGGCGTGCAGGACCAGAATGCCGAACAAAAGCGCATAGGCTCCGGCGCCGCACATGAAAAAGTATTTGAATCCGGCCCGCAGGGCTTTTCCGGTCTGGTCATGGATGACCAGGACCGCCGAGGACAGGGTCATCAGTTCCCAGAATCCGTACAGGGAGCCCAGGTCCCGGGCCAGGCACAGGCCGGTCAGGGAGCCCTGCATCAGGAGCAGAAACAGCCAGTACCGGGACGCGTGGCCATGGCCGCGCATGTACCCGGCCGAGTATACGATCACGGCCAGGGAGATGATCCCCATAATGGCGGCAAAGAGCAGGGACAGGGGAGAGACCCCGGCGGTGAAGACCAGGGCCAGGGACGCGGCGGACAGGAGTGCGGCTCCGGTTTCGAGGACCGGAAGTCCTTTGAGGGTGCGGGGCAGGAACCGGGCCGCAACGACCAGCATGAAACCGCCGACATAGGGAACAGTGGCGGCTGCGGGCCAGGGGGACTCGAAGCGGGGCAGGTGGCCGGGGGCGCCGGTCAGGGAGGCCAGGTGCTCGACCCAGTGGACCACGGTTTCGGGCATGGCGTGCAGCGCGGCCAGGACTCCCGCCAGGATCAGGGCGAGCGGGCCGAAAAAGGGGGCGCGGCCCGTTTCGACCTGGTCTGCGGAGATTTTTTTGTCTGTGCTGAAACAGACCGGAAGCACGATCTTCAGCGTGTACCACAGGGCCAGAACCGTTCCGGCCAGGATGAGCAGGGCGGGAATCCACTGGCCGGTCTCAATCATCCCGTACAGGGTCGCCGGTCGGCTGATGGCTCCTTTGAACGGGGTCAGGCCCAGGGAGGCGACCATGGCAAAGCCGAACACGGCAGAGGTCACCGGTCGGGCCGGGCCGATGCCGGTCAGGGCGTCCAGGCGGAAGGAGCCTGCACCGCGGCCAAGGGAGATCAGGGCCAGCATGGCCGTCAGGTGTGCCGTTGTCTGATAGAGAAGATGGAGGCCGGAGCCGGTCAGGCCGGACACGGTCCCGGTGCCGTATCCGGCCAGGGATGTGCCCAGTTCGGCGGTGAAGGAGAGCAGAACCACCATCAGGAGATCGCGGTGCCGCAGGAGCGCCGCGAGGTGCGCTCCGAACATAAGCAGGCTGCCCAGAAGGACCGCCGACAAAACGAAGAGTTCGGATTGAATGAGGTACTGCATGATGTATGTTCGTGCGTCCCGCTACCCGGACGAGTCGGTCAGGGACGTCGGGTTGATGTGAAGCACCGGCTCGGGTGCCGGATGGGAAAGGAATGTGTACATATCAATAATGTTGTTTGATTGAACAATGAGGTCTGTTGAGGTCGTCGCTACTTGATTGTGTTTTTTTTCGCAATAGGAAAAAGCAGGGTTTTTGCGGTGAATTGTCTAGTTTAAAAGTATGGATTTTTATCTAATCGAAATAATTGAATATTAATGATATTATGTCCTGCGGCACACCTCTCTTGCGACGTCTCTTTGAAAAATATCCAGGAATATTGACCCTGGGAAAAGCTCCCCTGCCGCCCCCCCCGCGTTTCACTGTCCGGGGCCGGGATTGTCGTTTTTTCGGGAATGGCGGCATATTTTCGCATATATGTGGAAAATATGTCTGGGTTTGACAAAAATGTATTAAATTTTCTGATTTTGAGGAGCCTGCCTCTTTCAATGCCTTGAAATAAAACGACTTTTATTTGGCCCTGTTTTTGCTTCCTGTTTGACATGAAAACCAACGTCCACGCCCTCAAGCTCACGGCCCTGCTGGGCATCTGTCAGGTCATTGATCAGGCTTTTGATCTTGAATCGGCCCTCGACGGGGTGCTGCGCATTCTGTCCGAGCGGCTGAGCATGCAGCGGGCTACCGTGACCCTGTACGACTCCGATATCGGGCATCTGTCCATTGGTGCCTCCTACGGCCTGAGCCGTGAAGAAAAGCAGCGTGGCGTGTACCGCCTTGATGAGGGGGTGACCGGACGCATTTTTCAGACCGGGCAGCCCTATGTTGTTCCGGATATTTCCAAGGAACCACTGTTTCTGGACAAGACCGGTTCCCGGCGCATCGCCCGGGGTATGATCTCTTTTATCGGCGTGCCCATCCTGCTCCATGGTGATTCCATCGGGGTGCTCAACGTGGATCGTATCTTTGCCGACGAGGTCTCCTATGAGGAGGACGTGGATTTTCTCAAGGGAGTGGCCACCCTCATCGGGCAGTTTCTGAGTCTGAATCAACAGATCCGCAGGCGGGAA
Source organism: Desulfomicrobiaceae bacterium (assembly GCA_041685265.1). GTDB lineage: Bacteria > Desulfobacterota > Desulfovibrionia > Desulfovibrionales > Desulfomicrobiaceae > JAWLGC01. Next base: position 654 of record JAWLGC010000091.1, on the reverse strand, counting down.
GAGGTGCTCCGGCGGGAGAACGCCTCCCTGAAATACCAGATCGCCCGGGAGAACCGCGGGCCGTACATGGTCGGGACCAGCGCGGCCATGGTGGAGGTCCAGCGTCAGATGGAAAAGGTGGCCCCGACCCGAGCCACGGTGCTGCTGCTGGGGGAGTCCGGGGTGGGCAAGACCCTTATCGCCAAGATCGTGCACCAGCTTTCCGACCGCAAGGACTACCCGTTCATCAAGGTCAACTGCGCCTCCATTCCCGAGAATCTCCTGGAATCAGAACTGTTCGGCTATGAAAAAGGGGCCTTTACCGGAGCCGGGTCCACCCGTCCGGGCAGGTTCGAGGAAGCGGACAAGGGGACCATTTTTCTGGACGAGATCGGGGAACTGCCCATCGGGCTGCAGGCCAAGCTGCTTCGAGTGCTCCAGGACAAGGAATTCGAACGCCTCGGCAGCAACAAAACCCGCAAAACCGATGTCCGAGTTCTGGCCGCCACCAACCGGGATCTCGGCGAGCAGGTGGAGCGCAGCGAGTTCCGCCTCGACCTGTTTTACCGGCTGAGCGTGTTTCCCATCAATGTCCCGTCTCTGCGGGAGCGGCGGGAGGATATTCCCGGCCTGTTGAACCATTTTCTGATCAAAGTCTCCAAGGAGTACGGTCGA
>JAWLGC010000001.1:0-93521 GCA_041685265.1 Desulfomicrobiaceae bacterium | reverse complement strand
CCTAAAACCTAAAACCTAAAACCTAAAACCTAAAACCTAAAACCTAAAACCTAAAACCTAAAACCTAAAACCTAAAACCTAAAACCTAAAACCTAAAACTTTTTCTTCCTCGCCTTCACCCATGCCTGCAGTTTCTGTTCTGCGCCCTGGTTTTTTGGGTGGTAGAAGGTTCGGTCGCGGAGTTCTTCGGGGAGGTAGGTCTGGTCGGCCCAGCTTTCCGGGTAGGCGTGGGGGTATTTGTAGCCCTGGCCGTAGCCCCATTCCCGTTGCAGGGCGGTGGAGGCGTTGCGCAGGTGCAGAGGAACCGGTTTGGGCCCGTTGTTGCGGACCTCTTTTCGGGCGGTCAGAAATGCGGCGTAGGTCGAATTGCTTTTGGGGGCCAGGGCCAGGTAGGTCACGGTCTCGGCCAGGGGGATGAAGCCCTCGGGCATGCCCGTGAACTCGATGGCCTGCTGACAGGCCACGGCCATGGGCAGGGCCTGGGGATCGCCCAGTCCGACGTCTTCGGATGCGGAAAGGATCAGCCTGCGGCAGATAAAGCGCGGGTCCTCGCCGGATTCCAGCAGGCAGGCCAGATAGTACAGGGCCGCGTCCGCATCGCTGCCCCGAATGGACTTGATCAATGCGGAGGCCAGTTCGTAGTGGGAGTCCCCGTCCCGGTCTCCGCGCAGGACCACCTCAGGCAGGGATCGCCGCAACCGGTCCGGAGCCCACTCGGATTCGTCCATGCCCGCGGTGTATTCCACCAGGTTGAGCATGGTCCGGGCGTCGCCGTGGGCCAGGGAGGCCAGCAGTTCCAGAGTCTCCTCGGGCAGGTTCCGACCAAGGTCCGCGCCACCCCGTTTCCCGATCCGGACCAGTTCCGCCAGGCTTAGCGACCGCAGCCGCAGCACGTGCATGCGGGAGAGCAGCTGCCGGGTGACGCTGAAGGAAGGGTTTTCCGTGGTCGTGGCCAGCAGGGTCAGGTCGCCGGTTTCCAGCAGGGGCAGAAAAAAGTCCTGCTGGGCCTTGGAGTAGCGGTGCAGCTCGTCCAGGATGAGCAGGTCGATCTCCCCGATCTTCTTGCGCAGAGCAGCGATCCCGGTCTCCGGAGCACTGAGGCGCAGCCACCGTTTTCCGGTCTGTTTTGCCAGCAGTATGGCCACGGTGGATTTCCCGCACCCGGGCGGTCCGAACAGCAGCAGACTCGGCAGGGAATCCCCGCCCATGAGCGACTGCAGCCGGCTCTTGAAATGGGACTGGCCCACGAAATCTTCAAGGGATGACGGGCGTATTTTTTCGGCCAAAGGGGAAGGCATAGTTTTAAGGGGAAAGGGTTAAGTTTTAAGGGTTAAGCAAGAGGGGGCGCGATGGAGCATGTCTTATGTAGGGGCGCACTGCGTGCGCCCGGGGGGCTCGCAATTTTGAGTTAAGGGTTAAGGGTGCCGTGGTGTGTGGTGCAGGTTCAATTGTTTTTATCTGCTTTGTTGTGGTATGATCGGATAAGCCCGTGAAGCATGCAAGAGATTTCTTTTACTACATAGAGGTTACGCTCTGCGGGGGATTTTTCAGCTGGTTGCTGAGATAGCAGCAAGGAAGTCCCCCCTTGAGGGGGGTAGGGGGGTGTGCTCCAAGACGAGCTCCTGCGTGCATTTTTGCCGGGCCCCACGCGGTCCCTGCCATACTTCAATGGCTTTGCCGTGCTTGGAGAACACCCCCCTGGCCCCCCTCGAAGGGGGGACTTTTATGCCGGCAACCCGGTGCTGGCTGAAGGAGTACGAAGGGTGTGCGTAACTTCAGTTTTTATCCCTTAGCCTTTCTTCTCTTACCCCTTCACCCTTAACACTTAAAACTTAACACTTATTTTGTATCGCCCTGGTCAGTTTTTCCTGGTCGTCCTTGAACAGCTTGTAGTTGATGGAATCTTCCAGGGCCTGGCGGCTGGCTTCGATGATGTTGTGGGAGACGCCCACGGTGATCCAGTGGGACTTGTGGTCCGCGGATTCAATGAGTACGCGGACCACCGAGGCGGTGCCCCGGGCCTCGTCCTTGTCCGAGGCCGCGGCCGGGGTCAGGACCCGGACCTTGAAGTCGATGAGGCGCATCTCGCTCAGGTTGGGGTAGAACCGGAGCAGGGCCTTTCGAAGGGCGTTGTCCATGGCGTTGACCGGCCCCATGCCCGTGGCCGCGGTGTGCTCGATCACGCCGCCGACCTTGGCCATGATGGTCGCTTCGGTGAAGATGTCCTCCTGACCGGAGTGGATGGTGTCCGTGACCCGGAACCCGGTCAGGGTGAAGTAGTGTCGGGCCCGGCCCAGGGTCCGGTTCAGGAGCAGCTCGAAGGAGGCCTCGGCCGCACCGTATTCATACCCCAGGCTCTCCCGTTTTTTGAGCTCGGAAAGAAGCTCGAGGACAAAGGGATCTCCGCTGTCCAGGTCGAACCCGTACCGTTTGGCCTTGAACAGGATGTTGCTCTGTCCGGCCAGGTCCGAAAGCAGAATGCGCTGTTTGTTTCCCACTGCCTCGGGCTCGATGTGCTCGTAGGTTCTGGGGTTCTTGCGTACGGCGCTGACGTGGATGCCGCCCTTGTGGGCAAAGGCGGACCTGCCCACGAAGGGCTGGCGATGGAAGGGGCGCTGGTTGGCAACGTCGGCGACAAAGTTGGAGGCGGCCGTCAGTTCCTGCAGATGGCCTTGCGGCAGGCATTTGCATCCGTGTTTCAGTTCCAGATTGGGGATGATGGAGCACAGGTTGGCATTGCCGCACCGTTCCCCGAATCCGTTCATTGTTCCCTGGACGTGCACGGCCCCGGCCAGGACCGCCTCCAGGGTATTGGCCACGGCCAGCTCGCAGTCGTTGTGGGTGTGGATGCCGACCTGGGTGTCCGGAAAGCGTTGGCAGACCGCTTCGGTGATGGTCCGGACCTCTCCCGGCATGCTCCCGCCGTTGGTGTCGCACAGAACCAGGCAGTCCGCGCCGGCCTGCACGGCCCGGTCCAGGCAGGCCATGGCGTATTCGGGGTTGGCCTTGTACCCGTCGAAAAAGTGTTCCGCGTCAAAAAAGAGTTCGGCCACCTGGTCCCGCAGGAACCCCAGGGAGTTGTGGATCAGCTCCAGGTTGCGCTCGAAGGGAACTCTGAGGGCCTCCTTGACGTGGACGTCCCAGGTCTTGCCGAAAATGGTCAGCACGTCGGTCCGGGCCTCGATCAGGGAGCGCAGATTGGGATCGTTTTCCGGTGTGGTCTTGGCCGGATGGGTGCTGCCGAAGGCGGTAATGCGCGAGTTTTTCAGGGCATAGTTGTGCACTTCCGTGAAAAATCTGCGGTCCGTGGGGTTGGATCCGGGCCATCCGCCCTCAATGTACCCGACCCCGAGTTCGTCCAGTTTGTGCACGATACGGATCTTGTCCGCCGTGGTCAGACTGATTTCTTCGGATTGGGTTCCGTCACGCAGGGTGGTGTCGTATATGGTGATTTTTTTCATATAATGTGAAGTATCCGGTAACCGAAAATCTGGTATGCTTCCGGCCCGATATCGGGCCGGGAGGGGGAATCACTCAGCAACGCAGGTGTTTCCGGGCTCTTTGTCCAGCCCGAAGGCCTCGTGCAGGGTGCGCACGGCCAGTTCCGTATATTTGGCGTCGATGAGACAGGATATCTTGATCTCGGAAGTGGAGATAAGCATGATGTTGATGTTCTCGTTCTTCAGGGCCCTGAACGCGATGGAGGCTACGCCGGCATGGGTGCGCATGGCCACCCCGATGACCGAGACCTTGCTGACCTTTTCGTCGTGCAGGATCGCCTTGGCGCCCAGTTCATCCTTGATCCGCTCCAGGATTTCCAGGGTCCTGCATACGCTTCCCCGGGGCACGGTGAAGGTCAGGTCGGTGCGTCCTTCCCGGCTCGGGTTCTGGACGATCATGTCCACCACGATGCCGTTCAGGGACAGGGGTTCGAAGATGGAGGCCGAAATGCCGGGTTCGTCGAATACCTCGACCAGAGTGATTCGGGCCTGATCCTTGTCATAAGCGATTCCAGATACCTGAGCGGTTTCCATGAAAGTCTCCTCCTGCGTGACGAGTGTTCCGGGTTCATCGGAAAATGTGGATCGGACATGAAGCGGAACATTGTATTTCTTGGCGAATTCAACGGAACGGATCTGCAGGACCTTGGCGCCCATGCTGGCCATCTCGAGCATCTCTTCGTATGCAACCTGTTTCAGCTTGCGGGCCTGGGGGCACATGTTCGGGTCGGTGGTGTATACCCCGTCCACGTCGGTGTAGATCTCGCAGACATCGGCCTTCAGTGCTGCGGCCAGGGCCACGGCCGAAGTGTCCGATCCCCCTCTGCCCAGGGTGGTGATCCGCTGGGAGCATTCCGCTCCCTGGAATCCGGCCACCACCAGGACGTCGTGTCGCTCCAGCTGGGCGCGGACCTTCTCGGTGTCGATGTCCAGAATGCGGGCACTGCCGAAGGTGGCGTCGGTCCGGATGGGGACCTGGAAGCCGAGCAGGGACCGGCAGGAGTATCCGGCGTCCTTGATGAGCATGGCGAACAGAGCCGTGGAGACCTGTTCACCGGTGGAGACCAGGGAATCCATTTCCGCGGGGTCCGGGGTGGCGGACCACTCCTGGGCCAGCCCGAGCAGTCTGTTGGTTTCGCCGGACATTGCCGAAAGAACAACCACTACCTTGTTGCCTTGTTTCAGGGCCGTGGTCACTTTTTGCCGGACCTTGAGCATACACTCTTTGTCGGCAACGGAGGTGCCTCCGAATTTTTGCACAACGATGCGCATAACAGCTATATCTCCTTGACTAATCGTGTCAGTGTCGTCCGTGGGTGATGCGGTCCGAGGAGGGAAGAAGTGAACGGAGGCAGGCCAGAAGCCGTGTTCCCTGTTCCCCCCGGGCGTGCAGGGAGAGGGTGCGTCCCCGGGAGCACGGCTCCCAGGTGAGGGACAGCAGGTCGTCCGGGTTATCTCCGGGAGCCAGATATTCCGCCCACTCCACCAGACGGAGCAGGTTCGGATCATGGAGTTGTTCTTCCAGGTCCCCCTCCAGGCCCAGGCCCTCGAGCCGGTACAGATCGAAATGGGCCGTGGTTGGGGTTGTCGGGTACAGGTTGACGATGTTGAAACTCGGGCTGCTGACTTCGGCGTCCGCCCCGCCGGGAAGGGCCGGAACCAGGCCGCGGATCAGGGTGGTTTTCCCGGCTCCGAGATCTCCGCGTAAAAGGATGGCCGGCCGGATGCGCTCACGGACAAGGCATTCGGCCAGCCTGCGTCCGAGGTCCAGAGTGGCCTCGGGGTCGTGTAGATGGATACGCATGGGGTCCGTGCTCATTCCCGGTACAGAGTACGCAGCACATCTTCCTTGCCGACCACACCGACCAGAGTTCCTTCCTCGACCACCGGCAGGGTGTGCAGCTTCTTGTCCACCATCAGGGTGGCGATTTCGTCCACCGGGGTCTCCGGGGTGATGGTCTGCGGTTCCGGCGTCATGGCCTCGGCCACGGTGGTGGCGCTGATCCTGCTCAGTTCACTCTCCACCCGGTCCAGGGAGCCGATGGGCAGAAAGCCGTCCAGCAGGGTGAATACCGAGGGGATGGGGAATTTCTTCTGCAGGCGGACCAGGTCGCTCTGGCACAGGATGCCCACCAGGGTGCCCATGGCATCCACCACCGGGATGCCGTTGACTTTCTTTTCGATCAGAAGCCTGGCCGCCTCAGCTATTTCTGTTTCCGGTGCAACAACGTAAGGGGTTCGCGTCATAATGTCTTTGGCCTTCTTCATTTTTCCACTCCTTGAGCACGTCGGGTAAGATTTGAGCGATCTCCTGGGCCGTATTGCCTCTGTACGGAAATGTCTTTTGCAGGGCGACCCCGGCCAGTCCGTGCCAGTACACGGCGATTCTGGCCGCGGTCAGAGAGTCGTGCCCCTGGGCCATGAGGCTGCCGATGATTCCGGACAGAACATCTCCGGATCCGCCCAGGGCCAGGTTGGGTGTGGCGAACGGGGAGATGTACACCGGGTTTTCAAGGCCGGAAATGATGGTTCCGGCTCCCTTGAGGATCACGGTCAGCCGGTTCTGCTGGGAAAACTGTCTGGCGTACTGGGCCCTGGTCAGATTGATGTCCGCGGAGCTGACATTAAAAAAACGGGCCATCTCACCCGGGTGCGGGGTGAGCACCGCGTTTTCGTCCAGAAGGTCCATGAGTTCCTGATCCCTGGCCAGGAAGTACAAGGCGTCGGCATCGTAGATGGTATTCAGATGCGGCGACTTGACGTATTCCTTGAGAAAGGCGTGCACTCCGGGACGGCGTCCCAGACCAGGTCCGAGAACAACCGTGGTGAACCGGGACAGATGGTCGGCCAGCCCTTCGAAACAGGTCTCGTCCCAGAGTTCCCCCTCGCCCAGGGGCAGGGTCATGATGTCCGGGCAGCCCGCCTTGACCTCCTGGGCCAGCCCTTTGGGGCAGCCGATGGTCACCAGGCCGCTGCCGGTTCTGAGCCCGGCCAGTCCGGCCAGAAACGGGGCGCCCGTCAGTCCCGGAGATCCTCCCAGAATGAGCAGGTGTCCGGCTTCCCCCTTGTGCATGGTGGCTGTGGGCTCGTCGATGAGGGAGACCAGATTGCCGGTCAGGGCCATGTGCGATGAAGGGGCGTCGTGTTTGATGAACGCAGGGACACCGATTTTGACCACGGTCAGCCTGCCGATGAAATCGCTGGCCGGAGGGAGGAACAACCCGAGCTTGGCCTCCTCAAAGGTGACCGTGGCGTCGGCCCGGACCGCGATGGGACTCGGCTCCCCGGTTTCTCCGTTGATGCCCGAGGGGATGTCCAGGGAGAGCACGAAACCGTTTTTGCCCAGTTTGTTGATCCGCTTGATCCAGGTCTGGAATTCGGGGCGCAGCTGTCCTTTGAACCCGGTTCCCAGCAGACCGTCCACGATAAAATCGAGCTTGTTCAGGAAGTCGGCTTCGTATTCCGGAAGATAAAAGCAGGGAATATCCATGCGCTCGGCCAGTTCCAGATGGTAGGCCGTGTCCCCGGTGTATACGTTGCGCGGTTTGGTGTGCAGGACGATGATCTTGGCTCCGAGATTCCACAGATGCCGGGCCAGGGCGAAGCCGTCTCCGCCGTTGTTGCCGGCCCCGGCCACCACGACCCCGCATCGCCCGCGCAGCGATCCGAAATGTTCTTTGAGCACTCCCAGCGCTTCCCGACTGGCGTTTTCCATGAGAATTCTGCCGGAAAGGCCGAATTCATCAACACACCGCCTGTCCCACCCGGACATTTCTTCCGGAGTCGGTAAGGGTGAAAACATACATTCTCCTACGATCGGTTTTCAAGAACCACCACCGCTGACGCGATATCTCTGCCATGGGTGATGCTGAGGTGAATATCCGTGACTCCCAGCCCGAGGCTGTGTTCTAACGCAAAATTCATAAGTCGCAGGCACGGCTTGCCGCTGTCAAGGGAGAAAACCTCCAGATCGTGCAGGGTGATGCCGTGACGAAACCCGGTCCCCAGGGCCTTGACCCCGGCTTCCTTGGCTGCAAACCGGGCGCTTACGTAGGGAACCCGGTTTTTGGGAAGCGCAGACCGTTCCGCTTCGGTCAGTACTCTGTCAAGAAAACGATCCCCGTACCGGTCCAGGGCTCTGGATATGCGATCCAGCTCCACCACGTCCAGTCCCAGTCCGACGATCATAACCGCCCTCGCCAGCGGGGTCCACTGCAGGAATTTTTTTTCTGTAGCGTTCCGGAATGTAAGATTTTTTTCATGTTGCTGTTTTCCGTTTTCCGGGGCTTGCCTTTTGACCGACGAACAGGATAGTTTTCAGAATGTGTCATACGATATGGCGCGATCATTAAAACATGTAAGACATGGCCCGGCCGGGCCGCCCGGAGTGCCGTGTGCCGGTGACAAAAATTCAAGTATCCGTTCTAAGTTTCTCAGGAAAAGTCAATGGTTGAGAAAAGTATCACAAAGAAAGACGTCAACGGAATTTTTTCCCCCACGAGCGAAGCCCCACCCCGCCGCACGGCAGGGGTGACCCTGGTGGAACTTCTGGTGGTGATCGCGATTATCGGGATTATGACGGCGGTGGGATTGGTAAACCTGGATCCGGGGGCTTCGAAGCTGAAGGCTGCTGCCCTGAATCTTCGTAGTGATCTTATGTTGGCCAAAAGCGAGGCAGTCAAACGGAATCTGCCGGTCAGAGTTGACGCTCCCAAGTCAACAGAGGCCGGGAAAGAATATTTTGCGAATGTGATTGTCGATGGCTCTGCGGGAACTGAAGTTTTTAGAGTTCAAGTGGATGATGATCTGCTTGTAAGCGGCAACACTCTTGGAACGGCATTGACATTCACTCCCTTAGGGACGGCAACAAATGGTTATTTCAAGGTGTACAGAGGCAGTGAGTTTTACAAGGTCAGTGTGAATGCGATTGGAAGGGTTGAGATACACGGAAAAAATAATGACTAATCGTAAAGGATTTACCCTTGTGGAAATGTTGATGACCATGGCCATCGTGTCTCTTATAGGTACAGCCCTGTATTCCATTTTTGGACAGGAAAGGATGCGTTCCATTCATGAGTCGGAAATTATTGAGATGCAGATGAATGCACGAAGTGCCATTGACCGATTATCGTTTGTGTTTTCTAATGCCGGGTTTGGAGCTCAAAGTAGTTTTTCCGGGGGAGATTTCATGACCGGAGATGAACCGCAGGGAGAAATGGGGGTCAGCATCGATTCGGTATTTAAAGACTTTATCGATGAAGATGCGTCTGGCGGGGGCTCAGATTCTGTTGTGGTCACATTCGGATGGCGGGCTATAGGTGATGTTAATTCTACATTGGTTTCAGAGGATTCTGATGCTGTTCCTGTGAATCGAAATCGAGATATCAACGGAAAAGAGTATACAGAGATGACGATTGACGGAAGTGGGGGGGCGTTTAAGAATTATTTCTGTTTTTTTCCGAGCACACGTTCCGATAATTTTTATGAGCTTACAGGAGTGGCCTCTGCCTCGGGCACAAAACAATATATATTTACCTTTGATGTTGAAGATATGAATTTTTTAAGGACTCAGCGTGAACTCATTTCAAAGATATATCTTGTTTCACCAATCAAAGTCATGGTTGCGGACGATCCCGATACCGGAATTCCTTACCTGTATCTGAAAAATTACTCTTATAACGACAAAGGTATCTGGCAGGTAGCAAGAAATGTACAGAATCTTCAGCTTCGAATCGGATCGGATGAAGATGTTGTCGAGATTTTTTTGTTGATGCGATCTGAAAAAGAAGATCCAAAATATATCGATACTAAAACGTATGATATGGGTGACGGCACTGTTGGTCCGTTTAACGACCACTACCACCGAATTCTTTCACGGGCAGTGGTCAAGGTGCGGGGAGGAGCACAGTGATGCATCGTCAAAATGGATTTACTCTGGTCGAAGTTTTGGTGGCTATGGTTATTCTTTCAGTCGGAGTTGTTGCCTGGGTCATGAGCCAGAGCAATAATATCCGTAATAGGTCCCGTAGCGAAATCATCAGTCAAGCGGCCATTCTCGGACAATCCCAGTTGGAGGAACTCACAAATCAGGCTCTTTCGTGGGGATCGGACCATGCTGATGTCAACGGGACCGAAGTCGTGAATCTGGGGGGGCAGGATTATAATGTTCTCTGGGCCGTGGTGGGGGGCGATATTTTTTCGAAGGGCACCGCTACCTGGAAAATTGTGACGACGGTCAACTGGGGGAAGTGGGGAAATGGTACCATTTCCTGTGAAAAAGTGGTGACAGGAAGATGAAGCATCTGAGAAACAGCCTGAAGGGTGATCAGGGGAGTGTATTGGTCCTTGCGATGATGGTGCTTGCGGTTCTTGGAGTCGTCATTGCCGGCTTGAGTCGGGATGTGTTTCTGGACTTGACCATTACTCGAAATCTGCGTCTGCAAAACAGCGCCTTCAACTGGGCCGAAACCGGTCTGGAGGTGACTGAAGATTTAGTGACGATGGCCATGGATCTGCGCGGAGAGGATAATGGAACGGCATTTTCCGAAACAATAGCCGGGGATACGTATACTGTCGTCAATGACGGCACATCATTGATGCTTGATGATGGAAGCGTAAGCTTTTCTAAAAATGGTCAGGAACTGACGACAGTGGATGTCAGATTCATGGGGGCTGAGACCGGCGACGGTAACTCCATAATCATTGCCGCCGGGTATGAAGGATTCGGCATGGGCGCCGGGTCCGGGGTCAGCCGGCAGTTCTTCTACCATCTGACATCCACCGGAAACAGCACGACCGGCAACGGGCGGTTCAGAATGTCGGAGGTCTATTCCCATGTCGCACGGTAAACACCAGGATGATGCTTTGATCCGGTATTTTTTTTTCATGGCGGTTCTGATCGCCATACTGCTATGCTGTTGCCCTGATCAGGCCGAGGCCCGTTTCTGGTATTCGGGGGAAGTCACCTCTTCAGTTGCAGTGAATGACGGAAAGATCGAGGTCAACGGGATCGTGTTCACATTTATGCCCCGGGCCCGGGTCGAACGGCAGTTCGAGGTCGGGAACGGAGAGTTTCAGTCTCGAAGAATGGCACCGGGAAGGCTTTTTCCAGGGAATTCGGTCCGCATGCTGATCGAGGGACACCGTATTTATCGCCTTGTGCGGGTGAAATGAGCAATCCGGGGAGAGGATTTATGTACAAGAGTTTCAGGTCCGTTGTGACCGTTTTCCTGCTTCTGGCGACCGTTCTTGCAGCCAGATCAGAAGGGCACGCCCAGTTCTGTGCCTCCACGCCCATGATTCCTCCGTTTCTGGCCGAGGGATCCTCTCCACTGGTCATGCTGGTCATGGGCAGGGATCACAAGCTGTATTATGAAGCGTACAATGATGCCTCGGACCTGAATGGCGACGGGGAACTTGATGTGGGGTATAAACCTCTGGAGATCGATTATTACGGATACTTCGACAGCTATAAGACTTATAAATACAACTCCGGTACCAGTCGCTTTGAACCCTACAGGGAGACCGCCGATAAAAAGTGCACCGAAGAAGAGGAGTGGAGCGGAGATTTTTTGAACTACCTGACCATGTCCCGAATGGATGCCATGCGGAAAGTGCTTTACGGAGGTATGCGCAGTGTGGACGAGGTCAATGCCACGGTCCTGGAGCGGTCCTTTATCCCCCAGGACGGGCACAGCTGGGGAAAGGAATATCTGAGTATCGAGCATGACGGCTATGATATTCGGGAGTATTCTCCCCTTGATCTTCCCTCAGGGCGGCATCTGTTTGCCTGCACCTCGACTTCAGACAGCGGCCCTCCGCTGTTGCGAGTGCTGCCGGACAACGCGCATAGAATATGGGAATGGGTCTCGCAGGAAAGCCCGGTGGCGTGTGCTTCCACTGAGAACGGGTGCAAGTGCTGTGAGTACAGTGACACAAGATACAATACGTATCCGGACAACAGCGATGAATTCGAGAACATGGTGCTTCTGTATGCCAACGATACGCACCGGCAGGGAGAGCAGAACGCCACCCAGATCGACGGAAGCGGCAATCCCTTCGGTGATGACAGCTACTATCTGACGATCTTTTCCGGTTTTCTGAATATTTCCCAGAACGGAACCTACTCGTTTGCCGTCAATGGAGATGACGCCGTCGACGTTCTGGTCGATGGCCAGGTCGTTGCCGGCTGGTACGGCGGGCATGGCGAAGAGTCCGACATCACCACGATTCTGGCCAAGCAGGATCGACAGGTGGACATCGATCTTACGGCCGGAGCACATCTGCTGGAGTTCAGGCACCAGGAGAAGGATGGGTCCGACTCCTACCAGCTCTGGTGGAGCGGGCCGGACAGTGGAGACAACTGGCAGGTGGTTCCGATGACCGCTTTTTCTGATCTGACCCAGGCAGTGTACTCGGTAAATACGCCGGCCTCCACCATTACTGACTATGAGGTCTCGGTGGAGGTCTGCGACCCCCTTATGCCCGAGGACAACTGTAAATTGTACCCTGACGGCAGCTACAAGCCGGTGGGGATTCTGCAGAAGTTCGGGGAGTCCGGAAAGATGCTCTTCGGCCTGCTGACCGGATCCTATCAGAAGAATAAGTCCGGCGGTGTGGTGCGTAAGAACATCTCCTCCTTTGCCGACGAGGTTGATCTGCAGAGCGGGCAGTTCACTTCGGTGACCGGAATCGTGAAGACCATCGATGCTCTGCGGGTGGCCCAGTATAATTTTTCCAGCGATGCGTACGATGACTGCGGTCTGATCACCTCCGGCCCCTTTTCCGAGGGGAGCTGTCGGGACTGGGGTAATCCCGTGGGCGAAATGATGTACGAGTCGCTTCGGTATTTTTCCGGAGCGTCGAATCCGACATCCGAATATACCTACACCGACACGGCTCTGGACAACACCCTGGGGCTTCCGGCTCCTTCCTGGACCGATCCTTTTGACGCCTCTCCGTACTGCGCCAAGCCGTATATGGTGGTTATCAGCGACATCAACCCATCGTATGATACGGACCAACTCCCCGGGGCCTTTTACGGTTCGAGCGTATCTTCTTCCCTGGGGGACATGAATGTAACGACCCTGGCCAACACCATCGGCGCGGGAGAGGGGATTTCCGGACAGTATTTCATAGGCGAGAGCGGTTCCGTGGATGACTCCTCCTGTGTCCCCAAGGAGGTCAATGGCACACTGGGAGAAATTCGTGGGCTTTGTCCCGAGGAACCGACAAAGGAAGGCGGGTATTATTCAGCGGCGGTCAGCTATTACGGCCGGACCAACGACCTGAGCCAGATCGAGGGGGCGCAGAAGGCTGACACCATGGCCGTGGCCCTGGCTTCGCCCCTGCCGAGCATCGATATCTCCGTGGGCGATGATACCGTGACCCTGGTGCCCTTTGGCAAGTCGGTGGGAGAAAATTCCATCTCCGCGGCCCGCGGCGATTTCCAGCCCACCAACACCATCGTGGACTTTTACGTGACCGAGCTCTCCCCGACCCATGGTCGGTTCCGGGTCAACTTCGAAGACGTGGAGCAGGGCAACGACCACGACATGGATGCCATCGCCATTTTTGAATATCAGGTCCAGGACGCCTCCGGAAACAGCGTCTCCGATGCCGCCAACGGTACCCGGGTTGAAGTGACGGTCACTTCGGAATATGCTGCAGGAAGCATTGTCCAGCATATGGGGTACATCATTTCCGGCACTACGAACGACGGGACCTATCTGGTTGTTCGGGACTGGGATACCGATTCGGCCTCCGATCCGGACTATTTTCTGGACACCCCGCCCGGCGTCGGGCCCAATTCCGGGGAATTTGACAGAAATTGGGAAGACGGTGAGGCGTTGCCGCTCGTTTCCACTCGAACTTTTTCTCCCGGATCCGGGACAGCCGCCGACACACTCAAGGACCCGCTCTGGTATGCGGCCAAATGGGGTGGATTTGCCGACACCAACGGCAACAACATACCGGACCAGGACTCTGAGTGGGATGTGGATGGCGACGGTGTGCCGGACTCCTATTTTAGGGTTACCAATGCCCTGGATATGGAGGAGCAACTGGGGAGGGCTTTCAGTACCATCCTGAACCGGGTCTCTTCCGGTGCCTCGGCCTCTCTGATCTCCTCGTCCCGCAGTGGCGCAGGGGCCCTTTTTCAGTCGGTATTCTGGCCGTCATTTAATGACAATCACGAACAGGAGGTGACCTGGATCGGGGATGTGCACGGGATTCTGCTCAGCGATGACGGACGCTCCTTTGAAGATAACAACGGCAACGGGAAGATTGATTCCGAAGACAACCGGGTGACGCTGTTTTACAACGAGACCGCGGGAAAGGTGCAGGCATGCAGCGGAGCGGACATGGTCAACGGAACCTGCCCCGAGGGCGGAACCCTTAAGGCGTTTGATCAGGTTGCGTATCTTTGGTCCGCGGCGGAGTGGCTTAATTCGTTGTCTGATATTTCATTGGAACAGAATCGGGTTTATGACTCCTCTGATTTCGGGAGGTACATATTTACCTGGTTTGATGAAAATAAGGACGGAATCATTAACGACTCCGGGGAGATTCGTCACTTCACTGCCTCCAGCATCAACGAGACCTGGTGCAGCGACGATGTGGTCGACTGGATTCGCGGGATCGATCAGCCCGGTATGCGCAGCCGCAGGATCTGGGTGGATACGGATAAGGAGGGTACCGAGGACAAGGAAGTCACCTGGCGGCTGGGAGACGTCATCAACTCCTCCCCTGCCGTGGTCGGGCCGCCTTCGGAGAATTACGATCTGATCTGGGGGGACACGAGCTATACCGCGTTTTACAAGAAATATCGCACGCGGCGGACCATGGTCTATTTTGGGGCCAACGATGGCATGCTGCACGCTGTGAACAGCGGATTCTTTTCCACCTCGGACAAGAAGTTCTACACCAGTTACGCACCTGAGTCAGGTGAATACAGTGATACTTCCGGTCATGATCTGGGAGCGGAACTGTGGGCCTATGTGCCGTACAATCTGCTCAGGTCCCTGGCCTGCCTGACCAGCGAAGGGTACAACCATCAGTATTACGTGGATCTCAAACCGCGGATCTTCGATGTCAGGATTTTTAACGATGATACCGACCACCCCAACGGGTGGGGGACCATTCTTGTCGGTGGGATGCGTTTTGGCGGGTGTCCGACCACCTCGGACGGGAACTGCATCGACACTGTTTCCGGACGGGAGTTCGGCTCTTCCTACTTCATTCTGGACATCACCAACCCTGAAGATCCTCCGGTGCTTCTCGGGGAGATCACCTTTGATTCAACAGAAGGAGCGGCCGCCAATGACAAGAAAAACGACATCCTCGAGATTGGGTATACGGTCAGCGTTCCATCCGTTGTCCCTTTTTATGACCAGAATGACGGCAGCACCAAATGGTATATTGTGTTCGGGACCGGGTCCGACGACAAGGACGGCGATATCGGCAGCACCGATGAGTTGATGCGCATCGTGCCTGTCCCGCTGGACCTTCTGGTCGGGAGTGACAACAAGGCGAGTTCGACTTTTTCCTTTCGTATTCCCAATGAAACTCCTTCGGCCACCCAGTGCGGGGTGCTGACCGATTCCAACAGCGCCAAAGGGGCCATCGGTACGGATTTTGTGGCCGTGGACTACAACTTCGATTTTCTTTCCGATATCCTTTATTTCGGGACCGTCGAAGCCGGACCGGTGGACTGGAAGGGCGGCATGTACCGCTTGAGCATCGAGGTCAAGAATAATGACGGCACCTATGACGCAACGACTTCCAAGGATTCTGCGAATTGGAAAATTATGAAGATGCTCACTGCCGATCGTCCCATTACCGGGGCCCCGAATGTAGGATGGAAAAAGGATCAGGTCTGGGTCTACTTCGGGTCCGGCAAATTCTGGTCCATTGAGGACAGACTGGATAACTCCATGCAGTATTTCTGGGGAGTGAAGGAGCCGAAAAAAACAACGACCAACGCCTACAATTTTAACAACCTGTCCTTCAATCCCACGAATCCGGGCAATTCCTGGTTTCTGGCCAGTGATGTCGAGGTCCTGCCCGGTGGTACGCTGCAGTGTATCGGGGGAGGCGACTCCTGTCTGCCCGAGGTGGGCGGAGAGGACATTACTTCTCTCAACGGGTTGGAGCGGTACATTGCCGGGACGTCGAGCATGAACGGCTGGTTCCGGGAACTGAATATGTCCGGGGAGCGGGTTCTGGGCAAGCCGACTCTGCTCGGGGGACTGGTCAACCATACGACGTATGTTCCCAATCCTGATCCGTGCGAAGGGGAAGGGTACAGCTACCTCTATTCCCTGTATTACGCCACGGGCACGGCCTGGAAAGAGAATGTTTTTGGTGATGATGAAGATATGGATGTCCCGGTCGCGTACCGCAGGGCTCTGGGGCGCGGTCTGACCATTTCTCCCACCCTGCATCTGGGCAGCGAAGAGGGGGCCAGGGTCTTTGTCCAGACCAGTACCGGGGAGATCGTCGAGGTCCACCAGCCCAATCTCCCCATCCAGAACGTGCACTCCGGCAGCGGTGGGTGGCATACTCATGATATTGACTGAACCGGGAAATCCTGTAATCGATGCTGCGCATTCGTGAATAAAGGTGAGGGGAACCCGGATTCAAATTGTGATCAGTCAGTAAGCAAGGATAACCATATGAATATCTGTATTGTCGGAACCGGCTATGTGGGTCTGGTTTCAGCGGCCTGTTTCGCCGAGATGGGGAACCAGGTCCGGTGCGTGGACATCAATCCCGCGGTGGTGGAAAAGCTCAGACAGGGCGAGGTGCACATCTACGAGCCCGGCCTGGAGGAAATGGTCACGCGTAACCATGCCGAAGGGAGGCTCAGGTTCACCACGGATCTGGCCGAGGGGCTCGAGGACGCCCTGTTCGTGTTCTGTTGCGTGGGCACGCCGCCGCAGGAAGACGGCAGCTGCGATCTGTCCTATGTGCACCAGGTGGCCAGGCAGGTCGGGCAGTCCATCAACGACTACATCATCTTCGTGGACAAATCCACGGTGCCCGTGGGCACGGCCGATACGGTCCGGGCCCTGATCCGGGAAGAGCTGGACGCGCGCGGCGCCAACATCGAGTACGATGTGGTTTCCAACCCCGAGTTTCTCAAGGAAGGGGACGCGGTCAGCGACTTCATGAAGCCGGACCGGGTCATTGTGGGCACGGAGAATGTGCGCACCGCCGAACTCATGAAGGCCTTGTACGCCCCTTTTGCCCGCAGCCGGGAAAAGATGATCGTCATGGGTGTGCGCAGCGCCGAGATGACCAAGTATGCCGCCAACTGTATGCTGGCCACCAAGATCTCGTTTATCAACGAGGTGGCCAACATCTGCGAGCAGGTCGGCGCGGACGTGCGCGACGTGCGTCTCGGCATCGGCTCGGACCACCGCATCGGGCACCAGTTCATCTATCCCGGGGTCGGTTACGGTGGGTCCTGTTTTCCCAAGGATGTCAAGGCACTCATCGGAACGGCCCGGGGAATCGGGTATGCGCCGCAGTTGCTGGAGTCCGTGGACGAGGTCAATGACCGGCAGAAATCGGTGCTGGCCCGCAAGGTCGGGAGGTATTTTGAGCCGCAGGGCGGAGTGCAGGGAAAGGTGCTGGCGCTGTGGGGGCTGGCCTTCAAGGCCAACACCGACGACATGCGGGAAGCCCCGTCCCTGCGCATGATCCGTGAGTTGACGGATGCCGGGATGCGTATCCGGGTGTTTGATCCGGTGGCGGGCGAGAACGGTCGGAAGGAGCTGGCGGATAATGATCTGGTGGAGATCGTTGACGAGCAGTATGCAGCGCTAAACGGGGCTCAGGCCCTGGCCGTGGTCACCGAGTGGAATCAGTTCCGCAATCCGGATTTTTCCCGGATCAAGCGGGACCTGACCGCCCCGGTTCTGTTCGATGGCCGGAACCTGTATTCGCCGCACATGCTGGCGGCTGAAGGATTTGCGTACTTCTGTATCGGCCGTCCGGACCCGGAGGTTGGGTAACGACCAGCCGGACCCGCGGCCGGAAAAAAAGAAAAGCCCCGAAGTTCGGGGCTTTTCTTATGGTTTTGCGGGCGACGGCTCTTCCATCTCCTGCATGTTGCTCCTGAATTGGAGCTCCCGGATGATGACCCGTTCATATTGGACTACGGCCGGGGAGGTCGGTGCGACCTCTTCGCTGTCGAGATATTTTTCGAGAAATTGGCTTTGTTCCCAGAAATCAAGAAGTTCCGCGGTTTCGAGGATCTTGACGTGTTCTTCAAGGGGAACGACTTCCGACTGGGGAAAAAAGTAACCCATGTGTTGTATTGCCTCCTTGCTGAAAACGCCGCATTGCGGCGAAGTGGAGCCAGTATGGCCTAAATGAACCCCATACGCAACCCAAATGGTGGTTCCTCCGTTCAATGTCACCCCTTCAGCATCTATACGATAAAAAATGACACCTTCCATCGCCCATACGATCAAGAGAATGCTTCCCGACGGGACGAACAACCCGCGGGTGTACCGCAGTGGTCCGGCAACCCAGGTCGCCCTGGCCCGGGACCATGTGGCCCGGGGCCGGACCGTGGTTCTGCTTCTGCCGAGCGGAACGGACCACAACCTGTACGCGGCCCTGGCTGATCTGCTCACGCCCGGGGACCGGGGCAAACCGTTCTGGGAGCGATCCTGGATTTCTTTTCCCGCCTTTCCTCCGGGAAGCGAGGATGCAAAGGCGTGGGCAGCCCGCTGGGCGGCCCTGTTTTCATTGACCGAACCGGTCCGGGGCCGCGGCATTCTGCTGCCGGTGGGCAATCTGTTTTCCAAGTGGCCGTCACGCAGGGTGGTGCAGGAGGAGCACTTTTATCTTATTCCCGGAGAGGAACTGGCTCCGGAGACGGTCCTGGATCGCCTTACGGCCTGGGGATACGATCGGGTGTCCATGGTCGGCAGGGTCGGGGAGATGGCCCTGCGCGGCGATATTCTGGACATCTGCTGCCCCGGATACCGCCATCCCCTGCGTATCGAGTTTTTCGGGGACACCGTTGAGGGCGTACGGTTGTTCGAACCCCTTTCCCAGCGGTCCATAGAAAATCTGGACCAGGCAGTCATAGTCCCGGTCTCCCCGTCCCTTGGGAAAGCTCCCTATACGGATCAGGCCGAGAAGCTCTGGGCCGGTCTGAGCCGGACCGGGGAACTTTCGGAATCGGCCCGGGCCTCGCTGCAGCAGAAACTGCGTGCGGGCGCTTTGATCCCTCCCGGGCTGTTTTACGAAGATGCCCGGGGGATCGGGGAGTGGCTGCCCGAGGATACCCTGTACCTGATGGTGGATGCCAATGATCTTCGGCCCAGGATGGAGGAGGTCGAATGGGGCTGGAAAGGGTATTTTCAGGAGCACTGCCCGGGCTGGCCCCGGCAGGGGGTCATCCAGACCATGGGCGATGCCCGGGAAACCTGGGCGGAGGCAGAGCAGATCCTGTTTGAGAACCTGGTTATCGGTCAGGACCGGGACGGCGTGCCGCTGAGCGAGAAGTCCATCGAGGGATTCGAGGACCTGTTCTGGGAGCCGGAAAAACGGAACAAGCCGTGGCGGGCCCTGATGCAGGAGCTGAAGGAGTGGCGCAGAACCCGGCATCAGGTTCTGCTCTGTTTTCACTCCGACCAGTCCAGGCGCAAGTTTTTGAAGATCGCCGAGCAGGAACAGCACGAATTTTTTCAGACCTATGACCCGAACCAGCGGGGCGTGTTCGCCCTGGTGGCCCCACTGAACCGGGGCATGGATCTGCAGTGGGCCGGGGTCCTGATTCTGCCCGAAAACGTGCTTCAGCCCAAAGCGGCAAAGGTCGGCGCTGTCCGGGATGCGGATCGGAAATTTGTCGGTCTGAAACGGTTCGACGATCTGGCCCCGGACGACCTGCTCGTGCACCGGGATCACGGCCTGTGCCGTTTCGGGGGGCTGCACCGGCTCAAGGTCGGGGATGTTGCCAATGACTATCTGCTGCTGCTTTTTGCCCGGGACGACAAGCTGTATCTCCCTGTGGACCGGCTCGGTCTGGTACAGCGGTACAACGGACCCGAGGGCGGGGCACCGGCTCTGGACCGGCTGGGCGGAGCCGGGTGGCAGAAAACCAGAAGCCGGGTGCGCAAAGCCATCGAAAAGATCGCCCAGGACCTGGTGGCCATGTATGCCTATCGCAAGGTGGCCAAGCGGTTTTCCTACAAGCCGATCCCCCGGGATTACTGGGAGTTTGAGGCGGGATTCGGGTTCGAGGAGACCCCGGATCAGGACAAGGCGATCCGGGAGGTGCTTAAGGATATGGAACAATCCGAACCCATGGACCGACTGGTGTGCGGGGACGTGGGGTTCGGCAAGACCGAGGTGGCCATGCGGGCCGCCTTCAGGGCCGTGCTCGACGGGCGCCAGGTGGCCCTGCTCTGTCCGACCACGGTTCTGGCCGAGCAGCACTACCGTAACTTCCGGCGACGTATGGAAGAAGAGTTTTCCGTGCGGGTCGGGCTGCTGAGCCGGTTCGTACCCCGCAAGACCCAGAAACTGCTGCTGGAGGCCACGGCCAGGGGGGAGGTGGACATCCTGATCGGAACCCATCGGCTGCTTTCCGCGGATGTACACATGCCCAATCTGGCCCTGCTCATCCTGGACGAGGAGCAGCGGTTCGGGGTCAAACACAAAGAACAGCTGAAGCGGATGCGCAAGGACATCGACGTGCTGACCCTCACGGCCACCCCCATCCCGCGCACCCTGCAGCTCTCCCTGTCCGGGATTCGCGGTCTGAGCGTTATCGAGACCGCCCCGGTGGACCGCAAGCCGGTCCAGACCTCGCTTATGGAGCGGGACCCGCAGGTGCTGCGCTCCATTTTGAAGCGGGAGCTTGATAGGGGGGGGCAGGTCTTCTGGGTTTACAACAGGGTCCAGGGGCTGGAACAGGTCCGGGATTTTGTGGCCGGGCTGGTGCCCGAGGCCCGCATCGGTCTGGGGCACGGCAGGATGGCCGCCCGGGAACTGGAAGAGACCATGCACTCCTTCTGGCACGGGGAGCTGGATATCCTGGTCTGCACCTCCATTGTCGAATCCGGTCTGGATTTTCCAAAGGCCAACACGCTGATCGTGGATCAGGCCCAGATGTTCGGTCTGGGACAGCTGTATCAGCTTCGGGGCAGAGTGGGCAGATCCGCAGATCAGGCCTATGCCTGTTTCCTTGTCCCGGACGTGTCCCGTCTGGAAGAGGTGGCCCGCAAACGGATGCGTATCATTCTGGATATGGATTATCTCGGAGCCGGCTTTCAGGTGGCCATGGAGGATCTGCGGCTGCGCGGGGCCGGGAACATCCTGGGCGAATCCCAGTCCGGTCAGATCGGCAAGGTCGGGCTGGAGCTTTTTCTCGAGATGCTCGACGAGGAGGTTCGCTCCCTGCGGGGCCAGCCCCTGGAAAAACGGGTGGAGCCGGAACTGAACATTACCTTTGCCGCAAACATTCCCGAAGGGTATATGCTCGAGGCCTCGGATCGGCTCAGGTACTACAAGGCCCTGTCATCGTGTTCCGATCGGGAAGGGCTCCGGGATCTGCTTGGGGAAATCGAGGACCGGTTCGGGCCGATCCCTGAAGAGTTGCAGGTCTTTTTCGAAGTCCTGGTCCTCAAGCAGGTGCTGCGCCGGTACGGGGTATCGCGGGCCGACCTGCTGCCGAATCGGGTGGTGCTTACCTGGCCGGACGGATCGGAGAGGATCGATCCCGCCCGGCTGGTGCAATGGGTGGCTGCCAACACCGAGTGGGCCGGACTGTTGCCGCCGTCCCGGCTCGAGTTGCGCCTGGATGGCGATCAGGGGCTCAGGCAGGGGCTCCGGAAGGTGACCGAAGAGCTTGAAAAGGGAGATTTTGCAACGGCCGCGTCCTGACTTCGGGAAGGCCCGGTTTGACTCTTGTGCTAACGGGGGTTGACCTGTACAAGACCTGTTCATGTCTTGGGGGCGCACATTCGAGGCTTTCGGCGTTGACCGGGGTCTTGTTTCCGGTTTGAGCCTCAGCCTGCCGGGTTTCCTCGCATTTGACCTGATTGGTTGCACATATTTCCTAATTTTAGCCTGGAGGAAGAACCTTGTTCAAGCGATTTGTCATTGCCGTGTTGCTTGTGTTTGCACTGGCCGTCGGAGCCGGGGCGGAGACCGTGGTCGATCGGGTCGTGGCCGTGGCCAACGGCGAGATCATCACCCTGTTTGATCTCAATCAGCGACTTGAACCGTTGCTGGCCCGTTTCGAAGGAAAAACCATGGGTGAGTCCGAACGCCGCCGGGCTGTGCAAAAAATGCGCAGGCAGGTTCTGGATGCCATGGTGGATGACATCCTTATCAGTCAGGAGGCGGCCCGTCTCGGGGTCGAGGTTTCTGATGTCGAGGTTGAAAACCAGCTCAAGCAGGTCAGGCAGCAGAACGGGATGACCAGGGACCAGTTCAAGGACCAGCTTCTTCTTGAAGGAATGACCCGGGAAATGTATGCCCGCAAGGTGCGGGAGGACATTCTCAAGCACCGCATTATCGGGTTTATGGTCCGGCGCAAGGTTGTCGTGACCGACGAGGAGGTTGAAAAGTACTACGAATCTCACCGCGAGGAGTTCAGTCGGGACAAAAAGGTCCGGCTCAGTTTTCTGATGGTTGACTCCAGACAGCAGGCGGACACGCTCCACTCCCGGATCTCTTCGGGGGACCTCGAATTCGCCGCGGCTGCCCGGGAATACTCCGTGGGACCGTATGCCTCGGACGGGGGGGAGCTTGGCGAGGTGGCCTGGAAGGATCTGGCTCCGGAGTGGAAAACGGCCCTCGACGGGGTTCAGGACAGGGAGATAAGCACTCCCTTTGCTCTGAACGGGAAGTGGGTTCTGCTCAAACGTGACGGCAGTGTCTCCCGGGGCAGCAGCGCTCTGGACGAGGTCCGGGATGAGATTCGGGAGCTGTTGTACCGGCCCCGGCTCGAAGAGCGGTTCAAGGAATACATGAAAGATCTGCGGTCCAAGGCCGTGGTGGACGTCCGGCTTTAGGCCGGCTCCACCCGGAACACGGCGCGGGCAGGCAGACGGGGATCGAACGATATGGAATTGAAAGAACTGGGAAATTTGTTCAAGGACGAACGGATTCGTCAGGGGCTCTCCCTTGACGACGTCATGGATCGGACCAAGATCAGCAAGCGGGTGTTGACAGGCCTGGAAGAGGGACGGGAGGAGGATCTGCCGCACCCGGTCTACACCAAGGGGCTCATACGCAACTACGCCAAACTGCTGGGACTGGATCAGGATACCCTGGCCCGACAGTTTGCGGAGTATCACCCGGAGCTGCGGGAACCGCAGGAGGTGGAACAGGAGATCGATGCAGCCCTGCCCGCCTCCGAGAGTTCCGAACGGAACATGGCCGGGCTCGTGATCGGTGCAGTGGTTGTCGCGCTGGCCGGAGCCGGATTCTGGGCCGTGATCACCTTCTGGGAGCCGGTGGCCTCCATGTTTTCCGGCGAGGATGAGCAGCCGGCAGTCAGCGAACCTGTCGCCTCTGCCCCGTCGGCCATGCAGCCCGGCGAGCCGGCCGGCACGACCGGGGAGCGCGAACAGGCCGATGTCCGTCCCGGTTCGGATCCGATCAAGGCGCAGGAGAAGGTCCGGGAGACTGCCCCGGTCGAATCTTCGGATGGACCGGCAAAGCAGGTGGATTCCGATACCGCCAATGAACCTGAACCGGTTTCCGCGTCGCCTGCCCCGAAGGAACAGCCTGCACCGGTTGCGCCTGCCCCGGCCGTTTCCGAACCGACTCCGAGCCCGGCTCCGGCACCGGAACCTGCGGCTGCAGCGGTCGAGCAGGAGCAGACCCTTGAGATCAGGGCCGTGGCTGACTGCTGGATCAGGGCCGAACCCGATGAAGACGGCAAAAAGGATCTGCTGCTGAAAAAGGGAAGCACGGTGTCCTTTCAGTTCAAGGAATCCATCCGCTTGCGTCTGGGCAATGCGGGGGGGGTCAGATTCACCCTGAACGGCACCCCGTATCCGTACACTGCCGACTCCGGGGCCGTGGCCACGGTGACCATTCCCTAGACCGGGAGGTCCGGGGGCCCGAAGGTGGTGACGGGTGCGGGGCGGATATGGAATTTTCCGAAAAGGTGATCGTGCTCAAGATCGGCGTGTTCCGGGAGGCTGACTGCTGGGTCCGGTTCATGTCCCCTTCCCGAGGGGTCATGACCGGCTTTGCCTTTGGCGGAAAGCGGAGTCGACGCAGGTTCGCAGGGTGCCTTGATCCCCTGTCCCAGGTCCTGTTCCACGCCAGGACAGGGCGCAAGGGGGACTATCTCTGTCTGGAGGAGGGGACCCTGTGCAACCGGTTTGCCGGTCTTAAGAAGGACTTGAAAAAGCTGGGCATGGTCAGTAACTGTCTCAGATTCTTCGAGGCGGTGCATGCCGGGACCGAGGGAATCGGCTCGGCCCATGACCTGCTCCTGGAGACCCTGCTCGCCGTGGACGGTTCCGAAGAGATTTCGGATTTTTTTCCCCTTTTGTTTCGGGCCAAGCTGACGTTTTCTCAGGGGTATGCCCCGAACCTGTCCTGGTGTGCCGGGTGCGGCACTCCGCTGGCCGGTCGGGAGCGGATTTTTTTTCAGGTCCAGGACGGAACGGCCCACTGTCGGCGATGTCGTCCCGGATCGGGCTGGTCCGTGACCCTGGATCCGGGAGCTTCGGCGTTTTTGACCCGGCTGGCCCTGGCCGAGCCGGATGACTGGGTACACTGGGCGCCGTCCGGGGATATTCGTGAGGGGTGCTCCCGGTTCGTGGACGCCTTTGTGCAGTGTCACCTCGATCTGGTATGCGAGGGAAATCGTTTTTTCAGGCGTTGATGTTCGGGCGTGTGGTTTGCCCGTGTGGAAATTTTGAGCAGCGGGCCGATCCCGCTTTTGCCCATGGATGATACGAGGAGATCTGTATGAATTTTCAGGACGTGATTTTGAACCTGCAGAAATACTGGGGCGACTACGGGTGCGTGCTGCAGCATCCCTATGATATGGAAGTGGGCGCAGGAACCTTCAACCCGTCCACTTTTTTACGTGTGCTCGGCCCGGAGCCGTGGAAGGCCGCCTATGCCGAATCCTCCCGTCGTCCCACGGACGGAAGGTATGGCGAGAATCCGAATCGACTGCAGCACTATTTTCAGTTTCAGGTCATTTTGAAACCCGCCCCGGCCGATATCCAGGATCTGTACCTGAACAGTCTGTCCGTGCTGGGCATCGATGCCCGCAAACACGATATTCGGTTTGTGGAAGACGACTGGGAATCCCCCACCCTCGGCGCCTGGGGACTGGGGTGGGAAGTGTGGCTGAACGGCATGGAAGTGACCCAGTTTACCTATTTTCAGCAGGTTGGCGGCATCGACCTGGAGCCCATCAGCGTTGAACTGACCTACGGGGTGGAGCGGATCTGCATGTACCTGCAGGAAAAGGAATCCGTGTACGATCTTGCCTGGAACGACGAGGTCACCTACGGCCAGGTCTATCATCAGGCCGAAGTGGAGCAGTCCAGATATAATTTTGACTGCAGCGACGCGGGCATGCTCCTGCAGTCCTTTGACGCCTGCGAGAAGGAGTGCCTGTCTCTGTGCGAGGCCGGTCTGCCCTGGCCCGCGTATGACTACTGTCTGAAATGCTCGCACCTGTTCAATCTTCTGGATGCCAGAGGGGCCATCTCCATTACCGAGCGGACCGGGTACATCGGTCGGGTTCGTAATCTGGCCTCGTCCGTCGCCCGGCTCTATGTGGCCCAGCGCGAAGAACTCGGCTATCCCCTGCACTCCCGGAACGGGTAATTTTCGGAACGAGAAAAGGAAACGATATGGCACATTATATTTTGGAAATAGGTACCGAGGAGATGCCGGCCAGGTTTTTTCCGGCCCTTGACGATTATCTGGCTGCGGAATTCGCCCGGCTTCTGTCCGAGTCCATGATCCGCTTTCAGGGGATCGAGGTCAGATCCACGCCGCGGCGTATGGTTGTTTCAGTGCAGGGCATGGCCGAAAAGCAGGACTGCGAGGAGATTGAGGCCATGGGACCGCCGGCCCGGATCGCTTTTGACGGGGACGGCAATCCGACCAAAGCCGGACAGGGGTTTGCCGGGACACAGGGTGTGGCCATGGAAGATCTTTTTGTCAAGAAGACCGACAAGGGCGACTACCTTGCCGTACGCAAGGTGGTAGGCGGAGCCCCGGCAGTTGAAATCCTGCCGGACATCTGTGTGAAGATCATCTCCAGAATGCCTTTCCCCAAGAAGATGCACTGGGACGGCAAGGGGTTCACCTTTGGCCGCCCGCTGCGTTGGGTGGTGTCTCTGCTGGATGATACGGTGGTTCCATTTACCCTGGGGTCGCTTACCGCCGGTCGTGAGACCCGGGGGCACCGGGTCATGGGGCCGGGGCCTTTCGTCTGTACGCACGCCGACTCGTTCTTTGATCTGCTGCGGGACAAGGGCGGCATTGTCCTGGACTTCAGTGAGCGCAAGCGGATTATCCGCGAGCGGGGCGATGCCCTGGCGGCTGAAAAAGGGGGGACCGTAGCCTGGATGGACGGACTTCTCAAGCAGGTGGCTTATCTGGTGGAGTATCCGCAACCGATTCTGGGACGATTCGACGACAAGTTTCTGGAATTGCCGCGGGAGGTGCTCCTGACCAGCATGGAATCCCACCAGAAGAGTTTCGGGATTGAGGACCAGAACGGGAAGCTGCTCCCCTGGTTTCTGACCACCCTTAATCTGGCCCCGGAAGAGACCGGCCTGGTGCGCACGGGATGGGAGCGGGTTCTGCGGGCCCGTCTCGAGGACGCCCGTTTTTTCTGGGAGGCGGACTCCAGGGCCACGCTGGACAGCTGGCTGGACAAGCTTGAGAAGGTCATTTTTATCGGCCCTCTGGGGAGCATGGGTGACAAGTCCCGTCGCCTGGAACGGCTGACCGGATTTCTGGCCCGTCGGATCTGTCCGGAGTACAGGGAAGCCCTGACCCGGGCCGGCCGGCTGGCCAAAGCCGATCTGGTCTCGGAAATGGTCGGCGAATTCGATGACCTGCAGGGGATCATGGGTGGAATTTATGCCCGGAAAAAGGGAGAATCCCAGTCAGTGGCCACGGCCGTGTACGAGCAGTACCTGCCCACGGGGCAGGACAGCCCGGTACCGGCCAGTACGGAGGGGGCGGTCCTGGCTCTGGCCGATAAGCTGGACAACCTGGTCGGCTGTTTCGGACTGAACATGGTGCCCACGGGGGCGGCAGATCCCTATGCACTGCGCAGACAGGCCCTGGGTATCGCCCGCATCGTGCTTCACCACGGCTTTCGCATCGATCTGCGGGAGATGCTGGCCGAGGCTGTTGCCTGCTACGGGGACGTAGCCTGGAAGACTGCGCCGGAGCAGAGCATTCAGAAGCTCATGGAGTTTTTTGCCGGGCGTCTCAAGGCATACTGGTCCGGCAACGGAATGGATACCAAGGTGCTGGACGCCGCTCTCGGAGCCGGGGTTTCGGATATCGTGGCCCTGAAACTCCGCCTGGACGCCCTGACCGAGTTCAGTGTCCAGGACGATTTCGAGCAGGCCGTGCTGACATTCAAGCGTGCGGACAATATCATCCGCAAACAGGGTGATCGGTCCGAGGGCGTGCTTGACGGGATGTTCAGGACCGGGATGCTGCAGGAGGAGCCGGAAAAGGAGTTGGCCCGGGAGATCGATGAGCTGGTGCCGCGCTGGGAAGCCCTGTGGCTTGATGATGATTATGCCGGCCTGCTGGCCCTTCTGCGGGAGCTGCGACCGGTGGTGGACAATTTCTTCGATCACGTCATGGTCATGTGCGAGGATCCGGAGCTGCGGCACAATCGGTTGAACATACTTCAGGCTCTGGTCTCCAGGCTGTCCGGTCTGGCGGATTTTTCGGCACTGCAGGTATAAAGCTCAGGGGCCGGGATTATGGGATTACGGGAGCCGGGCGAGTGCTCCCGTAATCCTGCTTCGGGGGAGCATAATCCTCGTAATCCCAAAATCGGAACCCGAATCGGTATAAAAAATCTTGACAAACCATTTTATTATCCAATAAT
Source organism: Desulfomicrobiaceae bacterium (assembly GCA_041685265.1). Lineage (GTDB taxonomy): Bacteria > Desulfobacterota > Desulfovibrionia > Desulfovibrionales > Desulfomicrobiaceae > JAWLGC01. The sequence goes on along the minus strand of JAWLGC010000001.1, from coordinate 65,921 downwards.
AGCATCTTCTTTAGCGCGCGCTGTTTTTTGAAAAAGCTTTTAGAGATATTCAGGAGGTTATAACCTTGGCTAATCACAAGTCTGCTTTGAAGAGGCACCGTCAGAGCCTGAGAAACCGGGATCGGAATCGGGCAATGAAAACCAGAGTCAAAAACGTGGTCAAAAATGTCCGCATTGCCGTTGAGCAGAAGGACGCGGATACCGCGGCCACCGCTCTGCAGGCCGCCACGTCCATTCTGGATAAGGCTGCTTCCAAGAAGGTCATTCACTGGCGTGCCGCCAGCCGTAGGATTGCCCGTTTGAGCCAGGCCGTCAACGGCATCTAGCGATTCGTGGAATCATGCAATGACGAAAGGCCCGTCGCACTCTGTGCGGCGGGCTTTTTGCGTTTTTCAGGTTATCCGGGGTCGGGAGGGGTGTTCCGGACAACGACGTGTTCGACAAGCTCACGGGTGATCCGGTTCACCTCGTATCGGTGCAGATCTTCGATTGCCACCCACCTGGCCTCCAGGGCGTCGTCGCCCGGACGGAGTTCTCCGGAAAGATACCGGCCGATAAAATCGACGATCACGTAGTGGTATCGGATTCGGTCCTTGGGGTCGTGCTGGATCAGGTCAAAGGTGTGTACCGGGTGATCGGCGCGGATACGCAGCCCGGTCTCCTCCATGGTCTCCCGCTCCACGGCATGCCTGAGAGTCTCTCCGAGGCGGATGCTTCCACCGGGAACGGCCCAGGTTCCCCTGCCCGGGGAGTTGCCGCGCCGGACCAGGAGCAGATGGTTTTCGTGGATCACCAGGGCGCCTACAGCCACGCGGGGCAGGTCGGGGTATTCGGTTTTGCTCATGACCCGACCCTAGAAAAGCAGACGATCAATGGCAATGGGGAAGATTGCAGGAAGTGTTGTTTAGAGAATAAAAGGTTGACAGGACTATAGGTTCGTGCCATTTCTCTTTGCTCCCGATCTCGGGAGAAGTTTTTGATGCCGTGAATATAGGCTGGCGAATCAATAGGTGTCCCGCATCCAGAGAACCGTTCATCCCGTATCCACCTTTCGTATTTTTATTTTCAGGAGTATGAACTCATGTCCAAGTCTCTGTATGTCGGTAACCTGCCCTTTTCCGCCACCGAAGAAGAACTCAACGACCTTTTCGCTCAGTACGGCTCTGTTGAAAGCGTCAAGCTGCTCAGCGACCGTGAAACCGGCCGCCCCCGTGGCTTCGGTTTCGTGGAAATGGACGATAACGACGCCCAGGCCGCAATCGACGCGCTGGACGGATCCATGTTCGGTGGTCGGGCCATGAAGGTCAACGAGGCCAAGCCCCGGACTCCCCGCGCTCCCCGCTGGTAGTCACCGACTGACCCGGTATAAAAAAGCCGCCCGGTTCCTTGAGGAACCGGGCGGCTTTTTTTGTTTTCCATGGATATGCTCAGCAGTTGGACCAGCACACTTCCACATGTTCCGCTTGTTTGTTTATGCAAAACGCCCTCATTTGAAGTGTTGTCTGTTTTTAAATCGTGATTCCAGGGGGGCCTGCCGGTTGCAGGCATGCTCCAGGAGAAGACGGGTCAGAGCCTGGTCCAGTTCCTGGTGACTTTTTTCCAGGGTGCGATATGCGTCGCGATGCAGAAAAAGAAGCGTCGAATCACGGTCGGCTTCAAGGGAAGAAGGGAGTGCCCAGGAGGCGAGGACGGCCGGTATCCCGAGAATGCTTCCTTGGTTCAGCGTGCGGATGCGGGTTCTCTGGGGCGATGCTTCCAGAAATTCGGACACGGTTCCCCATAAAAGGAGGAATATTCCTTCCGGATCCTGTCCCTGTTCGATGATGGTTTCACCTGCGCGATATTTCTTCATGCTTCCAAAAGGAGCGAGTCTGTCGGCAAGTTCTTCGAACTGCATCAGGCTTGCCAGGTGGGACTCCATAGCCTCGGCCGTGTCCTCGAACAAGGCCCGGCGTGAGATTTCGGCATGCTCTTTCTGGCTGTTCCAGCGGGTCTGCTCCCGGACCAGGAGTGCGTTTTCGCAGTGCTCCAGGGCTTCGTCGAGGTTTGCCGAGAAGTGGATATCGGCCATTACTTCGGGGTCCGTGTTGCTGCGCAGCAGTTCCGCCAGTCGCCCCGGTGCCCCGGCCAGGATCAGCTGTGCGTTGCTGGCCTGGACCCGCTGGGCGGTCCGGTGGATAGTGTTCACGGCTGATGCGTCAAAGCCCGTGACTGCGCTCAGGTCGAGAACCAGGTAGGAAGGAGTGGTCTTCTCCTTCAGGCAGTTGCTGACGCTCGTTCCCAGCGATCCTGCCGAGCCGAAGAAAATATATCCGGTGAGGGTGAATATTCTGGTCCTGCTGCCGTGTCTGCGCAGGATGGATTGGTCGGGGATGGATCGCGTTCTGGTGCTGTGAAGTTCGTTTCCGGTATATATCCCTGCGATGACCGGAATGCGACTGATCCGGATAATGAAAATGAAGATGGCCAATCCAAGGCCAAGTCCGACGCCCTGAAGAAAACCGAACCAGACAATGGTCCCCACGATCAGAAGAACGATGGAGAAATCCATGGGAGAAAATTTTTTCCAACCGGAGAAGACCCAGTCGTCCAGAAAGAAAAGACCGACGAGAAAAACCATACCGCCGAGAAGAAATTTCGGGAAAAAGGTCATCGCCTCGGCGCCGAGAAAAAGTGTGGCCCCACAGACCAGCGCAGCCGTGAGCGGAATGAGTCTGGTGGTGGTTCCCGTCTTCGGCCCGAGCAGACTCAGGGAAAGGGTGTTGTAGCCTGCGAAGCCGCCCCCCAGTCCGGCCAGCAGGTTTCCGGTCCCTTCGACCATCAGCTCTCTGTTCATATCCAGGTCGCGTCTGACACCGAGTTCGATGCCGTTGAGGTTGAGAAGCATTCCGACTACGGACAACAGGGCTACAGTGAGAATGTCGGGAAATCGGGACAGGAGAACAGAAAGGTTCACCTGAGCCAGGTCCCCCGGAACGAAGGCGGGCCAGAGACCGCCTTCCGGCAGGGCGCCGAGGAGCCAGCCGTCGGCATGAGCCTGGCCGATACTTGTGCCCGAGAAGAAAAGGACTGTATAAAAGAGTATCAGACCGGCGAGCAGGCTTCCGGGAAGCAGGAGGTGGTGGGGTCTGGTCTGCATGAGACGAAACAGCACGACTGCGAAAAGCACTCCGGGAAGCCAGTGCGTCATGACCGTCGGGGCGAGAAATATATGGGCTGTCTGCAGGCTTAAAGAAACGTCGGTCATTACTCCGATGCTTCCCTTGACAAGCATTGCCCCGCTTCCGGCCAGAAAGCCGCCTATGACGGGAAAAGGAAGGAACCTCACCATGTTGGCGAATTTAAAGCGTCCTATACCGAGAAAGCAGAGTCCGGTGATCAGTGCCGACAGCATGATCGTTGCCGTTATCGTCGTGAACATCTCCTTTGCGGAAGCATCTCCCATGGCTGCCACGATGGTCAGGGAGGTTGCAGAGAGGATCGCTACCGGAGTATCCTGGGGAAGGCTGACAATGCCTTGGAAGGAACTGAACATCCCGGTGCACAGACACATGATCATGGCCCCGAAGATGGTCAGTCCTGCCGCCTGGGGGGCATAGGGCGCCATCGGTCCGGAAAAGATGATTCCGGCAAAGGAGACTTCGATAATGACCATCAGGATTCCGATGATCAATCCCTGGGAGAGAGCAGGGAGGAGTTTGGAAGAACAGATATCCCGCCCCAGTTCTGCTGGTAACTGATTGAGTTTTGTCATGAAAGATACTTATACTGAAACGGGTAGGTTGACAATTCTGGATGCGGTTCTACTTTGTTTTCCGGCAGGGAGCCGGGAATCGATTCACGGTCCCCGTGCAAAGCCGAACTGCGGATGGAAAAAATGTATTGGTCCGCGGATTCTTCTTTTTGTATTCCTCCTGCGGGTTGATTGCAGAAAGCATCGGCACCCGGAGACGGTCCGGGACTTATAGACAACCAGACAACGTTCATGGAGGCACCATGTTTACAGTAACCGACGCCGCACAGGACCAGGTGGCCAAGTTTTTCGAAGACAAGGAAGCGCAGCCCATTCGGATCTATCTGGCTCAGGGGTGCAGCGGTCCTTCCCTGGCCCTGGGCCTGGATGAGGTCAAGGACAGCGACCAGAGCTATGAATTCAACGGCGTGAGCTATGTCATCGAGAAGGATCTGCTGGAAAAGGTGCAGCCCGTATCCGTGGACTTCAACGCCACCTTCGGGTTTGCGGTGGACTCCGCTCTGCCCAAGCCTTCCGCAGGAGGGTGTTCAGGGTGCGGTTCGAGCAGCTCCTGCTGCAGCTGATTGTTCGATATCAAGGCATTCTTCGAAAAAAGGGAGCCGGGCGTTACGCCCGGCTCCCTTTTTTCGTGGCTTCAGTCACCCGCGGTCAGCTTCCCGCAGGCTTGTCCAGGCTGGAAAGGGCCAGGTAGAATGCGCCTACGGCCAGTTCGGCGCAATGAAAGTGGTCCTCGGGCAGGGTCCCGAGAAAACTGGCGATCTGTTCGGGAGTGATCTGCCAGGCCTGGTCCACGCTTTTCCCTTCGGCCAGTTCGGCCACGGTGTTCGCTGTGGCCTGGGTGTTGCGACACCCGTCGATGTCGAAGGCGACATGCTGAATCCGGCCGGATTCAAGGCTCAGGAAAAACTCCACGGTGTCGCCGCACTCTCCGGTGCGCGTGCCGTATCCGTCGGGGGAGTGGACCCGTTCCATGCGGTCGTGGCTCAGGGCCATGCGCAGAAAATTGTCGGAGTGGTCCTGCCAGAAATCGAAAGAAGGTTCGGATTCGCTCATGTTCTGATCCGTTGTTGATGTCGAGAAAAGACGGAATTCGTCGAAAACCGAGAGGTAAACGGTGAAGAGAGAAGAATCAAGAGGTTCCGGGGCCGAGGTGTATTTTATCGGTCAGGTCGTCCGCGGTATTTTTCAATGAAAGGGGAGGTACGACTTCGGCACCGGGAGGCCGCCATGGAAGAGATGAAGACAAGCGAAGTACTGGTCCGTCTGGTGGATGGGACCACGATCACGGGAAAGACGAACATCAAGGATTTCCCGCGGCTCTCGGACTGCATGAACTTGGAGGACAACCCCTTTGTGACCCTGTTCGATGTTTCCCTGCACGGGTATGCGGGCCAGGTGGTTCTGGTGAACAAAAGTCAGATCATGTGGGCTATGCCCCGCAACGACAAGCGGAGTGAACACGACCGGTAAACACCCGTTTTCCGGAACACGAAAAGACCAAGGAGCGGATCATGAAAGACTGGTTTCCGGTATTGCACCGACATGGACTCAGGCACCGTCACCCGGAAAACCTTCCGGAGATGATGGAGAATTTCTGGCGGGATCCCTTTCCCTTCCTGTCCTTTGACCGGGAAGAGTCCTTTCCGGTGGTCGATGTCTCCGAAACGGACAAGGCGATCACGGTCTCGGCGGAACTTCCGGGCATGGACCCCGGGGACGTTTCCATCTCCCTTGACCGCAACCGGCTGACCATCAAGGGGGAGAAGAAATTCGACCAGGAAGAGAAAAAGGAGAATTTCCACCGCGTTGAACGCAGCTACGGGGCGTTTTGCCGCGTGCTCAATCTGCCGGGTGAGGTCCATGAAGATCAGGTCAAGGCGTCATTTAAAAACGGCGTGCTGACCGTTGTCATGCCCAAGACGGAGAAGGCGGCGGGACGGAACATCGAGATCGAAAGCTGACTGTGGGTCAGACCGTTGCCGGTCTACCGCAGACACCCTTTGATGAGGTGGAAGAATTCTGAAACATAGCGGCCGGAAACCACGTCGGGAAGAGTGAACAGAGGCAGGTCGGACGGGGGAAAGCATCCGGTCAGGGCGAAAAAGAGGTCGGCCGAAGTCTGATCCAGCAGGGGGGCGATGACCGTGGTCCAGAGTTCGTTCTTGATCGTGTCCGGCAGTCCGAAACTGCGGCACTGCAGGGGGCGCTGGTCAAAGATCAGGCAGTGCTTGTCCTGTGACAGTGGACACAGAACCAGGGTGCCGAACAGGCAGTGTGCACCGGGTGCGGGAAGCGAGGCTTCCTGTTCTCTTTCCTGGTGGGCTGCTTCGGCGGCCCGTTCAATGCATTTGTTGCGGGTTTCGCTGGACAGGGTCAGATTCATGGCCCGGTTGAGATGGACGGCTTCCACCAGGGTCATGCGGATCGGAGTGCGGCAGCATTCGTCCCGGCCCAGCCCGCAGTGATCCGTGATGCCGCGCTTGGTCAATTCCGCCTCGGTCCGCTTGAGGGCGGCCATGTATTCTTCGAGGAACGGGGCCAGATCCACGGCCCGGTTGAATTCGAGGGAGGGTTCGCGGACGGTCAATCTGCCGCTTTGACGTCCGTATTTGCGTACGGTCCACCACTGCTCGAAATTGGCCGGCTTGGATTTCAGGTTTCTGAGTACCTTGGCGGCCATCTTGTGTCCCAGTCCCTTGCGCAGCAGGTAGGCATTAAGCATGGTCCCTGTCCTGCCGATGCCGTGACGGCAATGGATGAGCACTTTTTTGCCCAGGTACAGGGCCTCGTCCAGCCAGGCCAGGGCCTTTTCCATGGATTCCAGATCCGGGGCCTGCTCATCGGCGATGGGCAGATAGTGAACCTCGAAGCCCTCTTCCGCCTCGATTTCGTGCAGATCGCAGTACTCCCCGCACAGGTTCAGGATGGCCGTGATACCGGCACTGCGCAGCATGTCCAGCTGAGCGTGTGACATGGGTGCGCTGCCGACGGCCAGCTGTGTGGTCACCCAGGTGATGGGGCTGCGGGTGCGGGGCATATATCAGCCTTCCAGAAAGTCATTGACCAGATCGTCGATCTGGTCCGTGGAATCCAGGCGCATGTCCAGCAGTCTGGTTTTGGCTAGAAGCCTGCCCAGAATGGCCAGTCGTTTCTGGATGACCTTTTCCTCATCGCGGGAACACCTGGCATCCAGCAGGTCCGCCTTGGAGGTGACCGTGAACCCGTGATGGGTCAGGACCCGGGTGATGAACTCGATGCGCAGCAGTCGTCCGTCAAAGGAGGCACCGCCTCCCTTGAACCTGAAGTTGATATAGTTGTTTTTGGACTCAGAACCGCACAGGGCATCAACCACGGAAAAGTGGTATCCGAACCTGAGCATGAGGTGCATGTAGTTGGCCGAAAGCACAGCGTAACTGGACAACAGCGCCGAGTCCGCCTTGAATATGCCCGCGCTGATGCGGTCGAACTCCTCCCAGTCCACATGGAGCAGGTTCTTGTCCCATGCCACGTCCGGACTGCTCAATCCCCACCACAAGGCCCACATGGGCACGGATTTGAACTCTTCGGGGGTGACCGTGACCTGGTCCCGGTCGGTCTCGAACAGACCGTCGTCAATATCAAGGATGTACATGGAAATGGGCAGACCGGACTTGAGCTGTCTGGCCCGGCGCAGACCGCGTCCACCCTTGCCTACCAGGGAAAACATTTCTGACACGCTTTTTTCATGCACAAACCTGACCAGGTCGTGCATGGACCGACACGATTCCGGGTTGAACCGGGGCGAGGCCGGATCGGTCAGGGTCAATCTGGAGATCCGCTCCATGACCCTGCCCAGACGGTGCACGGACCGGTTGTCCATACCCGGCTGGCCTCGTTCGAAAAGCTGGAGCAGTTCCCGGACCTCTCCGTCGTAGATAAGGGTTCTGTCGGCATCCAGGGTGATGGTCCGGTTTGAGAGTACCCCGTTCAGGGAATCAGGGTGGACCAGAACCGGAAGTCCGAGCTCCCTGGCCACCGAGGCGAAGTGACTGGCCCGGCTGCCCGAGCGGGCCACCACACCACGCAATCTGTGGACCACCTGGGCCAGTTCCGGGCTCAGGGCTGGAACAAGAAGGATGCACTGATCCGGGACATCGGCCAGTTTGTTCCAGCTGTCGAGCACGTGCACGGGCCCGGAGGCCACTCCGGAAGCGGCCCGTTGTCCGCCGGAGGCGAGAATTTCGGCCGAGATCTGCAGGTCCCGGGCCGGTTCCACGCTTTTCGGGGTGTCCCGGATGGGGCGGGTCTGGAGCACGAGAATCCTGTCGTTGACATCAACACCCCATTCCACATCCTGGGGAGCCTGCCCGATGCGTTCCAATTCCAGCCCCAGTCTGACAAGTGTCTGCCTTTGGGCATGATCCAGAAGACATCTTGTGTCCGGGTCGGAGTCCTCCCCTGTCGGTTCACCGGGCCTGGTTCTGGGGACCAGAGTGGTACAGGGCGCGGCCGTGCCGTCCATGAGTCCGTCGCTGTGACCGGGCACGGCATAGATTCCAAGCACGTCCCTGTCCTGAACCCCGGGATCTTTTGTATACATGACACCGCTGACCAGAGGGTCGAGCATGGGCTGTACCAGAACGGCCATGGGAGTTTCCGAGTCGGTCAGGCCGTACAGAATGCGGTAGAACAGGGCCTTGGCCCGGTACTTGCCCGCCAGAATTCGTTTGTAGGTTTCAAGGATGTTTTCCGGGCCGACATTCAGGACACTGTCGTACTGACCGGCAAAGGACACAACACCGTCTTCAGCCACGGCGCTGCTGCGAAGGATGAGGCCGGAGCAGGACACGGCCTGCAGCAGATGTTCCGCGGATTCCAGAAGTTCATCGGCGATGATGTTCGGGACCGGAGCAGTCAGGACCTCTTCCTCCATTTCCCTGGCCAGCTCCTGGAGCTGGTTGGTTTTGCACGGCCTGATTCGGCGCAGGGCTGAATCCAGGCGCTCCCGCAGCCCGTTGCTTTCCAGAAAATAGTTGAATGCGTTGGCCGTGACCACAAATCCGGGCAGGACGGGGATTTCGGTCCGGGAAGCGATTCGGGCCAGTGAAGAGGCTTTTCCGCCGGTCAGGTTTGGATCCGTGGCGTGCTCCCCGAGGGGAACAAGATACGGCGGAGAAAAGTCCGGTTCGGGGACACTCGTTCCGAGCTGGATGTAGAAATCGATTTTCTTGTGATATTCCTGCAGGCCCATGTATCTGGTCGGGCTCATTTCCTGGAGCTTGTCGATCATGATTCGTGTCGACGAGCTCAGCTCTTGGCAAAGCCAGGCGATACGGGCCCAGTCCGCATACTGGTCCTCATAATAGATTTCTTCCAGGTCCGCGATCCGTTCCAGAGCGATGTTGTCGTGCCGGAGCACTTCCCGGAATGCGTTGTATTTGTTGCGCAGCAGTGTCCCGGGGGAAAAGACCTGATAGGTGAGGTGACGAAAGAGATGTTTGAGCATGACGGCGCCAGGGTAGTGATAAGGTGGTTGGGATCAGATATTTTGCATTATTTGCGGAGAATTTCGGCTACTTTCCCCTCCAGCTCTCCCTTGTCGATGGGTTTGACGCAGTACTCGTCCGCACCGAGTTTGAGAGACTCCCGGGCGGTCTCCAGAGTGGGATATCCGGTGAGCATCATGATCCGGATATCCGGAGAGATCTTTTTGAGCTCTTCCAGTACTTCCACGCCGCTCATCTTTTTGAGTTTCATATCCAGAATGGCCAGATCCACCGTGTTTTTGCGGGCAAAGGAGAGGGCGTCCTCCTCTTCGGTGAAGGGATGCACCGTGTGTCCTTTGCGGGACAGAATGCGTTTGATAAGCACGCCTGCATCGAGGATGTCGTCCACTACGAGTATGGTTGCCATGGGTGTCACTTTAGGTTTGTTGTTGTGTGAGCAGAAATCAGGTTGTCAGGTCCAGGGTCGCCTCGCACATGTCCTCGGGAAGTTCTTCCTGCCATAAGGGAAGCTCTATGAGAAAAACGGTTCCGGTACCCTGAGCGATCAGGGAGTGGTCTCCCCGTTTCAGAAATTCCGGGGGCACGGGACTAAAGGCGGAAATGCGTCCGTTATGGTCCTTGATGATTCCGAAGGAAACGGACAGCCCGAGTCCGGTTCCCTTGCCCACGGACTTGGTGGTGAAAAACGGGTCGAAAATTTTGTTCATATCCCGGGTGGAGATGCCGGGACCGGTGTCCGCAATGGTGATCACCACCCTGCGGCGGTGGGAGCACAGCTTTGTTTGTATGATGATATAGCCGTCCTCGCCAATGGCGTCAAAGGCATTGTTCAGAAGATTCATCCAGACCTGCTTGAGCCGCTCCCGGTCTCCTTCGATGGGAGGGATGTCCAGATCCAGATCCTGCACGATCCGGACCCGGTTCAGGCCGAAGGTGTGCCCTACCAGGGAGATGACCTCGACGATGGATTCATTGAGATCGACTTCACGCATGGTCGACTCCGTGCTTCTGGAAAATCCGAGCAGGTCGGAGACGATTTTGCGGCAGATCTTGGCCTGACGCTCAATGATCCTGATGTCCTCCATGAGCTGATCGGCGTGCTCTTCCTCCTCCAGATCCTCGAGGATGAGTTGGGCATACCCGAGAATGATGCCAAGAGGGGTGTTCACTTCGTGGGCCACACCTCCGGCCAGGCGCCCCAGGTCCTCCATCTTCTGGGAGTGGATGAGCTGTTCCTGATACTGTTTGATGACCGTGATATCCCGGGCCGTGAGCAGTAATCCTTCGACCTTTTCGCCGTCGTATACCGGGACCTTGAGAATGTGAAACCAGCGCATGCCCTGCCTGCCGGGCACCCGGATCTCCTTTGACAGGTGGTTCTGGGTCTTGAGAATCTGCTGGTCCTCGTGAAAATTGTGGTCGGCCTGCTGGGAGGAGAGCAGCTCGAAATCGGTTTTTCCAAGGATCTCCTCCTCGCTCCGATTGAAATATCCGCAGAAGGCCTTGTTGACCGCCCTGTACACGAGATCCTTGTCCTGCAGGGAGACCAGGTCCGGCGTGACGTTCAGAATGGTTCGCAGAAGCTGTTCCTGTTTGGAGCGCAGCCGTTCAGCCTCTCGAATGTCTTCGATGTACCCCTTCAGGGTCACGGCCATGAAATCGAAGGCTTCGGAAAGATCCTGGATTTCATCCCCGCGGTTGGCTCTGTATACCGGACAGTCCAGGCAGGACTGCCCGTTTTCCGTGTTCTGAAAGTCCCTGGAAAAGCTGCCGGCCAGATGCCAGCACCGGCGTCTGTTGTCTCCCCGGGCCGGGCAGGACGGAAGATTGCAGGGCATGGTTTCGTAGCATTTTCCGTGCAGGACCGGGGCGGTCTGAATATCCAGATTGCCTCGAATGACCTCTTCGGCGGAATCCTTGAGCACCTTGATCCGCCTGGTCACGGTGCGGGCAAACCACGAGGCCAGAAGAAAGGCGATGGCCACGGCCCCGGAGGTCAGGGCGAAGGTGGTGAAAAAAAGTTTCCCGATGGTTTTGTCCACCGACGCCCTGGACAGCCCGAGGCGGACCGTGCCCAGAATTCGGCCGTCGATGGCGATGGGGGAGATGCAGTCGTACACCAGCTCGCCGTCGGTGCGGAGCAGCTCGATGTGTACCGGCCGGTTGCTGCCCAGGGTGTTGGCCCTGAGCAGTGCGATGGGAAACCCGCCGGAAAAGGTGTGGGCCAGCACGTTGTTTCGGTCATCGGTCAAAAAGACGTAGTTGACGTTTTCGGAGCGGTTGCGGATATCGTCGACCAGATTTTTCAACCGGAGAAAATCCATGGCCAGCAGGGGTTCCGCTGCCCTGTAGGACAGGTTTCTGGTGATGGCCACCCCTCGTTTTCTGCTTTCCTGGCGCAGAGAATCGGCCGCGATGGTGCTGATCATGGTCCCGAGGAAAAGTCCGAACAGGACCAGCAGGCCCGTGATGCCGAGACTGATCTTGGTTCGGAACCTGAGATGGGACAGGTTAAGGGAGGGTCTTGTCATGCCGGCCTCGGCTGATTTTGTTTACCAGGTCTCGAATGGAGTCGAAGTCGGTGTTTGTAGACGGGATGATTCTCTCGATTCCGGCCTGGGCCAGTATCCCCTGGTGCTCCGGAACAGACGGATCAAGGCGCATCAGGGCTGCGGCGATCAGGTCCCGGGTCTTCGGGTCCAGGTTGCGCTGGGCGGCGTAGACCCAGGAGGGATACCACGGTGTATGAGCCAGAACCCGGATCTGAGAAAGGTCCACTTTGTCCCGGACCACGTCCAGTGTTCCCTCGCGAATGGAGCCTATATCGTATTTTCCGGCGTGGACGGCCAGAACCACTTTTTCCTGTTTTCCTCCAGGGCCCGGAGCAAAGGAGATTTCGGAAAAGTCCGTCGCCTGCAGTCCCTGGTCCATGAAGTATCCGAGATCGAACAAAAACCCTCCAGCCGAGTCCCGGTCCACTGCGATCCATTTTTTGCCTCGACAGTCCTGGATGGATGAGATTTCGGGGTGGTCGCTCCGGGTGATGATTTGTCCGCGGAACATGGCCTTTCCACCGGGTTCGACGATGCGGGCAAACGCTTCTGCACCATGATTGTCCGCCATGCGCACGTAGACGAGGGGATTTGAAAAAGAGATATCGATTTCCCCCTGCTCGACCATCTTCAGGTGTTCGTCAAAAGTGTTCGGAAAGACCTGTCTGATGTTCAGGCCGGTCTCCCGGCGCAGGTAGCGGATGAGAGGATCGTGTCGACGAAAGGACACCGTATGGGAGTACTGGGGAAGATAGGCGTAGGTGATGGCCGGGGGCGGAGTGGGGACCGCAAGCTCGACCCGGTGCTGCATGTTTACGTATTTCGGTTTTTCCTCGCTGCAGGCCGAAACAAGTAAAAGGAGCAGGATCAGGGGAAGGGCTTTGAAAAAGCGGCTTCCGGAAGTTACGAGAAGCATTGCCGTGTTCCTATTTTCCGAGGTCACCCCAGCTCATGGGTTGCTCTCCGGAGTTTGCAGCCTCTTTCATGGCCCTGTCCAGACGGCGGAAAAACGGGAGGCGGGGACGTATCTTTCCGAACAGGATGCGAACCAGGACGAACAGGGGAATGAACACGAAGGCGAATCCCACGGAGAGTTCTGTGCCGGGAAAGGGGAACTCGATTTCGGAAAAACGGGAGTGCATCCAGGCCAGGGCAAAGGGCAGGGCCCATAGGGAGCAGGAAAAAAGGGCCGCCTGGGAGAAAAAAACCCGCCCGAAATACTCGTTGGCTTGTCTGTTGCAGAGTTTGTAGTTCGTTTTGTCCTTCATCCCGATGGCCTTGATGGAGGAGTTGTGCATGGAGACCATGGAGTCCTGCAGTCCTTCATAATAGTCCCTGTTCAGGAGGTAGACCAGGGTCCTTGTGGCTTCCCCGACCAGAACGCTCAATCCGGCCAGGACCGTGGTCCCCAGGAAAAAACCGAGGACCGGGATTTCCGGGAGGCGGTAGAACCAGATCAGGATCGAGTCGAAAAAAAGAAAGATGGTGTGGAACATAACCTGCCATGGGAATATGGGTGAAAAGAAAAGAAGCGGGCGGGTGGAGTGCCCGCCCGCTTCGGGGAGTTTGCTCGCTTGTCCTGAGGCTTAGAACGGGGGAACGAGGCTGTACCCGAGAAATCCTTTCGAAGTATAGCGGATACCGACGTACAGGGCAAGAATGACGAAGATTCGCTTCAGCCAGATGTCGGGGATGTACTTGGAGGTCCGGGGCCCGATCATGGATCCGACCAGGACACCAAGGAGTTCCACGCCGATCAGGGGCCAGAAGACCGGGGTGTCCTTGATTACCATGTAGGTGGAGATGGAGATGACCATGCCGACGAAGACGGTCACGGCCGAAGTGCCGGCCACCAGGTACATGGGCAGTCCGGCCACGCTGGTCAGGAAGGGCACCAGAAGAAAGCCGCCGCCGACACCCAGAAAGGAGGCCAGGCCGGCGATGAAAAATCCGCCCACAACCGGGATCACGGGGTTGAAGGAAAATTCCACGCCGTAGAAGGTGAACACGGCTTTTGTGGGGGAGAATGCCTTGACCTTGACGCCCAGCTCGGACGCGTCGATTTTGGCACCTTTGCTTTCCTTTTTGACGGAATCCTGGAATGCCTTGGCTGCTTCCTTGGCTTTCTTGTTGCTGTTCTGTCCGGTCGGAGTGGTCTGGTAGAACAGATAACAGCCCAGGAAAAGAACAAACAGGCCGAAGTAGCCGATATAGGCCTTCAGGGAGATCTTTCCGGCGGTCAGCCAGGGAACGAGATAACTGCCAGCCACGGAACCGACGGCCAGAGCCAGGCCCAAGGGAAGGACCAGACGACCCATTTTGTAGTAGTTGAAGGACCCTGTGGCCGCGCTGGTGCCCACCAGCCACTGGTTCGACACCCGGATGGAGTCGGTGATGACCTTGTTCATCAGATTGCCCTTGCCGAAGCTCGAGGCATAGTCACCGAGGCCGAAGATCGTGATGTGGCCGACACCGGCCATAATGCCGCCGAAGGCACCTACGGTGGAGAAGATCCACCCGACCCAGATCGCCCAGACGAACCCGAGAACCAGGTTGATGGGGGGAGCGCCGGCGAGACCGAGATATCCTACCTCACCTTCAAGCGTTCCGGCCGGAGCGGCCTGAATGGCGTTCCCGAGACGATCGGCCAGAGCCGGTTCCACAAGGGCCAGCAGCCCGAGGGCGACCATGGCCGGAAATGCAAAACAAAAAGACTTTTTCACTGTTACCTCCTTTATTTGTTTGTCGGCAGGGCCGACGAAATTCTGTGTACGGTTGGTGATTATTTACATACCTGCGCCGGAAAGTGCGGAAATTATGTTTTTTCGTCGCAGGTTTGAAGGTTTATTAAAAAATATTACTGTATTAGTGTTTGCAAGTATTTCAATGTCAGGAAACGTACTATTTAACGTAAAAAGTATGACATGATTGTTCAGGTTCGATCATTTTGGACGGTTTTTTTTCATTTTTTTTAAAAAAAATATGCAGAAGTGGAAAAGTATAAAAAAATATCTAATTTACTGAATGATATTCCAATAGAATAAAAAAACAACTATTTTAAAAAAAAAGAATATCAAGATGTTGAAACAGGAGAATAAAAATCATGCTTGAGTAAAATTGTCAATAAAGTGCAGGGTTGTGATTTTTTTCTCAGAACACATAGTGTTTTTGCGAGGAAAGGAAAAATGCCTGAAAAATATTGTTCAGAATTTCACAAGGTTTTCTTAAAATACCCGGGCGACTAAAAAAAAGCGAGCATTTTTTCTCCGGCTTCAGGAAGAATGTGGTGAAAATTGAAAAAAGGCAACGCGTTAGAGTTGCAAAATCTCTTTGAAAATGTATATGGTTGAAGAACAAGCGGAAACAATTCAAGAACGTGATGGGTCGCTGAACGGACAGCCCGTCCGAAGGAGGGAGCAAGTCGTGAATAAAAGTGAGTTGATTCAGACCTTGGCTGAGGAGGTCGGAGTCGGCGTCGAGGAATCCACTGTCATCGTCGACACTTTTTTCGACTCCATTCGTGAGGCCCTGCAGGAGGGGAATCGGGTAGAGCTGCGCGGGTTCGGAAGCTTCAAGATGAAGGAATACGAGGGATATGTCGGAAGAAATCCAAAAACCGGGGAGTCTGTCAGGGTCAAGCCGAAGAGGATGCCCTTTTTCAAGGCGGGTAAGGGACTGGTTGATCTGCTTAACGAATGAGTCAAGGCTCCTGCGGAGCTTCGAGGCGAAAAAAAGGACACCGGGTGATACAGGTGTCCTTTTTTCGTCTCACGGGGCAAAAAGAGGCTCGAAATCAAAGGTTCCTGGCAAACGGGCCGCTACGCCTCGAGAGTCACCGCCCTGCCGTCATGTACATAGTACAGGAGCCGGTATTTCTTCTTGAGTAGCTCGAGCAGGCTGGACATGGTGTGTTTGCCGGTGTTCTGGACCCGGATGGAGACGTGTCGGAATCCGATTTCTGCGTCTTCATAGGAACTGAGAACGCTTGTGAGACGGACGTCTTCCCCGGCCAGGCATCCGAGGAGGTCAATGGCGGCTCCGGGGGTGTCCGGCAGTTTGAATACGAACTGGATGCTTTTGTTGTCCATTCCGGTGGTCTTGCACAGGTAGTTGAGGATATCCACTTCGGTAATGATGCCGAGCAGATTGCCGTCCCGGTCCTGAACCGGCAGACCACCGATTCTATGCGTGTTCAACTGCTCTGCGGCTTGCTCCACGGTGCTGTCGGGGAGAATGGTCCAGGGGTCAATGGTCATGACATCCTTGACCTTGAGCGTGGCCAGGTTGCTTTCCTGTCCCTCCCGCGTCCCGCCGGGAAGAAATTTTGAGGGCATTGCGTCCCGTATGTCCCGGTCGGAGAGTATTCCAGCCAGTTTACCCGAGGAGTCGATGACCGGGAGTTGACGAATTTTGTTTCGTCGCAGGATTTCCGCTGCATCAATGATGGTCGTTTCCATCCCGAGATTGATCGACCCCTCGGTCATCCAGTTGTTCACAAGCATAGGCTCCTCCTTGCAAAGTGGTAGGTTTTCTTTGTTTTTGCTATGGCCCGTTGCCATTGGAATGTCAAAATCAATTTTGACATTCAGGCTGGTTTTCCATGCAGGGGAGGGGCGAAGCTTTTATTTTCGTATCAGACCGCGTTGTCGGCTTTGATTCTTTTTCGTTTTCGGACCACGACACCTTTGGTGCGGGTGGTTCGGGGCGCGTCCGAAGCGGTTTCTTCCTTTTCTTGAGACGCGACTGTTTCCGCGGAGTCTCCGGGCGTGGGTTTCAGGGTGACCCCGGGACGGCCTGTGCCGGCGGCAGTCGTTTTCTTTTTCAGCGTCTTGTCGGCCGGAGTCGGGGAGGAGGCGGTGTCGGTTTCAGCGGACTCCTTCTCCTCTTCTTCCTGGTCCGGGCTGCCTTTGCTCAGCAGTTCGTCGGCCAGTTCGTCCGGAGTCTGAATGTTGGATTTTTTGTTCCATTTCCATTTGATGTACGGAATGGGCGATCCGTTGGAGAGGATTGCAATCTGCTCCAGCATGATTTTTACTGCTGCCTCGGGGATGAACAGATGCTCGCACTCGGGGCACTTCAGGGCCGGGACGTCTTCGAAACAGAACAATCTGTTTCTGCTTTCCATCTGGTATACTGACGGAGTGGATTCATAGGGTGTATTGCAATTTCGGCAGTTCATGCGGTACCTCTCGAATTTTCCTGGTTGAAATCAAGGCAAAAAAAAAGAGCCCGATCCATCACATGCATGATGGAGCGGGATCGATATGTCGTGCAGTTGGTGCCTGCTCCGGCGAAAGGAAAAGACCCTTACGAGGGGATCACAGAAAAAGCAACCCCGAAGCCCGACGTTTTATGATCCGGTCAGGTTCAGCAGCAGGTTCCCGGATGCGTTTCTTGCAGAGCGTCCAGCAGGATGTTTTCCGCAGGAAAAACGCCCTTGGCCCGCAGAACCTTGATGGTTTTTTCATACAGGGTGTCAAGGTCGCCGAACTGAATTATGGACTTGTACTCCGGGGCGATCAGACAGGAAGAAAATCGGGCCTGGCCGGTCTGCTCCCGGGAGCGCAGGATGAGAATTCTGAATTCGCGATCTTCGTGCAAGAACTGAAATTCCATCTGTTTCACGGATTTATCCGTGATTGTATTCAGAGATGACAGGTGCGGTCCATGGTCCAGAGTGGTCTGGACTGCCGCCAGAATGGCATTTTTGGTTTTTTCGAGCCGTTCCTTTTCGATCAGCTCGATAAGCAGGATGGTCGTGTTCAATTCAGCGTAGACCGCTTCGAAGATCCCGTTGTTTTTGAGTTCGTCGTAGAGAACCTCGAACTGATTGTGATCCACGTTGCCGAAATGGGCCAGGTCCGGCCTGCTGTCCTCGATGGATGCGTAATCTTCGCACACGTAAGGAGTGATGGACAGGGATTCGTAGAGATAGAATTCGAGTCCGATGGCGTTTTCTTCTTCCAGAATGCCGGATACCGAAAGGTCGGCCAGCAGAATCTGATCATCGACCTCCAGGCCGTACTCGGTAAAAAGAGCCCGCTTGGCCGTATCAGACGTCGGGATCGAGTAGTTGTACAGGGGGTAGACCATGCCGTCCTGGTCGTGGATCGCCACATCCCGCCAGGTTTCGAACTGGGAGGCGACCATGTGCTGAAAGATCTTGCGGATGAATTTCTTCATGCACATGGTGAAAAGCTTCAATTCCTTGGCTCGATTCATGAATGGCTCCGGGTGAAGATCTGGCGTTGGAAAATTTTTCTGTTTAGTAGGAAATCGGCCTGTTGTCCAGCCGTCTTCCTCCTGAATTGTGACGGAAAGGGGGCCATGCCTTAACAAAGCATGGCCCCCTTTTTTTGGACGTTCGGGGCGTGAGCGGGCTATTTCATGATGTCGGTGACCCGCATGGCCAGTTCGAAGAACCGGGCAGGAAACAGTCCGAGCACCAGTGTTACCCCGGCCAGCACTCCTGCGAAAAGGACCCCCCCGGTTTTTTCCGGCATTGGGCTTTCGCCGGGTTCGTCGGTATAGGCGTGGCGTACCAGGTTCAGGTAGTAATAGATGGATATGGCCGTGTTCAGTGCGGCCAGGATGACCAGCCAGTCGTACCCTCTGCCCCAGGCGGCGCTGAACAGGAACAGCTTGCCCATGAATCCGCCGGTGGGTGGCAGACCGACCAGGGCAAAGGCGCCCACGGCCAGGACAAAGGCCAGGGCCGGGCGGGTCTTGAACATGCCGTTCAGGTCATTGAGCTGCAGGTTGCGGCCGTCGCCGGAAATGCGGCAGATGACCCAGAAACAGGTCAGGTTCATGATGATGTACACCAGGCTGTAGAAAGCGGCCGCGGCCAGTCCTTCGGCCGTGCCGGCCACCAGCCCTACGGTGACGTATCCGGCGTGGGCAATGCTCGAGTATCCAAGCAGTCGCTTGACATCTTTCTGGGCCAGGGCGGCCAGATTGCCGAAGGTCATGGAGACCGCTCCGAGCACGGCGATCAGAGTCGTCGCGCCAAGCCCTGGAGTGAGCATGGAGGCCAGCCGGATGAGGATGACCACGGCTCCGAGCTTGGGCAGGGTGGCCACGTAGGCCGCTGTCTCGTTGCTTGTCCCTTGGTACACGTCGGGGCACCAGAAGTGGAACGGGAACAGGGCCAGTTTGTAGAAGAAGCCGGCCATGAACATAATCAGCCCGATGACTGCGCCCGGGGCCAGGGCAAAGGACCACGGTCTGGTGATCAACTCTGCCAGGTAGGTGGTCTGCTGCCCGGCCACGATGTAGGAGAACCCGTACAGGGAGATGGCCGTGGCCGCCGCCCCGAACAGGATGTACTTGATACCCGCTTCGGCCGCTGATCTGTCCCGGGTCCGCAGGGGAACCAGGCCGTACAGGGAGTAGGAGGAGATCTCCAGGGCGATGAAGATGGTCATCAGTTCCACGGCGGAGCTCAGGAGCATCAGTCCCCAGGCGGACAGGGCCAGGAACATGAAGAAGTCCGTCCGCTGCGTCGGCTTCAGGGTGGGATGCTCCATTGCGTTCAGACTGGCTATGAAAAAGCCGATGGCCACGGTCAGCTTGAAGAACTGGGACAGGCCGTCGATCCGGTACGACCCCTCGAACAGGGATGCGGACTGGGTCAGACTCAGCCCGGCAACGACAACGGAGGCCAGGGCCGCGTAGGGCAGCCATTTCAACCCGGTTGCCCGGTCCGGTCTGACCAGAACGACCACGAAAAGGGCGATGGCCAGCACGAGCTGAAAGGTTTCGGGAAGGAGGTGAAGCAAGCCGGTCATCTCAGAACCTCCTGCTGGTTCACGGCCAGGGTCGGAGTTGCGGGCCGGAGTCCTGTCGGGTCGACACTGGCGGTTATTGCGGTTTTGGATCTGAACGTGTCCAGAAGTTCCGTGATGGACGGATTCATGATGGACAGGGTTCTGGTGGGTGCCAGTCCGATATACAGGACCAGCGCGGCCAGGGGGGCCAGGTAGATCCACTCTCTGATGTTCAGGTCGCTGAATCCGGAGCCGGATGCGGGTTCACCCCAGGCCAGTTTCTGCAGCAGTCTGAGCATGTACGCTGCGGCCAGCATGGCACCCGGGATGGCCAGCGCGCCGATGATGACGTTGGACTGAAAGGCGCCCACCAGGACCAGGGCCTCGCCCACGAAGCTGTTCGTTCCGGGAAAGCCCAGGGAGGACAGGGAAAAGAGTCCGAAGAAGAACATGTAGGCGGGCAGGAACTTTCCGAG
The DNA here is from genome assembly GCA_041685265.1 of Desulfomicrobiaceae bacterium. Taxonomy (GTDB): domain Bacteria; phylum Desulfobacterota; class Desulfovibrionia; order Desulfovibrionales; family Desulfomicrobiaceae; genus JAWLGC01. The sequence continues at coordinate 45,884 of JAWLGC010000001.1, read as the reverse complement.
GCCCATATTGTCTGCGATCTCCCGGCTGTGGCTCCGCTCGTAGACCGCGCCCACGAGCATGAACAGAGCTCCGGTGGTGATGCCGTGGTTGAGCATCTGCAACAGGGCCCCCTCCATACCGCGCAGGTTGAACATAAAAATGCCGAGGGTCACGAACCCCATGTGGCCCACGGAAGAGTAGGCAATGAGCTTTTTCATGTCCTGCTGCCCCAGGGCCACCAGACCGCCGTAGATGATCGAGGCGATGGACAGCCCGATCATGAGTGGTGCGAAGTACAGACTGGCGTCCGGGGTCAGGGGAATGCAGAAGCGCAGAAATCCGTACGTCCCCATCTTCAGCAGCACCGAAGCCAGGAGCACCGAACCGGCCGTGGGCGCTTCCACGTGGGCGGCCGGAAGCCAGGTGTGAAAGGGAAACATGGGACACTTGACGGCAAAGGCCAGGGCCATGGCCAGAAAGGCCCAGAACTGGAACCCGAAGGGGTATTCCCGGGTCATGAGTTCCGGGATGGAGAATGTTCCCGCGGAGTTGAAAAAGGCCACGATGGCCACCAGAAGCATGGTCGACCCGGCCAGGGTGTATAGAAAGAACTTGATGGATGCGTATTTTCTGCGGGGCCCGCCCCAGACTGCGATGAGCAGGTACATGGGGACCAGCATCGCCTCCCAGAACAGATAGAAGAGCACGAAATCAAGGGAGGCGAACACCCCGATGCAGGCCGAGGTCATGAGCAGGAGCATGAAGTGGAATTCCCTGATCCGTTTGCCGATGTAGTTCCAGGAGCAGAGCACGCAAAGAGGCAGCAGCCCTACCGTGAGCAGGATCATGAGCAGGCTGATTCCGTCCACTCCGAGAAAGTAGGTCAGCCCCCATTCCGGGACCCAGGGAATCCGTTCCACGAACTGGAATCCGGGCACGCCCGGCTGGTATCGAAGCAGGGGCAGGGCCATGGCGGTCTCCATAAGTCCGATAATGAGGCTGAAGAGCCGGATGGTTCTGTTGTCTTTGATGAAGGGCAGGGCGACCGCCCCGGCGAGGGGGAGGAAAACAAGGGCACTGAGTAAGGGGAATGTGCTTTCGGTCATCATGTTCACCGTTGTTGTCTAGTTGAGCAGCATCAGGGTCACGACCAGGCCGGTCGCCGCCAGAAAGAGCAGCACTGCACCGGCAATGTACGTCTGCAGGCGGCCGGTCTGGGTCCCGGCTGCAGCATGCCCCAGGGAACGGACCCGACCGGCGGTTCCATCCACTACGCCGTCGATGACCACCCGATCAAAGACCGAACTCCCTTTTGCCCATGCCAGCAGGCCCCGCAATCCGCCGGTGCGGTATACTGCACTCCACCATGTGTCCACGAGGGCGAAGGGATATCTGCAAAGTCTCAGGAACAGTCTGCCGAACATGATGTAGAAGAACTCGAAGTCCATGTTGAATCCGGGTTCAGGCTTGAGTCTTTGTACCATGAGATAGAACCCGTATCCTGTGAAGCCAAGCAGGATGGAGATCTGCAGAACATGCCAGGCGGTGTACGGGACGTAATGGGCTTCAAAGGGGAGCATGGCGTACAAAAACTGCGGATATACCCCGATGAAGAAGCATAGAAACGCACCGATACCCATGGCCACGTACATGTTGCCCGGAACCGGGGTCAGGCTGCGGGTCATGTCGTCGGGTTTGGCGTAGAAGGCGAAGTAGGGCAGCTTCAGCCCGACGGACAGGAAGGTCCCCACCGAAGCGAGCTCCAGCCCCAGGGCCAGCCAGGTCCGGTGCGCTTCTGCTGCCCCGGCGATGACCATGGTTTTGGATACGAATCCGGAAAAGAGCGGCATGCCCGAGATGGACACCGCAGCCACCATGTACAGGGCAAAGACCCAGGGCAGCCTCCGTACCAGACCGCCCAGTTCGTTCAGTCTGGCCGTGCCCGCAGCGTACAGCACCGCGCCCGTGGTCATGAACAGGAGTCCCTTGTAGATGATGTGCGCGTAGGCGTGGGCACAGGCCCCGTTCAGGGTCAGCGGGGTGGCGATGCCGATGCCCGCCACCATGTATCCCACCTGGGACACGATATGGTAGGACAGGATGCGCCGGGCATTGTTCTCGATGCAGGCGTAGCACACACCGTAGATCGCCATGATGGTTCCGCCCACTGCCAGTATCTCGAACCCGGAAAAGCCCCGGGCCAGGACATAGACCGCGGTTTTGGTGGTGAAGGCGGACATGAACACCGCGCCGGTGATGGTCGCCCTGGGGTAGGCGTCGGGCAGCCAGGCGTGCAGGGGAACCAGGGCCGCGTTGACGCAGAATCCAAGAAGGATGAGGTAGTCGTACCACCGGGCCATGTCCGGCCCGGTGGGGGTGAAGGCAAAAGTCCCCACGACCTTGTATCTGATCAGCATGCCGCCAAGGAGAAAGAGCCCGCCCAGGGTGTGAAACATGAAGTATCTGAATCCGGCGGTGGTGGAGTCTTTTCTGCGGTTCAGCCAGATCAGAAAGGTGGAAGCCACGGACATCAGTTCCCAGAACATGAACAGGGTCAGGTAGTCCCCGGCGAATACGCACCCGAAACCGCCGGCCACGTACAGAGACGCGGCCACATGCTGGGCCTTGTCCGTGAGGTGCATGGAGTAGATGAACCCGATCAGGGCCTGGATGGCGAAGACATGGGCAAAGACCGTGGCCAGGGTGTCCACCCGGCCCAGAGTCAGGGTCTGGCCCAGATAGTGGATCTCCCCGTAGGTCCCGGATTTCATGCTCAGGACCGAGAGGATGGCCAGTACGGCCGGAACCGGAAGCAGCCTGCGCCAACGGTTTCCGGGCAGCAGGGGCAGGATGGCGGCCATGGCGATAAACCACACGGCCGGGTGCAGAAAATCAGTCCCGATCATAATAATCCTCCGGTTTGCCGAGAAAGGTGTGGGCGGCACCCTTGCAGATTCTCACCAGAAGCACGGCTCCGATCACCGAGAAAACGGCCCAGAATCCGGGAATCCACTCCCCCGCGAAGTGGGGGTGGAGGGGAAAGATGAACAGGTTCAGAAGAACCATGAATCCGAGGACCGCGTACATGATCTTTTTGAAGAACGGGGCGTTCTGCCTGGCCTGGCCGAGCAGGTCCCCGAGTCGGTTTTGACTGTGCATCGCGTTACCCCCCGAATCCGGTGAAAACGTTGATGAAATTAAAGAACACGTCGGGGTACAGGCCGAGCAGCACGCTGATCACCGCTGTGATGCCAAGAGGCAGAACCATGCACATGGGTGCTTCGGAAACCTGGCTCAGGTCCACCCCCTCGGCCGGGGTTCGGAAAAAGGCCGTGTACAAAATGGGAGTGAAATATCCGGCGTTCAGGATGGTGCTGGCCAAAAGGGCGCAGAGCAGAATAATCTGCCCCTGGTCCATGGCCCCGTTGATCAGATACCATTTGCTGACGAATCCACACACCGGCGGGATGCCGATCATGCTCAGAGAGGCCAGCCCGAAAGCGGCGAAGGTCCAGGGCATCCTGCGCCCAAAACCGCCCATGCGGTCGATGGCCTTGGTGTGGGCGGCCACGTAGATGGCCCCGGCTCCGAAGAACAGAGTGATCTTGGAAAAGGCGTGGTGGGCGATGTGGGCCAGGCCGCCGGTAACCGCATCCGGACTCAGGAGGGCCACCCCGATGACGATGTAGGCCAGCTGACTGACTGTGGAGTAGGCCAGTCTGGCCTTGAGGTCGTTTTTGGTCAGGGCGATGATGGACGCCACCACGATGGTGAACGCGGCCAGATAGGCGGTAGGCAGACCCAGGCCCAGGTCTTCCATGGTCGTAAGCCCGAACCCGGACAGGATGATCCGGCTGACCGAAAAGACCCCGGCCTTGACCACGGCCACCGCGTGTAGCAGCGCCGAAACCGGCGTTGGCGCGACCATGGCCGAGGGGAGCCAGTTGTGAAACGGCATCAATGCCGCTTTGGCCAGCCCGGCAATGTACAGGATGTAGGTTACGGTGACCAGGGTCGGGTCGGCATCGGCCGGAAAGATGCCCGTGGTCACGTCGGTCAGGTTGAAATCCAGGGTTCCGCACAGCACGTAGGTGAGCACCATGGCCGGGAGCAGGAACATCTTGGAGGTCCCCATGAGGTACACGATATACTTGCGGCCCCCGGAGTATCCCTCATCGTCCTGATGATGGGCGACCAGGGGATAGGTGAACACGGTGATGATTTCGTAGAACAGGTACAGGGTGAAGATGTTGGCGCTCATGGCCACGCCCACGGCACCGAAGATGGCTACGGCGAAACAGAAGTAGTACCTGGTCTGGGCGTGTTCGTTCAGGGAACGCATGTACCCGATGTTGTAACTGGTGGCCAGAATCCAGAGAAAGGTCGCGATCAGTCCGAAGATCATGGTCAGTCCGTCGGCGCAGAATTTGACCGTGATGCCGGGCAGCAGAGTGAACAGGGTGAAGGTGTACACCCTGCCGGCCAGGACGGCCGGGGCCAGGTTGAGAACGGACAAAAAGGCCAGGCCCGCTGCCGCAAAGGAGATTCCCTCGCGCATGTTCGGGTTTTTCCCGGTCAGCCAGATGGCGAGCGGGGCCAGACCGGTGACAAGACAGGGCAGGAGCAGGGTTGCGCTTTCCATTTATCCCCTCAACAGTGTTGTTTTGGTGCTGTCCACATGTCCGAATCTGCGCAGAACAACCAGGATGATGGCCAGGACCAGGGTCGCTTCGGCAGCGGCCAGCCCCATGATGAGCAGGGCCGAAAGCTGGCCGAGAACATCGTCGGCTCCGGTCAGCTTGGACGCGGCCACGATGGACAGGCCCGCACCGTTCAGGAGAAGTTCCACGCTGATCAGGATGGCGATGAAGCTGCGCCGAAGCGTCAGGCCCACCAGGCCGATGGCCAGCAGGGCCAGACTTGCGACCTGGAAAAGGAAGAGATCGTTCATCTGCTTTCCCTCCTTTTGAATCCGAGAATCACGGCACCGCCCATGGCCACGAACAGGACCACGGAGATGAGTTCGAAGGCCAGGGCGTAGGGGCCGATCAGTCCCTGTCCCAGTTCCCGGGCCGTATTCAGTACCGGCTTTTCCACGGTCTGTGTAAAGGATGTCAGACACATCATCCCGAGCAGCAGGGCCGGGCCGATTCCGGCCAGCACAGGAATGATCCAGGCTGATTTTGGTCGCGGCTCGCACTCTTCCGCTCCGGCCGGGGGTCTGGTGAGCATGATGGCGAAGAAGATGAGCACGGTCACCGCTCCGACATAGATGAGCAGCTGCATCAGGGCCACGAACGGGGCGTTGAGGAGAAAATACATTCCGGCCACTCCGAACAGGGCGGTGATCAGCCCGACCAGGGCCCGGATCAGGGTCCGGCTCGATATCGCCAGCACCCCTCCGCCCACGATCAGGAGCAGGTAGAATCCGTATGCGGTGAGTTCCAGGTATTTCATAGTAAGTCCGATTAAATCCGATATGTTGTGAGTTACTGAACTGAAGTTACGCACTTCGCAGGTATCGGCCTTATACGAGGCAGTCATTCCCGCGAACGCGGGAATCTCCGCGCCGGTGGCAACGCCCGACATTGCTCATAAGTCTGAGATTCCCGCCCCCGATCGTGGTCGAGGACAGGTTTTTCACGGGAATGACGGCTGGAAAGTACAGGCGTTGCACTCAAGGACATCCGTCAGGACGGACTGCATAACTTCAGTGAGTTATTTTTCTGCCTGTTCCGCCAGCCGTTTGAGCAGATCGTAATGAAACTCTTCCCGGGTGAATCCGGCCAGGTTGATGGCGTTGGAAAATCGCAGGGCGCTGACCGGACAGACCTGGACGCACTGTCCGCACAGGGAGCAGGTCGTGAAGTCCAGGGCGAACAGGCTCGGCTCTTTGGGCGCCGTCTTTTTCGGTGGTTTTTTTTTCTGCCCGGCCGGGATGCTCTCGTCCTGCTGCCCGGCGGCTTCCGGAGCGGGAGCGGGCTCGGCCTTTTTTTTGATCACCGTGATGCATCCCGAGGGGCAGGCCCGGGCGCAGGACCCACAGGCGATGCATTTGGATTTCGCCGGGTCTGACGGTTTTGCAATGAGTTCGATGTGTCCGCGGAAGGTGTCCATGTTCGGGAGCACCTCCCGGGGGTAGTGGCAGGTGATCTGAGGGCTGAGAAAATATTTCCCGGTCACCTTGAGTCCCACGGCCAGGGACCACATCCCCCTGGCCGCATTTCCTGTTTCCCGGATGAAGCCCATGGGTTCCTCCTACAGTTTGACGATGAAGGCGACGACCAGGAGATTGGCCAGGGCCAGCGGAATGAGCCATTTCCAGCTCAGATTCAGAAGCTGATCGAATCTGACCCGGGGGAAGGTCCACCGGAGCATGATGATGAAAAAGACCACAGCGTACATTTTGAGCAGAAACCACCACCATCCCGGGGCTCCCGGACCGTTCCAGCCTCCCAGAAACAGGACCGTGGCCACAGAGGCGACCACGAGCATGTTGGCGTATTCAGCCATGAAGAACAGGCCGAAGCCCATACCTGAATATTCCGTGTGAAATCCTGCGGTCAGTTCGCTCTCCCCTTCGGGAAGATCAAAGGGGGCCCGGTTGGTTTCGGCGACTGCGCAGATGATGTAGATGCCAAAGGCGACCGGGTTGATCAGCCAGTTCCACTGCCAGGGCCAGGTGCCCTGGGTCAGGGTGATGGTGTTCAGGTTCAGGCTTCCGGTGGCCAGAGCCACGGACAGGACCGAGACGAGCAGCGGGATTTCGTAGGCCACGTTCTGGGCCACGGATCTGGCGGCCCCGAGCAGACTCCATTTATTATTGGAACCCCACCCGGCCAGGCAGAGGGCCAGGACGTTCAGACCGGCAAAGGCCAGAATCAGGACCAGACCGAGGTCTATGTCGAAGGCATAGGTGCGCGGCCCGAAAGGAATGGGCAGAAGACACAGGGCCACAGGGGCAAAGGCGAGCAGCGGGGCGATCCAGAAGATCACCCTGTCCCCGTCTCCGGGAGTGACCAGCTGTTTGCCCATCAGTTTGACGGCATCGGCCACGGGCTGCAGAATGCCGTGGAATCCGACTTCATAGGGGCCGGGTCTGCGCTGGACATGGCCGGCCACCTTTCGTTCCACATAGACGAGAATGATGGCGTTTGCCGCGACAAAGAGCAGAATGGCCACCAGTGCCACGAGAATCCGGGTCAACTGCGGGTCGATGTTCATCTGTCGATCTCCGGGATAACGAGGTCCAGACTGCCCAGGATGGAGACGGCATCCGGAAGCAGAATACCGCCTGCCACTTCGCTGAACAGACTCAGATTGGAATATGTCGGTGAGCGGAGTCTGACCCGGTATGGTGTCGGTCCGCCGTCGCCCTGAAGGTAGACGCCGATCTTTCCCCGGGCTCCTTCCACTGCGTAGTACGTCTCTCCCACGGGGAGCTTGATCTTTTTGGGAGCCCTGGGGTTGAGGAAGTCTCCCGCAGGGATGCCCGTCACGGCCTGTTCGATGATGCGCAGGGACTGCTCGATTTCGGCCAGTCGGACCTGGTACCGTCCGAAGGCGTCGTCCCTGTCACTGGTCGGAATCTCGAAATCGAACCGGTCGTACACGGAGTAGGGTTCTGCCCGGCGCGTGTCGTAGGGTTTTCCCGCCCCCCGGACCACGGGCCCGGTGGCGCCGTACCGAACGCACATCTCAAGAGGGATGTGGCCGATGTCCTCGACGCGGCCGCGGAGGATGAAGTTGTCCGTGACCAGGTCCTTGTACATAGGCAGTCGTTCGCGCATTCTCTTTGCAAAAGCGAGGCTGCCGTCCAGGAAATCCCCGGGCAGATCGGCCACCACGCCCCCGAATGTGTTGTAGGTGTAGGTCAGCCGGGAGCCGGTGACCATCTGCAGCAGGTCGAGGATGAACTCCCTGTCGTCGAAGGCGTACAGGATCGGGGTGAAGGCCCCCAGATCCAGGAGATAGGCCCCCCACCAGAGCAGATGGGAGGAGATGCGGTTCAGTTCGCAGGTGATGACCCGGATGTATTCGGCCCGTTCGGGAACCTCGATGCCGAGCATCTTCTCCACGGCCCCCACATGGGCCCAGTTCCAGGCCAGGGCGTGCAGGTAGTCGACCCGGCCCATGTTCATCAGGTACTGATGGCAGGTTTTTACTTCTCCCATCTTCTCATGCATGCGGTGAACATACCCGAGGACCGGTTCGGCCCGGAGGATGTACTCGCCGTCCAGTTCCAGCAGGATGCGCAGAACCCCGTGGGTGGAGGGATGCTGCGGACCCATGTTCAGGATCAGCGTGTCTTCGCGGGGCCCTTTTTCAAAATGCCGGGAGTAGAAATCTCCGGTCTCCAGCTGAAGGGGTTCAGTCATCATTGTGCGTCCTCCCCGGTCGATTCGGCGGACTGTTTTTCGACGGGAATGCCCGGGAACCGGCAGAGTGGGAGCACACTGCTCAGCAGACTTCGTTTCTTTTCCTCCTTGACGAGCGGATGCAGGTCCGTTTCCGCGGGCAGCAGCAGGGGAAGCAGATTCGGGTGGTCGGTGAAGATCAATCCGTACATGTCGTAACACTCGCGTTCATGCCAGTTCGCACCCTGGTAGATGTCGGCAATGGTCGGGAGTCTTGGGTCTTCATGAGGAACCAGGACCATCAGGGAGTACCTCCCCGGCAGGTCGAAATGAGCGAAATGGTACATGACCAGAAACCCCTCTTTCATGTCGGATCCGGTCACGTCCTCGAGGAAATACCCGTGTCTGAGGAATTCGGCCGCGGCGGGTCGAAGCTGTTCCGGGGCCGGCATGAGGTTCATGTCTTTGCCGTATGTGGTCGCATCGCATTCGGTCCTGCACTGGCAGGCAAGATCCTTGATCCACCGGGGGCAACTCATTTTCGACCCTCCTGCGGCTCGGGCCACCAGCGGCGGCCGGTGATTTTTTCCTGGAGCTTGAACAATCCTTCGAGCAGACCCTCGGGCCGGGGAGGACATCCCGGGACATAAACGTCCACCGGGATGAGTCTGTCCACTCCTTCTACCACGTTGTAGTTGAAGTCGCCTACGAAGGGGCCTCCTGAGATGGCGCAATTGCCCATGGCGATGACGTACCGGGGAGCCGGCATCTGTTCGTAGAGCCGGACCAGGGCCGGGGCTATTTTGTGATTCACGGTTCCGGCCACGATCATCAGGTCCGCCTGTCTCGGGGAAGGGCGGAACACCTCGGCCCCGAACCGGGACAGGTCCCATCTGGCCATGCCTGCCCCCATCATTTCGATGGCGCAGCAGGCCAGGCCGAAGGTCATGGGCCACAAAGACATGGCCCGGCAGACATCCAGAAATTTTGTGGACAGCTCCATGGAGACCGGAGCAGGGCCGACGTTCCCTGTTGTCGGGTTCAAAGCTTGATTCGACGGGGCCATGTGAACACTCCCTTGCGCCAGAAATAGGCCAGTGCGGCAAAGAGTACCGCGACAAAGACGAAGACCTGCCAGAACGGTATCCAGCCCGTGGACTCGGGATAGAATGTCGCCACCGGGAAAAGGTAGAGAACGTCGACATCAAAGGCGAGAAAGATCAGGGCGTAGAAGTAGTAGGTGACCCCGAATCTGGTCCAGGAGGGGCCATGGGAGGGAATACCGCATTCGTAAGGAGCTCTGAGAGCCCCTCCCGAGGCACGGGGTGAGATGAAGTACGCCAGCAGCAGCGGCCCGGCGGCAAAGGAGAGTCCGGCCACCAGAAACAGGATGATGGACAGGTTGAGCCAACTGAAGACCATGATGCACCTCACTTGCAGTCGGGGTGAAAACAACACTATATCGCAGGTATGAAAACGTATGACTGACAGATACACCCTGCCCGAGATTCCGGTCTGCTGCATTGCAGTCGGGAGGAAAACAACTCGACCGGAGGGTTCACTTCTCTGCGGTCCGGTCCGGCTGCGGCGTTTACGGAATTTTATTACCCCATAGGCATATGCTCCGGCTTTTTGTCAACCAGGGAGTTGAACCGGGAGGATTCCGGCCCGACAGCAATGGTGTCCGCCTTTGCCCGGTGCGCTCGGGGACGTTTTTGACGGGAGAAGTCTTTGAGAAAGGTCGCTGCAACGAAGTGGAGAACGGGGAGAGTCGGCCGTGAAACGGTGGCGGGGAGCTTCAAGGAAGCGCATGAAAAAAGGGGAGCATCGTTGAAGATGCTCCCCTTTTTCATCAGGTTGTCGTCAGGTTACGGAACCCATGAGGTCATTTGAGTTTTGTCCGGTGGTCGCGAAGGAAAAATGTTACTCCTTCTCTCCCTGGTTCGGCTGCTTTGTCTCCCGGAAACTGCACTGTTTTCCCTGTCTGCCCGGCCGAGACGATCCGGTCCAGTCGATCCAGGGAGTCGCTTAACGCCTGGCCCGGGCCGAGCATGGCCAGGCCCTTTTTGTACAGTCGGTACCGCAGGGCGGGATGTTCCGATAAATACGAGACTGGAAGCAGGTACCGGTTCGGGCCGGTGCACATGAAGGCCGAGTCCATTCGGTCGAGCCAGAACGCGTTGTCCCGCTCTCCCTGTTCCCATAACCGGGATACGGATTGCAGAAATGCCGGGTTCTCCCGGAGCAGCAAGGGGAGGAGTTCGTGTCGGACCCGGTTGCGGCGAAAGGAGGGATCCGCATTGGAATCGTCCTCGCACCACGGAACGGCCAGGTCGGACAGAAACTCCCGAAGGACGGCCTTGGGGGTGTGCAGAAACGGGCGCAGCAGCTTTCGCGACCGATCCACAGCCTGCATCCCGGCCAGTCCCGGCCATCCGGTGCCCCGAATCAGCCTGAGAAGGAGATCTTCGGCCAGGTCGTTCTGGTGGTGGCCGGTCAGAATCCAGTGGATCTTGTTGTTTTCGGCCACCTGATGCAAAAAGTCGTATCGAAGTTCCCGCCCCCCCTCCTCGATGCCGACCCTGCGGGCACGGCAGTGTTCGCGAACAGGAATTTCGGCCACGTGCAGAGGAATGTCGAGAGCCGTGCACATTTCGGCGGCCATTGCGGCTTCCTGGTCCGCTTCCGGGCGCAGTCCATGATTGCAGTGGGCCGCGTGAACCGTGAATCCGTGTTTTTCGGCCATGGCAGCGGCCCAGATCAGCAGGGCCGTGGAGTCCAGCCCCGTGGAAAAACCAACGAGAACGGTGCTGCAGGGGAGAGGAACCTGAAGACGACTCTGGACGAAGCTGTCGATGTTCAGGCAGAATCTTGCCCACCTGCGAGGCATGGCCTGCAGAGGGAGACGAAAGAGATTTCTCGGTCCGGTCACGGGAGGATCAGACAGGGATATCGTTGGATTTGATCAGTTCGTCCAGGGTATCGATCACTGCGCTGCGCTGGGGCGGAGTGGCGTAAGCGATACAGGAACAGCGCAGGATCTGACTGGCCCGGACCAGCAGTTCCAGCTTGATCCAGGTAGTTCCGGTCTCCACGGCCATGTAAAAGGGGCCGCATTGTTTATGCTCGGCCTGTTCCGGGCCGAGCAGCTCCTCTGGAACCGGAATCCGGTACAATCCGTCCAGGGAACTGGTCCATCCCCTGTCTGAAAGGGTGGTCCGGATTTTTTCGACCTGCTCAGGCTCCAGCTCTTCGATCATATAGGAACGCAATGTATCACTCCCTTTTATGTTTGAGATTCCGATTCTTCCGGTTTTCGTGGGCGTCTTCGGGAATTTTTTCCCGGTCCAGGTTGAACATGCGTCTGGTCACGTGGATGAATTCCCGAGCCGCTTCTTCTTCCTTGGCCCTGCGTTTCAGGAAACTGACCGGCTCGTGGTAGAGTTTTTTGCACAGGGACATGGCCAGGGTCTCCATGGCCCGGGCCGCTCTGGGGTCGGCATTCGGCCCCAGAGCCTTGAGCGACTTCCGGAGTTCCTTTCTGGCAATGGTTTCACCCTGTCCGTACAGGTCCACAATGGTCGGCTGCAGCTCCAGGCATTTAAGCCATCTGGAAAAGGCTTCCAGCTCCTCGCCGATGATGTTCCATGCCTTTTGTGCTTCCTGCTGCCGTGAGCTCCTGTTCTCCTCGATCACCTCTTTGAGGTCGTCGATGTCGTACAGGTAGACGTTGTCCAGATTGTTCACGTCGGGGTCGATATCTCTCGGCACCGCGATATCAATGAAGAACATGGGCCGGTGTTTCCGTTTTTTGAGCACGGCTTTCATGTCCCGGGCCCGGATCACTGCGGACTGTGCCCCGGTGGAACTGATGATGATGTCCGCATCGACCAGTCCGTCCCCGAGTCGGTCAAAGGGGATTGCGGTGCCGTTGAACTGTTCGGCCAGTTTTTCCCCGGTCGCCAGAGTCCGGTTGGCTACGGAGATAGTCTGCACGCCGGCTCCAAGGAGGTGCGTGGCAGCCAGTTCGGCCATTTCTCCGGCACCGATGAGCATGGCCCGCTGTTCTGAAAGGTCGCCAAAGATTTTTTTGGCCAGTTCCACGGCAGCGTAGCTGATGGACACGGCGCTGGAGGCGATGGCGGTTTCCGTTCGGACCCGCTTGGCCACGGAAAATGCCTTGTGAATGATCCGGTTGATGATGGTTTTGCTGGACTTGGTTTTGAGAGCCTTGCGGTATGCGGTTTTGAGCTGCCCCAGGATTTGCGGTTCTCCCAGTACGAGAGAATCCAGACTGGAGGCCACGGCAAACAGATGCTGCACCGCCTCGAGTCCGGTGTAGGTATAGATATGGTCCGTCAGGCAGCACAACTCTCCGGCACATTCTCCGGCCCAGAATTCCGAGACCAGCCGGGGAATATCGCAGTCCGTACGTCCAACCACGAGGATCTCGACCCTGTTGCAGGTGGACAGGATCAGCGCCTCGGTGATCGGGCCTTCCGGGCTGACCAGACCGTGTTCCCGGGGGTTGCACTCCGGCAGGGCGTACTGCTCGCGAACGTCGACTTCCGCAGACTTGTGGTTCAGACCGATAAGGTAGATTTCCTGATTCATGCGTGGGGATTCGTGAAAGGTTGAGATGAGGTTTCGAGCCGGTTCGATGCCTGTCTGGATGTTCATGGCTTAAAGCTGTGGTGCGTCGGAAGCATGAAGTTGATCCCGACCAGAGAGATAATAGTGAAGAAGAACAGCCAGATGGCCATCTTGGCCGGCTTTTTGCCTTTCCAGCCCAGAGCCACCCGCTGGTAAAAGAGCAGGGAAAAGAGGAACCAGATGACCAGGGTTACGATTTCCTTGGGGTCCCAGGTGAAAAAGGATTTCCAGGCCAGAGCCGCCCACAGGAATCCGGACAGCAGTCCCACGGTGTACAGGGGGAAGCCGAGCACCACGGCCAGATGATTGGCCCGGTCAAAGGTGGTCAGCGAGGGAAGGTCTCTGGAAAATTCCGGCAAACGGGATTTTGTTTTGATTTTTCGATCCAGGTAGAGGTAGACCAGGCCGGCCCCGAAAGCCATTCCGAGCAGGGCGATGCTGACGAAAATGGATCCGATGTGCAGACTGAACCACAGAGCGCTGAGTTCCTTTGGAATGGGCAGTTTGCTGGTCGAGACGGCCAGGGAGGAACTGAAAATAAGCAGGGCTACTGGGGAGGCGATCAGGGCCAGGATTTCCATTTTGAGCCGTTTCCAGAGAAACAGGAAGATGAGCAGGAATGTCCAGCCCAGCAGGCTCAGATAGAACTGTCCGGCATAAAATCCGTGCATTCCGTGTTGCGCCAGGAACAGGGTCAGGCTCAGGGTGTGCACCATGAATCCCGTAACGGAGATGCGAACGGCTGCGGCCTTGAGGCGGCCGCTGTTCATGGCCAGGCCGATGATATGCAGAAGTGATCCTGAAAAATAGGATGCCACGATGAGAAATTCAATGATTCTGGAAAAGGTCATCACACAGTTCTCCAATTCGTGAATGCAGGTCGATCGGCAGGGTGTCTTTAAGCAGTTGTTCCAGGCCCGCCCGGTCCCTGGTCCGGATCAGATCAGTCAGGCAGGAGTCCGCCAGGGCCCGAAAGATGATCCTGTTCTCCCGACTCGGCCGCCCAAGGGCAAGGACGGATGTTCGAACCCGGGAGAGCAGCGTGCAGGCACAGCCGTATTCCGGCCCGAATTCTTTTTCGAGACGGGATCGGATTTTTTTACTCAGAGCCGGACTTGCTCCCGAGGTTGAAACGGCCAGAGTCATATCCCCCCGGCTGATGACCGCCGGGAGAGTGAAGCTGCCATGATCCGGGGCGTCGGCAATGTTGCACAGAATGTTTCGTTCCCGGCACCAGTCGGCCACCTGGCGGTTGATCTCCGGCGCATCGGTGCAGGCAAAGACCAGAAATGCGTTGTCCAGGTCCTTCGTCTGCAAAGGGTGCTGCATATAAGTGAACTCCGGGTGCTTGGCAAGCAGGGCCGAGATCGCGGCCGTTCGCGGTCCCGGGTCGAAGGCGATGACCCGTCCCGGGCCGTGAGCCAGGAGCGTGACGATCTTGCGCAGTCCCACTTCACCGGCGCCGACCACCAGACAGATTTTTTCGCTCAGATCAAGAAATATCGGATAGGGCATGGGTGATTACCAGAATAATGTGTCCAAAAAAGGAAGAACTGCATATCAGAGAGAGGTGGGGGTGTAAAATGATCGGACCCGGGAAAAATCGGTATCCCCCTTATCCAGGGTTGACCTTTGTTTGCCTCCCGACTATGACCGATTGTCCGTGGCAGGGAAAAGCTTTTGAACGCCTGCCGATTCCGGCTCGGAGACGAGACACACCGAACATCTTCAACGCAACAGTCCTGCTCGAGACACCATTGATGGAATCCGACAAGCCCAGACATAAGGGATTTTACATCCTGCCCAACCTGATGACGACAGCCAGTCTGTTTTCGGGTTTCCTGGGAATGTTGTGGGCTATTGAAGGCAGTTTTCAGATTGCGGCAGTGGCTGTCCTGGTCAGCTGTCTGTTCGACGGCCTGGACGGCAAGGTCGCCAGGCTGACCAACACCGCCTCGGAATTCGGTATTCAGCTTGACTCTCTGGCAGACCTGGTCTCGTTTGGCGTCGCTCCCGCGCTGCTTGTCTATCTGTGGGAAACGCACACCTTCGGTCGTCTCGGAATTCTGTCTTCATTTCTGTTTCTTACCTGCGGTGCGCTTCGCCTGGCCAGATTCAATGTCTCGGCCACTACCGGTGCCAAAAAATTCTTTATCGGACTGCCTATCCCTGCGGCGGCATGCACCGTGGCCACCCTGATCCTGTTTACCCCCTATCTTCCGGACTCTTTTGCCTCCTCTGCCGTCCCCTCTTTTGCCCTGGGGCTGGTTTACGTGGTTTCCCTGCTCATGGTCAGCAACGTCCGCTACGCCACATTCAAGGACGGAGCGATGGTGCGTTCTCACCGGTTCAGCGCCACGGTCACTTCCATTCTCATTTTCGTGCTTGTCGCCTCGGAACCCAAACTGATCGGGTTTCTGTTTTTTATCAGCTACGTTATCTCCGGCCTTGTCTACACCTTTGTTCTGCTTCCTCTCCGCCGTTCCGCACGGCTACGAGAGTCTTCCAAACTCTCGTAACAACAATACCCCCCCCCATATCCGGGTCCATTGGTGGACCCCCCGCATTCGATCAGCTACAGCATTCGAGCCCTGCCTGTTTTCACGCAGGCTTCGGACGCGTTCACGCTCTTCATAGGGCAGACGTGCACCTTTTTTCCTCGAACTACTTGAAATCTGTTTTTGCCGCAGGCAGGTCGTGAAAAAAAGATCGTACCTGTTCAGGGCTATTTCTGTGAGACTAGTCCTGTTTTTGGGGAGTCAGACCGTAAAGCGGCGAACCGCGCCTCCCTTTGCATCAGCAGGGTTGATACCGAACTGGTCAATATTCATCTGGGAGAAGGAGTCTTCGGGTCATAGGGAGCAAGAGGATTACCAGGATTACGGGCAGAGGCCGGATAATTCTGTAACGCTGCGACGAAGAAACATAATTCCCTTAATTCACCGGCAGGTATCTGAAGAGTCGGTCGAATTGATTCAAGGGGTTGTATTATTGCAAATCATTGATTTTTATTTAAATAATTTTAGGAGGATATGAGTATGGAACGTGTACAGATTTTTGATACCACCTTGCGGGACGGGGAACAGTCTCCGGGCGCGACCATGAACCTGCGGGAGAAGGTCAGGTTGGCCCGTCAACTCGAATCCCTGGGCGTGGACATCATCGAGGCCGGGTTTCCCGCCTCCAGCCAGGGGGATTTTGAATCGGTGCGGGAGATTGCCAATGCCGTAAAAAATTCTCAGGTAGCCGGTCTGTGCCGGGCCACGCGCGGGGACATCGATCGGTCCTGGGAAGCCATTAAGGGCGGTGTGGATCCACGCATCCATACCTTTATTGCCACTTCGGACATTCATATGAAGCACAAGCTGCGTAAATCCCGGGAGCAGGTTCTGGAAATGGCCGAAGCCGCGGTTCGACATGCTGCTTCGTTGACCTCCAACGTGGAGTTTTCGGCCGAGGACGCTTCCCGTTCTGACTGGGATTTTCTGGCTCGGATGACCGAACTGGCCATTTCCTGCGGGGCCAGGGTGATCAACATTCCCGACACGGTGGGGTATGCCCAGCCTGATGAGTTTGCGGCCCTGATCCGTTTTCTGTTGGAAAAGGTGCCCAACAGCGACAAGGCCGTGTTCAGCGTGCATTGCCATAACGATCTGGGACTCGGCGTGGCCAATACGCTGGCCGCCATCGGCGCCGGAGCCCGGCAGGCCGAGGTGACCCTGTCCGGCATCGGGGAGCGGGCCGGGAACGCCGCTCTGGAAGAGGTAATCATGGCCCTTGATGTTCGTGCCGATCACTATAAGCTGGAGACCGGAATCAAAAAGGAACAGCTCTTTCCTTCTTGCAGGCTTCTGTCTCTGATCATCGGACAGCCCATTCCGCCGTACAAGGCCATCACCGGAGCCAACGCCTTTGCCCATGAATCAGGCATTCACCAGGATGGGGTACTCAAGAATCGGCAGACGTATGAAATCATGACTCCGGAATCCATCGGACGGGCCGAGGAGGATATGGTCATCGGCAAACATTCGGGGCGGCACGCTCTGGAAAAGCGACTCACCGGGTTGGGGTACTCTCTGAGCGAGGAGCATCTCAATCAGGTCTTTATCGCCGTGAAAAAGCTGGCAGACAGAAAAAAGGAGATTTTTGTCGAGGACATCGAAGCCGTGGTCCTGGAAGAGGTCTTCCGGATTCCGGACAAGTACAAGCTTGCCTATCTGGCCACCACCTCCGGTGATCAGGCCATTCCCACCGCCGTGATCAGAATGGAGATCGACGGGGAGTATAAGCAGCTGGCCGATTTCGGAACAGGCCCTATCGATGCCGTGTTCAACACCATTTCCAGGCTGGTCGAAAGGCAGCCCGAACTGCTCAAGTACAGCGTCAACGCCATCACCGGGGGCACCGATGCCCAGGGTGAGGTGACCGTCAAACTGGAAGAGGATGCCCGCACAGCCGTAGGCCGGGCCTCCGATCCCGATATCATTGTGGCCAGTGCCAAAGCCTACATCAACGCACTGAATCAGCTGGCCAAGAAAGAGGAGGAAAAAGTATGCGTCAGACTTTAGCCCAGAAAATATTGCAGCGTCACTGTGACCAGCAGGTGGGTGACCCCGGACAGATCGTTCAGTGTCGGGTTTCTCTGGTCCTGGCCAACGATATCACCGCGCCTCTGGCCATCAAATCCTTTCGAAAGATGGGAGTGGACAAGGTGTTTGATAAGGACCGTGTCGCCCTGGTCTGCGATCATTTTACTCCCAACAAGGACATCGACTCGGCCGAACAGGTCAAAGTGGTCCGGGATTTCGCCAAAGAGCAGAACATCACCCATTATTACGAAGGCGGCAATGTGGGGGTGGAGCACGCTCTGCTTCCGGAACTCGGGCTGGTCGGGCCCGGGGACATTGTTATCGGTGCCGATTCCCACACCTGTACCTACGGCGGCCTGGGCGCCTTTGCCACCGGTCTTGGCAGCACCGATGTGGCCGGGGGCATGGCCCTGGGCCGGACCTGGTTCAAGGTCCCGGAAACCATCCGGGTGGAGATCGAAGGGGAACTGCCCGAGTATGTGGGCGCCAAGGATCTCATTTTGAACCTTATCGGACGCATCGGCGTGGCCGGGGCCCTGTACCGGGCTCTGGAGTTCGGCGGGTCCGTGATTTCGGCCATGGATGTGGAAGGACGGATGACCATGGCCAACATGGCCATCGAAGCCGGCGGCAAGGCCGGTCTGTTTCCGGCCGACGATCTGACCCTGGCCTATACCATGGCTCATGGCCGGACCGGCGATGAGATGCTGGCCCCTGATGAAGGTGCGGGTTACCATTCCGTGGTCAGGATTGATGTGTCCGGCATGGCCCCTCAGGTGGCGTGTCCGCATCTCCCGGATAACGTCAAGGCCGTGGGGGACGTCGGGTCCGTGCGGGTGGATCAGGTGGTCATCGGTTCCTGCACCAACGGGCGCATTTCCGACCTGCGTCAGGCCGCAGAGCTGCTCAAGGGGCGCAGGGTGGCCGATCATGTCCGGTGCATCGTGCTGCCGGCAACGCCCTTGATCTGGAAGCAGGCCCTCAGGGAGGGACTCATCGAAACCTTCATGGAAGCCGGAGCCATTGTCGGGCCTCCCACCTGCGGTCCCTGTCTGGGCGGACATATGGGGATCCTGGCCGGAGGCGAGGTGTGTATGGCCACTACCAATCGGAATTTTAAAGGCCGTATGGGCAGTCTGAAATCCGAGGTGTACCTGGGCAGTCCGGCTGTTGCCGCGGCCACGGCCATTGCCGGTGAAATCGCGGACCCGAACAAACTTTGATTGCAATTTGGGAGAGAGACCATGAAGTATACAGGGAAAACGCACCATGTGGGCGACCACATCGATACCGACGCCATTATCCCGGCCCGGTTTCTGGTCACCGCCGATGTCGAAGAACTTGGCAGGAATTGTTTTGAAGGTCTGGAAGAAGGGTGGGTCAAGCGGGTCACTCCGGGGGACATTCTGGTGGCCGGAGAAAATTTCGGTTGCGGTTCCTCTCGGGAACACGCCCCCCTGGCCATCATCGGTGCAGGAATGCCCGTGGTTCTGGCCCGCAGCTTTGCCCGCATTTTCTACCGCAACAGCTTCAATATGGGGCTTCTGCTTCTGGAACTCGGCGATGACATCGACAAGATCGGTGCAGGAGACGAGGTGGAGATTGATGTGGAAGGCGGTGTCGTCACCAACCTGAATACCGGCGACAGGATCGGCTTCGCCCCGATCCCGGATTTCATGCGGGAAATTCTGTCCTCGGGCGGACTGATCGGATATGTGAACAAGCAGGTTGCTGGAAATTGAATCTAAGGAACTGAAGTTACGCAGCTCACCCTGACTGGTGTCCTTTAGCGCAACGCCAGTATTGTCCAGCAGTCATTCCCGTGAAAACGGGAATCTTAGACTTGTGGGCAATGTCGGGCATTGCCATCGGCGCTGAGATTCCCGCGTTCGCGGGAATGACTGCTCCTTATAAGGCCGATACCTGCGGAGTGCGTAACTTCAGTTAAGGAAATAATACTATGAATATCAAAATATGTGTAATGCCGGGTGACGGCATCGGGCCGGAGATCATCGCTCAGGCCCGCAAGGTCCTCGACGCAGTTGGTGCAAAATTCGGCCATGAATTTACCATAACCGAGGCCCTTATCGGCGGGGCTGCCATTGACGCCACGGGCGGGCCTCTGCCCGAAGAGACCGTCAAGGCGTGTCAGGCGGCCGATGCCGTGCTGCTTGGTGCTGTCGGCGGCCCCAAGTGGGACACCATCGAGAAGTCCATTCGTCCTGAGCGGGGACTCCTCGGTATCCGCAAGGCGTTGGGGCTGTTTGCCAACCTGCGTCCCGCAGTGCTCTTTCCCGAGCTGGCCAACGCCTCCTTTCTGCGCCCCGACATCGTGAAAAACGGTCTGGACATCATGGTCGTCCGCGAGCTCACCGGCGGCATCTATTTTGGTGAGCCCCGGGGGGAGGAAGTCCGTGACGGCGAAAAGGCCGCCTACAACACCATGGTCTACAAGGAATCCGAAGTGCGGCGCATCGCCAAAATTGCCTTTGATCTGGCCATGAAACGCGGCAGACGGGTCTGTTCCGTGGATAAGGCCAATGTCCTTGATGTCTCTCAGCTGTGGCGGGAGGTCGTGGAAGAGGTTGCTCCCGAGTACCCCGACGTGGAACTCTCCCACATGTACGTGGACAACGCGGCTATGCAGCTTATCCGCGATCCCTCGCAGTTCGACGTCATGGTCACCGGCAATCTGTTCGGCGATATCCTGTCCGATGAGGCCTCCATTATCACCGGGTCCATCGGCATGCTCCCGTCAGCCTCCATGGGCGCAGAAGGGCCTGCCCTGTACGAACCCATTCACGGCTCGGCCCCGGACATCGCAGGACAGGACAAGGCCAATCCCCTGGCCACCATTCTCTCCCTGTCCATGATGTTCCGCTACTCCTTTGCCATGGAAGCGGAAGCCGCAGCCATCGACGCAGCCGTGCAGAAGGTCCTTCAGGACGACTACCGCACCGGCGATATTATGGAAGAGGGCAAAACCGCTGTCGGGTGCAAACAGATGGGCGAATTGGTACTGGAGCGGCTGTAGGAGCCGGGGCAGGTCTTCCTGCCCATGCGGTTCACTTTGTCTATAGAGTCCATAAGGTCCATAAAAAAAGGCCCCTTGAGAGAATCTTCTCCTAAGGGGCCTTTTCCTTTCCGTTCCACCCGCTAGATCTTGTTGATCTCGGTGTACCAGCCGCTGGATTTTTCCAGCAGGTCGTTGATCCGACCGACCATGGCATGGGGATCGGACAGGTAGCCATCCATGAGCAGGGAGGATTCGTAGAGCTGCTCAATGGTCTGGGTCAGGTACGGGTCCTCAGCGTCGGCCTTGAAGATTCTAAACAGGTTGCGGATCAGAGAGTGGTCCTGGTTGACTTCAAAAACCTTTTTGGGAACCGAGGTGTCCTTGGTGATCATCTGCATCATTTTCTGCATCTGGGAGGAGATGCCGCCGTCAGGGCTGACCAGACATGCCGGGCTGGCGCTGAGTCGTTTAGAGATGCGCACGTCCTCGGCCCGATCGCCGAGAATGGCTTTGATTCGTTCCAGGAATCCCGGGAAATCCACGGCCTCTTCTTCGCTCATCTCCTTGACCGGCTTCTCTTCGTCCTTGTCCTCGTATTTGCCCAGGGTTTCCAGGTCGGCGTGCTCGGTGGCCGTGAAGGCGAACTCCTTGTAGGTGCGCACCGAATCCATGACGAACTCATCGATGGGTTCGTAGAGATAGAGCACTTCGATGCCCTTTTTGCGAAAGATCTCCAGGTGCGGGTTCAGGGAGACCGCTTCCCGGCTCGGTCCGGAGATGTAGTAGATCTCCTTCTGGTCTTCACGGGCGTTTTCAATGTACTCGTCCAGGGAACGCAGACCGGTGTTGTCGTCGTGGACCGAGGAGTTGAATCGGAGCAGTTCCGCAAACCTGTCCTTGTTGGCGAAGTCCGAGTAGCCGAGTTTGAAGGTTTTGGAGTGGGTGTTCCAGAACGTGGCATAGGTTTCGGGCTCGTCTTCGGCCATCTTCTTGAGGCGGCTCAGGACCTGTTTGGTCAGTGTGCTGGAGATCTTGTTGATGAGCAGGTTTTCCTGCAGTGTCTCGCGGGAGATATTCAGAGGCAGGTCTTCGGTGTCCACAACCCCTTTCAGGAATCCGAGGTACTGGGGGATGAGGTCCTTGTATTTGGACTGGATAAGCACTCTGCGCACGTACAGGTCCAGACCGTAGTCGTCCCTGTCCTGTCCCAGAAAATCGTAGCTCTGTTCAGGGATGAACACCAGGGAGGAGAACTGGACCGGGGCGTCCACGGAGAAGTGCAGGGTGTCCAGCGGGTCCTTGGAGTCGAAGGTCAAAAATTCGTAGAACTCTTTGTACTGTTCTTTTGTGATGGAGAATTTGGGTTCCCGCCACAGGGCCGGGATGGTGTTCACCTTGTCGTCGCCCACAAAGATGGGGAAGGTGATGAAGTTGGAGTGCTTCTTGATGACGGACTTGATCCGGTCCGGATCGGAGAACTCCTCGGCATCCTCCTTGAGGTGGATCTCCATGGAGGTTCCCCGGGGCATGTCCTCGGCCGTTTCTTCGATGCGATAGGTGCCCAGTCCGTCGGACTCCCACCGGATGGGGGCGGCGTCAGCGGCCATGGATCGGGTGGTGATGACCACTTTGGAAGCGGCCATGAATACAGAGTAGAACCCCACGCCGAATCGGCCGATGATATTGGAAGAGTTGTCTTTGTCGGCCATGGCCTGGCGGATGAACTCCGCGGAGCCTGACTTGGCGATGGTCCCGATGTTTTCCACCAGCTCGTCCCGGGTCATACCGATGCCGGTGTCGGTGATGGTCAGGGTCTTGTTGTCCTTGTCCGCGGTGATGCGGATTTCCAGAGGGAGGTCGCTGTCTTTGAGGTCGGTGCCTCTGGCGGACTCGAAGCGGATCTTGTCCAGGGCGTCAGACGCATTGGACACGAGTTCCCGGACGAATATTTCCCGACTCGTGTACAGTGAATGGGTGATGATCTCGAGAAGTTGTTTGATTTCCGTCTTGAATTCGAATTCGTTGGTCTGCGTTGTATCGGGCATGCTCGCTCCTTGTGGTTTTTAGATTCGAGCATGAAAAATAGGGAGGGATGGCGGGATGTCAAGATTTTGGAGTTGAGATTTCGGGATTTAAGGATTCCGGAGCTTGAGAATCCTTAAATCTGCCGTAATTATTCACCCTGGATAAAAAAATAAGGGAGTATAGGGAGTAGAAGGATAAACGGAATTATGGTCAGAAGCCGGGTAATCCTGTAACCCTGCGACAGAGGAGTATACTCCCCTTAATCCCAAAGCGGGGACCTGAATAGTTACAATCTGCCTTCAATTCCTGGGTTCCGGGGGGCGTCTTCAATTCCAAAATACCGTCAGAGCATTCCCAGTTCTTCGAATCGGAGATGGATTTTTCGGCTGACCCAGGCGTCGGTGGCGGCGTAGGTCTGTTGCTTGGCATCCAGCTCGGGCGCCCCCCAGTTGGAGCGCTGGGCCCCCTTGGAGAGCCGGAAGGAGAGAAAATTGGCGGCAATGGTGCGCAGTCCCCGGGTGGGGATGCTTTTCTGTCTGGCCACTTCCCCGAGGTCGATAAAGCTGCCGGGTTGAAACGAATTCAGTTTCTGCAGGCCTGTGATGTCGTCCCGGACCGCCACGCCGGTTTTGATCACGGACGTGTCGGCCAATAGATCCCGGACAGGGTCGGGGAATCCGATTGTTTTCAGATGAAAGAGGAAGACTTCGCCACGAGCGGCCAGCTGGAGCAGAGAGGGGAGGTAGAATTCGCCTTTGCGAAAAGCGGGCCTGGTTTCCGTGTCGAAGCCGAGCAGAGTCTCCCCCTTGATACGGGACAGGGCGTGTTCAAGGGACCGGGTGCAGTTCACCAGGCTGATAGGGCCGGTGTAGTGCCTGAGGGGCAGTTCATTGATGGCTTCCTTGGGAACTTTGCGCCGGTAGGGGGCGAGTAGAGGCATAATATTGTCGGGGGTCAGCGTGTACAAAAAAAGGACGAAGCGGATATGCCTCGTCCTTTACACAATCGAATGGGGTGAGTGACGCGACTTGAACGCGCGACCACCTGGGCCACAACCAGGAGCTCTACCAACTGAGCTACACCCACCACGTGAGGGAGATAACTTACTGAAAGATGTTTCTTTGTCAAGAATCATTTTCAGCGAGATTCGAATCGTGGCGATTCGTATCTATCAGATACCGGCATGAAAACCGGAGGAACAGCATGGGGTGAGTGACGCGACTTGAACGCGCGGCCACCTGGGCCACAACCAGGAGCTCTACCAACTGAGCTACACCCACCACGAAGCGAGAAAGTCATTTATCCAAGGGCCGTTGGCGGGTCAAGGAAAAATATGAAAAATGACGAAAAATCCGGGCTCCCCAGGATAAGCCCAATGACAGTGAAACGAGCTTGTGCTAGGTGCCGTCTTCTCGGCAGGCGGAGATTTTTGCCCGGGAGCGGTCCTGAGGCGGGACGTTTGTTCTGTCACCGAGTTTTTTTTGAACACGCATCTTTTCAAAAGGTTGAAACAGTATGGATAAATTGGTTGTCACCGGCGGCGTCCCTCTCACCGGCGATGTCCGTATCAGCGGCTCCAAAAATGCGGCTTTGCCTATTCTTCTGGCTTCCATTCTTTGCTCGCAAGAGGTTGTTCTGGAGAATGTCCCACAGCTCAGGGATATAAGCACGACCATTGAGCTTCTGTCTCTGCTCGGATGTGATGCCGCCCGCAAGGGGGATGAAGTGCATATTCACCCCTGCAATCTGGTGCCCGAAGCCCCTTACGACCTGGTGCGTACCATGCGCGCCTCGGTGCTCTGTCTAGGACCGCTTTTGGCCAGGATCGGCCGGGGCAAGGTCGCTTTGCCCGGCGGATGCGCCATCGGAGCTCGTCCTGTGGATCTCCATCTTCGCGGGCTGGAGCGGATGGGGGCCTCTTTCGAACTTGACGGCGGGTATATCATCGGGACCTGCGACCGGTTGCAGGGTGCTCACATTCAGTTCGACTTCCCTACGGTGGGCGGTACCGAAAATCTGCTTATGGCCGCTACCCTGGCCCAGGGGGAGACCATTCTTGAGAACGCGGCCCGCGAGCCGGAGATTTCCGACCTGGCCGAATTTCTGATTTCATGCGGGGCCCGGATCGAGGGACACGGAACAAGCGTGATTCGGATTCAGGGTGTGGATGAACTGTCCGGTGGTCGATACGAGGTTATGTCCGATCGTATCGAAGCCGGGACCTACATGGTTGCGGCGGCCATCACCGGCGGGGATCTGCTTCTGCATCGGTGCCCGGAGTCCGCCCTGGACGCGGTGATGTACAAATTGCGCGAGATGGGGGTTGGTATCGAGTCGACAGAGGGTGGAGTCCGGGTTTCGACACCCGGGGAGCTGAAGGGCGTCAATCTGACCACGACGCCTTATCCCGGGTTTCCCACGGACATGCAGGCCCAGTTCATGGCCCTGCTGTGCGTTGCTTCGGGATCCGGAATGGTCCGTGAGGGAATTTTCGAAAACAGGTTCATGCATGTTCAGGAACTGCGTCGTCTGGGCGCGGACATCACCCTGTCCGGACAGAATGCGATGGTCCGGGGGGGGCAGAAGCTGCGCGGGGCCCCGGTTATGGCCTCGGATCTTCGAGCCAGCGCATGCCTGGTCCTGGCCGGACTGGCCGCCCGGGGGGAAACCCATGTTCGGCGCATCTACCATCTGGACCGGGGATACGAGTCCATGGAGCGCAAGCTGCAGGCCGTGGGCGCACGCATTGAGCGGGTCGTCGAAAAATAATGCCTTCCACCCGGGAGGTTGCCGAAGATCATTGATCCGGCGGATGGTTTTCCGTGGCTCAAAGCCCCCTGCACAGCAGGGGGCTTTTTTTGTGGGCCGAAGGGAAACCATCAAGGCAGCCCCTGCCGGCAAATATGGCTGGAACTTGTCTTGTCCTTGATATATGGCGTATGACAAAGACGTCTGCCCTTCCGGGGCTGTGCCGGGCAAGGGGCAGGGAATACGTCGTCAATATTCATGAATGGAACAAGGCAGGAAGCCATGCAGGACAGGAGTGCGGTCACGGATATTTTGGACAGTTTTCACGGGATGTTGTGTATCAAGGAGCCCTCCGGAGAAATTCTTTTTGCCAACAGGTACATGCGGGAAGTGTTCGGATTCGATCCGACAGGCAGATGTCTGGACATGGGACTGGAATGTATAGGGGAGGGCTGTCAGAGGAGTGGAGGGGAGAGTCTGTGGAAATACGGGGACCGGCTCTTTCTTTTTGTCGAGAGTCAGACCAGGTGGAACGCTTCCGATGCTGTAGCGATGATCGGGTACGACATTACGGACAGCAACCGGATGGAAGTGGAACTGCAGGCTGCCAGAGATGTGGCGGAGTCTTCCAGTGCAGCCAAAACAAGGTTTCTGGCAACCATGAGTCATGAAATCAGGACCCCCCTCAATGCCATCATGGGGATGGCCGACATCATGCTTAAGACCGATCTCGATGAACGACAGATCCATTATGCCCGGACCATCAAATCCTCCTCCTGTCTGCTGCTCAAGATTATCAAGGATATTCTTGATTTTTCCAAGATCGAGGCCGGGAAAATGGGTGTGGAGGACAGAGAGTTCGATCTTGCGGATGTCGTGACCCAGACAGTGGATACCCTCAGAAGTCAGGCTGAAAAGAAGGGGCTCGCCCTGTTTGCGAATATAGCTCCGGATGTTCCGAGCCGGGTTCGCAGTGATCCCGGCAAAATTCAGCAGGTTCTGGTCAATCTGCTCGGGAACGCCATCAAATTCACCGAAAACGGGTTTGTCACGTTGACGGTGCTCTGCAGACCCGAAAGCGACAGGCCCTGCCGAGAAAATTTGAAAAAAATTCAGGTCCTGCTTCAGGTTCAGGACAGCGGAGTAGGCATTCCCGCAGACCAGCTGGAATCGATTTTTTCCTGTTTCACCCAGGTGTCAGCACATTCCGGTCCGATCCGGGAGTTCGGCGGAACCGGCCTTGGGCTCTCCATCTGCAGAAAGATCCTGCATTTGCTGGGTGGGGATATCACCGTTTCCAGTATTGAGGGGGGCGGGAGCACCTTTGTTGTCGAACTGCCTCTGGAAATGGTCAGTTCCGGGCAGGGTAAACGGATGCGGCAGGAGCGGGAATGTACCGAAGCGGAGTCGGAGGTGAGAGTCGGACCCTGCGCAGGTTCGGAGCGGGAAAGGCTGGCAGTGCTCGTGGTGGAAGACAATCCCATGAACGCCGAGGTGACCAGATTGTTTCTGGAGCAGATCGGACATTCCATGCACCTGGCCGAAAACGGTGCCCAGGCCCTGAACCTGCTCAGGGAAGGGGACTTCCATCTGGTACTCATGGATCTTGAACTACCGGATATGAACGGTAATGAGGTCACGGCAAAGATACGCAACGGGCTGGCTGGGGAACGCAATGCGTCCATCCCGATCGTGTCCATGACCGCCCATGCCTTTGTAGAAATCAGGAGTGAATGCCTGGAGGCCGGTGCGGATGCGTATCTCAGCAAACCCGTGGAGCTGGAAACCCTGCAGGCGTGTCTGGAGCGGACAATGGCGGGAGCTGGATCGGTCATTTCGAAAGCGACGCAACATCAGGTTCCAGATGATGCCGACGGCCCTGTTCTGGACCGGGACAAGAAACTGGCGGCCCTGGGCGGGGACGGTGAGGTGCTCCGAAAGTTGTATTCCCTTTTTCTTCGGGATGTTCCCGGGCAACTGGAGACCCTGCAGGACCTGGTGGATGCCGGCGAGGTGCGACAAATCGCCGATGTTGCGCACACCATAAAGGGTTCTGCGGCTATTATCGGAGCCGGGCGTGCAAAAGATCTGGCATCGAGCCTGGAACAATTCGCCAGGAAGCGGGAAGTGGATGCGCTGCAGGAATGCTTTTTTCGTATGCGCCAGGAGTACGGCCTGGTACTCGACACCGTTCGTGGCTTTCTCGAGAATCCCGACTTCGGGTAAGCCGCTTGTAATGACGTTTTTCGTATTCTGTTTGAAGCCGGATTTGAATAGTGGAGCGGAAACAGGGGCGGTGGCAAATGATCAGGGTTTTGATAGTTGAAGATAATCCGTTGAGTGCGCTCGACCTGGAGAAGAAACTGGGTCTTTGCGGATACAGGGTCCCATGGACCGTATCCTCGGGGGAGGAGGCCATTCGCAT
Source organism: Desulfomicrobiaceae bacterium (assembly GCA_041685265.1). GTDB lineage: Bacteria > Desulfobacterota > Desulfovibrionia > Desulfovibrionales > Desulfomicrobiaceae > JAWLGC01. Next base: position 18,091 of record JAWLGC010000001.1, on the reverse strand, counting down.
CGTCCAGGAACAGCGGCCGGACATCGTGTTGATGGACATCATTCTGGCCGGAGAGATAGATGGTGTCGAAGCGGCCAGGATCATCTATGAGCGGTTCAGGATTCCGGTTCTTTTTTTGACCCAGACCGTGGACGCCGCAATTTTGCAGCGCGCCAAAAGAGCTCATGCCTTCGGGTACGCCATGAAGCCGGTGGAGGCCGCGGAACTTGACGCCGGGATTCAGATCGCGTTGGACAAAAGTATGGCCGAGCGGGATCTGCAACACAATGCGGAACAGCTCAGAAGCATTTTTGACTCCATGACCAGCGGGTTTTGTCTGGTCGAAATCATGGAGAATGGTCAGGGCCCGGAAAGAAGTTTTTTCGTTCTTGAAGCCAATCCTCCCTTTGCCATGCTGTTCGGCAAAAAACCTTCCGAACTGCAGGGAAAACTTCTGCGTGATTTTGATACCTCCCTCAGCCGCAAATGCCGTAAGGCTTTTGTTTCTGTGAGTTGCACCGGCGGAACTGAAAAATTCGAGTTTCACTCCGAGGTGTGCAATAAATATTTCAATGTTTTTGTCTTTGTTCCCCAGGTCGGAAAGATTGCGTGTATCGTCAATGATATTACGGATATTCGTCACGAAGAAGAGCAGTTGCGACGTAACGAAAAACGATTTCGGGAACTCAGCATCAGGGACGAACTGACCGGGCTGTACAATGCCCGCCATTTTTTTGATCAACTGAATGTGGAGATCGAGAGGGCAGTCCGTTATGGACATAAAATCTCTCTGATTTTTTTGGATATTGATGACTTCAAGAGCTATAATGACAGCTATGGACATCTTGAAGGTGATAAAGTTTTGAAAAGATTGGGAAGGCTTGTTCAGGAGTCCATCCGGCATTCGGATATCGCTTTCAGATACGGAGGGGAGGAGTTCGCAGTTGTTCTGCCGGAAACCTGTGTATTCGAAGCGGTCCATATCGCAGAAAGAATACGTAAGGATTTTGGCAATGTGATGTTTGAGGTTTCGGGGCAGGGGCGGGTACAGAGAACATTGAGTATCGGAGTCGTTGAATATCGGGATAAGGAAGGGGCTCTTGATTTTCTTAAACGGGCCGATATGAATATGTACAAGGCCAAGTCTTCGGGAAAGAACCGGACTGCGTTTGATTCCTGAACTGTTGAAATTCAAAAATTGAATGAAAATACGGAACGGTTTCAAAAATGTAATTCATTGCCGGGATGTTCCATGCAAGATCCTCACATTTATGATGATGTGTAAGAAACAAATCATGGTATGGTTGTTGCTTAATGAGGACGTGGAGGAAAGTATGGAAAATGATCAAATGAGACTTTTGTCCCTTTGCCGGGGCATGGATGGTGCTGAACTCTGCGTGGTCACGCCACGCGGTAATATTTCCCTGTGCGTTCTCAAGTTTTTTCGAAACGGCTTCAGGGGACCTTTTTTTTCCGTGGATGTTCTGGACGAGGCTGTGGCCGGTGACCTGGAGGTTGATCAGGGGTTTCTGGTCAGTCTGTTCGAATTTATCGAAGGAAGTATTTTCAGAGAGTTCCATGGGTCGGAGAGCGGGGATATTCACTCGTTGGAGGTGAGTTGGGGAAGTCTCGGTCTGAATCTGGTCAAGTATTACGGTGACCGTGAACGCACGCCCCTGTTTCCTGCCCGGCATATTCGGGCGCTCAGCAGGAGGATCAACTGAATTCCTCCTTTACGGGTGCGGGTCATTTGTTTTTCCGCCAGGTGGAATGCGTGATCCCGTACTTTTTGATTTTATAGTTCAGGACCCTGGGGGAGATACCCAGAATCTGAGCCGCATCCTTCTGGACCCACCCTTTTTCCTCGAGGGCATGCACGATCAGTTCTTTTTCGTTTTCCTTTATGGATTGTGGCGTTTGAACGGACCTTGCGCCCAGAACAACATGACTGGGAATTTCTGCCAGGATGATGTTGTCCGGCTGAATAAGAGGACTGTCTTCCAGTATCGCTGCACGTTCGATGGTGTTGGCCAGCTGTCGAATGTTTCCAGGCCAGGAAAATGCCTTGAGCAATTCCAGCGTTTCCGGTGCGAATCCATTGATTTTTTTTCGCAGTTGGCTGCATACCCGGTTGAGCATGAACTGAGACAGCGGGATGATGCATTGCCGACGTTCGCGCAGCGGTGGAATGTGCAGGCGTAGAATGTTCAAGCGGTAGTACAGATCTTCCCGGAATCGTCCTGCGGCAACTTCTTCCTCCGGATTTTTGTTCGTGGCCGAGATGATCCTGGCATCGGTATGAATGGTTCTGTTTCCACCGATTCGTTCAAAGGTCTTGTCTTCAAGGACCCTGAGCAGTTTTGACTGCAGGGATTGATTGATTTCGAAAATTTCATCGAGAAAGACCGTCCCTCCCTTGCCCTGCTCCAGACGGCCCGTCCGGGTCTTGATCGCTCCGGTAAACGCTCCCTTCTCATGGCCGAAAAGTTCGCTTTCCAGAAGAGATTCGGAAAGGTTTGCGCAGTTGATGGTAATAAAGGGGTTGTCTCTGCGGCTGCTGTTGAAGTGGATCGCACCGGACAGAAAGCTTTTGCCGGTCCCGGTTTCCCCGGTGATGAGAATGGTCGAGTCTGTCTGAGAAAATTTTTTCAGGGTGGAGATCACGGGAGCCATGGACGGACTTCGGGCTATGATTTTGTCAAAATCATAGACCACATCCTGTTTGCCTCGCAGGTATTCGAGTTCTCCTTTGATCTGCCGGCTTTCAAGGGCCTGTCTCAGGGTATGCCGGAGTTTATCCAGATTGGGTGGAATGCTGAGAAAATCGTATGCCCCGGCCTTCAGTGCCTTGACCACGAATTCCGGTGACGCATCCCGGCTCAGAACGATGATCGGAGTCGGATGCACCGTGCGCCGGACTTCTTCCAGCAGAGAAATTCCCCTGGTCCCGGATTCCTCAAGTTCCATGATCAGGAGATCGAATCCCTGTCTATGCAGATCGGAAATAAAAGATTCAAGGACGTGTGCATAGTGCAGTGCGTACGTGTTTTGCAGAGCTACGCTCAGGAGGTCCCGTTCTTCCTCGGAGAAAACGAATAAAAGGATGTTCTTCATAGGAAATCCCGACGTCGGTTAAGGGTATGGCTCGACCTGGGAAGATCGGGGGACGAGCAGCGGTTCCAGATGAAGCGGAGACGTGGTCCGTCTTTTGGTATGAATATCAGAAAAAATATGCTCCACCTGACCCGGGGCCAGAGTAAGCTCCGCAGCCACATCCTGGACGGAGATACCGTTGTTCAAGGCGAAAAGGCAGATATCCATTTCCCGGTAGGGAAGAGCGAAATAGAATTCATCCTGGCTTTGAGGCAGGGAGAAGGTGTCCGTGCTGGGGGGGCGGTCCAGAATTTGTTGTGGGAGTCCGAGGTGCCGGGCCAGTCCGTAGACCTGGGTTTTGTACAGATGGGCGATGGGCTTGATATCGGCTGCCCCGTCGCCGTTTTTCACGAAAAAACCGAGCTCATATTCCAGCCTGTTCGGCGTTCCGATCACGGCGAAGTTGTTGGCGTCGGCGTAATGGTATTCGATGTTTTTCCTGACCCGCTGCTTGTAGTTGGTCGTGGCCACAAGTCCGAGATATTCCTGGATCGGGATGCGTTTCGTCCATTTTTCCCCGTCCGGAGAGTGGGCCACCAGGGAGTGAAAGGTGACTGTCTTTTTTTTGTTGCTCTGATTGGTGATGATCTTCGATTTCCAGTCTGCCGAGTATTCCGGGATCAGAGCTCGGGCGATCCGGGCATACCCGCTATAGACGTCCAGGGATTCAAGGGTTGAGGTGATGTCCCTGGTTACGGTGCGGATGTCCAGATGTCGGGCCAGATCCCGGCTCAGAGGAACCGTTTCGGAGGAAGAGTCCCGCTCCGGCATGAGCAGGCCCAGTACCCTCTCTTTTCCTAACGCCTGTACACAGAGGGCCGCGCTCAAACTGCTGTCGATCCCTCCGGAAAGCCCGACCACGACCCCTCTTTTGTGCAATATTTTAGTGATGGAGTGTCGCAAGAATTTTTTTATTGTATGGGTTTCCTGCTCAAAGTCCATTTCTAAAAGTGATTTTTCTATATTCATTCTGATTTTTTTGTGTTTATATATTGCGTGATAGATTGTATTGAATCAAAATTTTCAGGAACAATGTCTTCATCATGAACAGATATGTTGTAAGAATGCTCGATAAAAGATATGATCTCTAGAATTCCTGTTGAATCAATAACATTGTTTTTTGTCAGTGACTGCTCTTGGGATACATGAATTTTGTCCCCGAAAAGAAAATTTTCTTCGATAAAGGATACGATGCTTTCAAGAGTGTTCATGTCTTTTCCGTAAGAATGTTTCATGTTCTAATTCATTTAATTTTTACGATAAAATCTGTTACAACAAGATTACATAAATGATGTTACGCATCCCCTTCTGTTCAGATGTTTTTTCATCTGGAGGCCCGGCCTTCCTGACGGCGTTGAGAGCATGCTGTGTTCCGGACAAGAGGTCGCCGGCTCGGGGACGCGCGCCTGGTTGGTGATGACCGACCGGAACCTGTTGGCGGGTTTCCCGGGAAAAAATCACGGAGCCCACAGACAAGACGCCCGATCCCCCGTAACAGGGAATCGGGCGTCTTGCGTTTCCGGGGGGATGGGGGAGGGATGACGCCGGGGTTTTAAAAATATTTTTTTGCGGTAATAATCATAAAGATATTTTAATTTGACTTTCTTTGCATTTTTCTTATTCCTGATTGACGATATGGGCATTTTGTGTCACCCGGAAGTCCATATTGAAACACGTTTTTCAGGCGTGAAACTCTTTGGACGGATCGGCTTCAGACCCATCCGTTTCGGTCGGGGACGACTCGTTTCATGCGTTGTGTTGCGGGGTGGTTTTCTTTTCCGGGGGAAGATGAAAACATGGACCCCGGGTGGTCTTCGGGATCGCTTCACGATGATTTTTTTTGGGATATGAACACCTTTCAGCAACAGGGGGACACAATGAGTCAGGAATCGAAAAAGATTCTGCTTCACGGGTGGCACAGGGAACATGCCGTACGCATGGAGGATTTTGGCGGCTACGATATGCCGCTGTGGTATGAGACCGGCCCCAAGAAGGAGCACCTTGCGGTCCTGACCGATGCCGGACTGTTCGACACCAGCCACATGGCACTGCTTACGATCAAAGGCGAGAACGCTCTTGAGCTGATCCAGAACACCTTCAGCAAGGACCTGGCGTTGTGCATCGGTCCCAAAAAGCTGCCTCTCGGTCCGGGACGGTGCGCCTACGGGGTGTTCGCCGATGAACACGGCCATGTCATCGACGACAGCCTGGTCTACAATGTTGCTGAGCAGGATTATATGCTGGTGGTCAACGCGGGTATGGGCCCGGTCATTGCCGGACATCTCGCAAATCAGGCTGCTTCTCTGGGGCTTTCCGGCGTCGAAATCACGGACTATACGGATAAACTGAGTAAGTTCGACGTGCAGGGGCCTGCTTCCCTGAAGATCATGTGTTCGGTTCTGGCCGATCCCGATGCCGTATTTGATTTTATGCCCTATTTTTCCTTCAAGGGACACTTCGACCCTGCGTCCAAGCACTCCAAAGCGGTTCAGCTTAAGGACGGCACCCCGATTCTGCTTTCCAGAACAGGGTATACCGGCGAGTTCGGATTTGAAATTTTTCTCTCCCCCGAGTTCGGGCACAAGGTCTGGGATCTGCTTATGGAGGCCGGCAAAGAGTTCAACCTGTGTGTATGCGGCCTGGCTGCCCGCGATTCCCTGCGCATGGGTGCGGTGCTGCCCCTTTCGCATCAGGATATCGGGCACTGGGTGTTCAAGAACAACCCGTGGCCTTTTGCCCTGCCCTACGGTGATGACGGCGGCTTCACCAAATCGTTTCTCGGTGATGCGGCCATCTCCCAGGCACCGGATGACGAGTTCACCTACCCCTTCGTGGGCAAAGACGTGCGCAAGGTGGTCGCCGGAAAAGGCTCTCAGGCTTTTGACGGTGAAGGGGGCGAAATAGGGACCGTGCTGACCTGTGCCACGGACATGGGCATCGGACTTGTAGAAGGAACCATCTACAGCGTCGCCAGCCCGGACAAGCCCGAAGGGTTCTCTCCCCGCGGCCTGGCCTGCGGATTCGTCAAGGTCTCCAAAAAGCTGACTCCCGGCGATGTGATCACGGTCAAGGACGCCCGGCGCTCTCTTCCGGTGACCATTGTCGAGGATATCCGCCCGGCCCGTACCGCCCGGCGCAAGCTGGACGCAATGCTGTAATTGATCATGAGCACATATTCCTCTGGAGGAACAATGCGATATATTCCCCATACGGACGAAGACATCCGGGAGATGCAGGAGGCCATCGGCATCTCCGACCTGGATGAACTGTTCACCTCCGTTCCCGCCGAATGCCGCCGGGAAACCCCCATGGACCTGCCCGAAGCCATGACCGAATGGGATCTGGAAGCCCATATGCAGGAACTGGCCGGGAAAATGGGCAACTGTGCCGGAACCAAAGTGTATATCGGGTCCGGAAGCTATTCCCACCATATCCCGAGTTTTATTCCCTATGTGGCCGGGCGGCAGGAGTTTGTTACCGCCTACACCCCGTATCAGCCCGAGATGTCCCAGGGCACTCTGCAGGCCATGTACGAGTACCAGACCTATGCGGCTCACCTCATGGGAACGGAAGTGGCCAACGCATCCATGTATGATGGAGGCACGGCCATGGCCGAAGCCGCGCTCATGGCCCTGCGCATCAACAAAAAGCGGAGTACGGTGGCGATCTCTTCAGCCGTACATCCCCTGTACCGGCGAATTCTCTCCACCTATTTTCAGCCCACGGACTTCAAGCTGGTCGAATTGCCCGTGACTGAGGACGGCCGTACGGATATTTCCTCCGTGGCTGGTATGGACGATCTGGCCGCGGTGGTGGTCCAGTCTCCCAACTTTTTCGGATGTATCGAAGATGTGCAGGCGGCCGCTGAAGCCGCTCACGGGGTCAAGGCCCTGGCCATCGTCGGCTTTACCGAGGCCCTGGCTTACGGACTGCTCAAGAGCCCCGGGTCCCTGGGCGCGGATATCGTGTGCGGTGAAGGGCAGAGTCTCGGGCTTTCCCAGAGCTTCGGCGGTCCCGGGCTGGGTATGTTCGGGTGCACCCTGAAGCAGGTTCGGAACATGCCCGGTCGGGTTGTGGGCCGGGCCAACGACGGTGACGGAACTCCCGGATTCGTGCTCACCCTGTCCACCCGGGAGCAGCATATCCGGCGGGAAAAAGCCACCTCCAACATCTGCTCCAATGCCGGGCACTGTGCCCTGACAGCCGGAATGTATATGGCCTCTCTTGGCGGCACCGGGCTTCGGCAGCTGGCCGAGCTGAACCGCAGCAAGGCTGAATACCTCAAAGGTGAGCTGGTCAAGGCGGGATTTGAGGTCGTGTACTCGTCCCCGACCTTCAATGAGTTCACGGTCAAGGCTCCCGCAGGGTTCGCGGCCAGGCGTAAGGAGATGCTGGCGCAAAATATCGTGGCCGGTCTGCCCGTTGAGCGGTGGTACCCCGAGCTCAAGGATCACTACGTGTTTTGCGTCACGGAAACGAGCACGAAAAAGGACCTCGATTATCTGGTTCAGGAGGTGGCGAAATGATTGGAAGAATCGTTAAAGAAGCGGCCATCGACCACCGCGAGGGAACGTCCGGGCTGATTTTCAACGAGCCCCTGCTCTGGGAGCGGGGCAGCAAAGGCAGAACCGCTTTTTCCATGCCCAAGTGCGACGTACCCGAAGCAGCAGTCGATGCCGATCTGGTGCGCGATGACCTGGATCTGCCCGATCTGAGCGAACTGGAAGTAGTCCGGCATTACACCCGGCTTTCCCAGTGGAATTTCGGGGTGGATTCCGGCATGTACCCCCTGGGATCGTGCACCATGAAGTACAATCCCAAGATCAACGACAAGCTGGCAACCCTGCCCGGGTTCGCCAGGGCCCATCCCCTGCAGGATGATGAACTGTCTCAGGGCGTGCTGGAGATGGTCTGGAATCTGGAACGGTTCCTGTCCGCGATCACCGGGCTTGGGGCCACCAGCCTGCAGCCTGCGGCCGGTGCCCATGGCGAGTATGCCGGCATGCAGGTTTTTGCCGCTTACCATCGCAGCCAGGGGCGGCAGCGGACCAAGATTCTCATTCCGGATACGGCTCACGGCACCAACCCGGCCAGTGCCGCCCTGTGCGGGTACACGTCCGTGGGGATCAAGATCGGAGCTGACGGCATTCTCGACCCGGCCAAGGTGGCCGAGCTCATGGATGAGGATACCGCCGGAATCATGATCACCAACCCCAACACCCTGGGGCTGTTCGAATCAAACCTTAAAGAGATCGCAGATATCGTGCACGCCAAAGGTGGCCTGCTCTATGGAGACGGGGCTAATATGAACGCCATTCTGGGCGTGGCGGATCTGGGCAGGATCGGTGTTGACGTACTCCATTTCAACCTGCACAAGACCTTTTCCACGCCCCACGGCGGTGGCGGACCCGGCTCCGGTCCCATCTGTGTGGCCGGACATCTGGAGCCGTTCCTGCCTGTTCCGCGGGTGGTCAAGGACGGGGATATGTTTCGGGTTGTGGATGAATGCGGCACCGCACTTGGGTCTCTGCATCCTTTTTTCGGACAGATCGGGGTCATGCTTCGGGCCTACTGCTACATTCTTTCTCTTGGAGCGGACGGACTCAGGCGGACCAGTGAAATGGCGGTGCTCAATGCCAATTATATCAAGGAAAAGCTCAAGGACGTGTATGAACTCGCCTTTGATCAGCCCTGTATGCATGAGGCCGTGTTTTCCGACGGCAAACAGAAGGACCACGGCGTAACCACCCTGGACATCGCCAAGCGGCTCATGGATCTTGGGTATCATCCCCCGACCATTTATTTCCCGCTCATCGTGCATGGGTCGATCATGATCGAGCCCACCGAGTCGGAGAGCAAGCAGCAGATCGACGCCTTTATCGAGGCCATGCGGGCCATCGCCGTCGAGGCCGAGCAGGAACCCGAACTGCTCAAGGCATCGCCTCAGAGGTTCAAAGTCGGAAGGCTGGACGAAGTAGCAGCTGCCAGAAAGCCGGTCCTGCAGGGATAAGCGAAAGACAATGCAAAAGGGCACGGGAGACCGTGCCCTTTTGTTTCAGTGTATTTTTTTACCGCGAAGGACGCGAAGAAGCGCGAAGGAAGAGGGAATGGGTCGCATAGGTCTCATGGGTCCCATTGCTTTTGGGACGTTTGAGAAGTGCATACATTCATTTCCTCAGTGATCGATAAAGAATAAAGGAAATTTCAATGACTTGTGAATGCGAAAACAGCGTTGAGGTCACTCCCGAGCAGTGGAGCACCGTCGACGCAATTATTGCCGAACATCGTGACACCCCCGGGGCCCTGATCACGGTGCTGCGCAAGTGCCAGGACGTGGTGGGGTGGTTTCCAGAAAACCTCATCGACCATATCGCCGCAGGTATGAATATTCCCCTGAGCGAGGTGTTCGGCGTGGTCTCCTTCTACTCCCTGTTTTCCCTGAAGCCCAAGGGGCGGCACACCATCAAGGTGTGTACGGGCACGGCTTGTTACGTGAAGGGGGTGCGCGAGGTTATGGGCAGGATTTCTGCAAAATACGGCATGGAGGAAGGGCAGACCTGTGAGGATCGCCGGTTTGATCTGCAGGGGGTGCGCTGTCTCGGGGCGTGCGGTCTGGCTCCGGTCATGGTGGTGGACAAGGACGTGCACGGCGACGTGAGCGCGGATTCGGTCCTCGAAATTCTGGATGCATACAAATGAACACCGAACAGATTTCTGCACGACTCCGGCGGGCGGACCTGGCTGACATCGAGGCGCGGTACCATGCCAGGGTGGACGATCCGAAACTGCGCCACATTTTCGTCTGCGGCGGTACCGGGTGCCATGCCACGGGAAGCATCGCGGTCATGGATAGGCTCAGGGAGGAGATCCGGGACCGGGGGCTTGCGGACCGGGTCCGGGTGGTCCAGACCGGGTGCAACGGATTCTGCGCCCTGGGACCTCTGCTTATCGTGCATCCGGAGAATGTTTTTTATCAGAAGCTGACCCCGGGTGATGTGACCGACATCGTAGAAGAGCATCTGATCCGGGGCAACATCGTGGAACGGCTTCTGTACAAGGACCCGGCCACCAGAAAATTTATCGCCCATATCCACGAGATCCCATTTTTCGCCCGGCAGAAGCCGTGGACCCTGCGCAACAAGGGGCATATCGACCCGGAATCATTGTTCGATGCTGTGGGGCGGGGCGGATATCAGGGCGCGGCCCGAGTCCTGCTGGATATGACTCCCGAACAGGTCGTGCAGGAGATGAAGATCGCCTGCATCCGCGGCCGGGGCGGGGCCGGGTTTCCCACCGGCATGAAGTGGGAATTTGCCATGAAGGCCGAGGGCGACGTCAAATACGTGGTCTGCAATGCCGACGAGGGCGATCCCGGGGCATTTATGGACCGCTCCATTCTTGAAGGCGACCCCCACGCCGTGCTGGAAGGGATGCTTATTGCTGCCCGGGCCATCGGGGCGTCAAAGGGTTTCATCTACTGCCGGTCGGAATACCCCCTGGCCGTGCACCGGGTGGAGATCGCCCTTGAGCAGGCCCGGCAGGCCGGGTTGCTCGGGAAGGACATTCTCGGCAGCGGGTTTGATTTCGACATCGAGATTTATCAGGGCGCCGGAGCTTTTGTGTGCGGCGAAGAGACCGCGTTGCTGCGGTCCATCGAGGGAGGGCGGGGCATGCCCAGACCTCGCCCGCCATTTCCCGCCCAGAAGGGGCTGTGGGGTAAACCCACGGTCATCAATAATGTGGAGACCCTGGCCAACGTGGGCCGGATCATGGTCAAGGGCGGGGCGTGGTACGCATCCGTGGGCACGGAAAAGAGCAAGGGCACCAAGGTGTTCGCTCTGTCCGGGGATGTGAATAATATCGGTCTTGTCGAGGTTCCCATGGGCACGCCCCTGCGGGATATCATCTTCGAGATCGGTGGCGGTATTCCCGGCAAACGGAAGTTTAAGGCGGTGCAACTGGGTGGCCCGTCGGGCGGGTGCATCCCCGAGTCCCATCTGGACGTGGTCATCGACTACGAAAAGATTGTCGAGGCCGGAGCCATCATGGGATCGGGCGGGGCCATTGTCATGAATGAGCGGACCTGTATGGTGGATATGGCCCGGTTTTTTCTGGAGTTCATTCAGGAGGAATCCTGTGGTAAGTGCACTCCGTGCCGGGAAGGGACCAGACGCCAGCTGGAGATTCTGGAAAAGATCTGTGCCGGAAAGGGCGAAGAAGGGGATCTGGAGCTTCTCGAAGAACTGGCTGATATGATCACGGATTCGGCACTATGCGGCCTGGGCCAGACCGCTTCCAACCCGGTACGCTCGGCCCTGCGCCATTTTCGGCCCGAGTTCGAGGCCCATATCCGGGAGAAGAAATGTCCGGCCAAACGGTGTCCGGCTCTGCTGGAGTTTCGGGTCGACCCCAAGCGGTGTAAAATGTGCGGCAAATGCGTGAAGGTGTGCCCGGTGGACGCCATCAGCTGGAAGAAAAAGGAACCGGCCGTTATCGACCGGGATGTCTGCGTGCAGTGCATGAGCTGTTTCGACGCCTGTCCCTTCGACGCTATTGATTAGAGGAAATAGTATGAGCGATGCAAAGCTGACCATCAACTCCGTCGAGTATTCCTTCCTCCCGGGGGAGACCATCCTTGATGTTGCCCGGCGCAATCATATCGATATACCCACCCTGTGTTATCTCAAGGACGCCGCCCCTACCGGGGCGTGTCGGATGTGTGTGGTGGAGGTGGACGGGGCCCGCAATCTTCCTGCCGCCTGTACCACGCCGGCGGGCAGCGGCATGGTGGTGCAGACCGAGTCTGCGCGGGTTAAGAAATCCCGGCGCATGAATCTTGAGCTGCTGCTGGCCTCGGGTTCCCATGACTGTCTGCTCTGTCCCTCATCCGGTGACTGCCGGCTGCAGGATCTCGCCTTTCGCTACGGTGCCGGAGGAAAACGGTTTGAGCGGCGTCCTCCGACGCATCGTCCCGATGCGTCCAATCCTTTTATTATCCGGGACCACTCCAAATGCATTTTGTGCGGCCGGTGCGTGCAGGCCTGCAAGGAGATTCAGGTTAACGACGCCATCGACTACGCCTACCGCGGAGCGCAGACCAAAATAGCAGCCGGTGGAGACAAGTCTCTGGCGGATTCCCCTTGTGTATTCTGCGGAGAGTGTGTGCAGGTCTGTCCGGTGGGGGCACTCAGCCTCAAGGATGCCCGCTCGAAACCGCGGCAGTGCGAGACCGAAGCCGTGCCTTCCACCTGCACCTACTGCGGGGTGGGGTGTCAGATTGATCTGCATGTGAAGAACAATCGGGTCCAGTCCGTAACCGGGCGCGATGCTGCACCCAATAACGGCAGCCTGTGCGTCAAGGGGCGGTTCGGGGCGGAATTCATTTCTTCGGGTGACCGGCTGACCACTCCCCTGATTCGAAGGAACGGAGCTTTGGAGCCCGCGTCCTGGGACGAGGCTCTGGATCTTGTGGCAACCCGCTTCGGGGAGATCAGGGATGAGGCGGGGGCAGACGCCTTTGGTGTGCTTGTCTCGGCCAGGTGCACCAACGAGGAAAATTATCTCCTCCAGAAGTTTACCAGAGCGGTACTCGGCACCAACAATGTCGACCACTGCGCTCGGCTCTGACACTCGCCCACCCTGGTCGGTCTGACCAGAAGCTTTGGGAGCGGATCGGCAACCAATCCACTGCACGATCTTCAAAACGCCGACACGGTTCTGCTGACCGGGTCGAATATTACGGAAAATCACCCTGTTGCCGCGGCCATTTTGAAGCGAGCGGTGCGCTTTGGAAAAACCCGGCTCATTGTGTCCGATCCGCGTAATGTGGATATTGCCCGGCTGGCCCATCTGCGGCTTCGCCCGGCACCGGGAACGGATACCGCCTGGATCAACGGGCTGTGCCATGTCATCCTGGCGGAAAATCTCCATGATGCTTCCTATGTGCGGGAGCGGACCGAAGGGTTCGAGGCGGTCCGGGAAGCCGTGGCCGAATACGACCCCCAAACCGTCCAGAGCGTGACCGGAATCCCGGCCGAAGACATTGTTCGGGCGGCCCGCATGTATGCCCGGGGGAGGTCCGCCATTGTCTACTGCATGGGCATCACCCAGCACAGTCGGGGCACCGACAATGTCCGGGCCCTGGCCAACCTGGCCATGCTGTGCGGCAATGTGGGCGTCGAAGGCGGTGGCGTGTATCCCCTGCGCGGACAGAACAACGTCCAGGGATCGTGCGATATGGGCGGGCTGCCCGGAATACTTCCGGGATATGGGCAGGTGACCGACTCCGAGGTCCGGGCCCGTTTTGCTCAGGCATGGAACGTGTCCGGGCTGCCTGACCGGCCGGGGCTTATGTCCCACGACATGCTTCCGGCCATCAGCCGAGGCGATCTCAGGGCCATGCTGGTCATGGGCGAGAACCTCATGATGGCCAAGGCCGACCTGAATCATGTCCGAGCCTGTATGGAGAAACTCGACTTTCTGGTGGTCCAGGATATTTTTCTCAACGAGACCGGGCAAATGGCTGATGTGGTTTTTCCCTCGGCCTGTTTTGCAGAAAAGGACGGGACCTTCACCAATACCGAGCGGCGGGTGCAGCGGGTACGCAGGGCGGTGGACGCTCCGGGACAGGCATGGCCGGATCTTCAGATCATAGCGGAACTTTCGGCCAGGATGGGGGCACCCATGGCGAACACCACTCCCCGGGAGGTGTTCGATGAGATCCGGTCCGTGGTTCCGGCATACGCGGGGATCACCTGGGGACGGTTGGAAGGGGAGGGGGTGATCTGGCCCTGCCCGACTCCGGATCATCCCGGAACGCCGATCCTGCACAAAGGGACCTTTGCTCGCGGCAAGGGCGGGTTTCATCCTGTCAGGTACATTCCTCCCGCGGAAACCGCCGATGAGACATATCCGCTGGTTCTGACCACCGGCCGTATCCTGTATCACTATCATACAGGGACCATGACCCGGAGAGTGCCGGCACTATCGCGGCAGGAACCCGAGTGTTTTGTGGAGATTTCCCCGGGCGATGCCGAAAAATATGGTGTCTCGGACCGGGATATGGCCCGCATCGTTTCTCGCCGGGGCGCTGTTCAGGCTCGGGTCCGCATTTCTCCCAGGGCTGTGGACGGCACGGTGTTTCTTCCCTTTCATTTTACCGAAGCCGCCGCAAACCTGCTCACGGTTGACGCCGTGGACCCGGACGCCAAAGTGCCGGAGTTCAAGGTGTGCGCGGTCAGGCTGGAAACTATGCAACCTCAACACGGCATATCATGAAACTCGACAAGCTGAATCTGCAGATACTCACACACCTTCAGGACGGGCGGAAATCCTTCCGGAGCATTGCCGACGAATTGTCCGTGGCCGAGAACACGGTCCGGTCCCGAATCAACAGGATGATGGATGAAGGGATCATGGACATTACGGCCCGGGCCGATGTCCAGAATCTGGATGGACACACCCTGGTCTTTATCGGGATCAAGCTCAGTGAATTCAATCTGTTCGAAAAATCAAAGGAACTTGAAAAACTCAGGGGCGTGGTCTCCGTGGCCGTGGTCACCGGCCGGTTCGACCTGATCATGACTGTTCTGCTCAAGGAGCAGTTCGGTTTGCTGGAGTTTTACTCCCAGGAGATGTCCAGGGTCGAAGGGGTCACATCCGTGGAGAGCTTTGTGGTCTACGGCGGCCAGGGGCTGCTCGTTCCCTATGTCCTTGATGTGGACGAATCCGACGAGTGAATGTGTTTGACGGGTTTTCGTTTCCGGTGTGCGGGTGAGAATATTTTTTGTCCGACCGGAAACGAAACACCGAAATACAGGCCCCTTTAGATCCGTTCGGGTCAGTTCTTCCTGTCCCATAATTCCTTTAACCGGGCATCCCGGCCGCATCCGTAACGGTAGAATTTGTACCGGACCGGATTTTTTCGAGAGTAATCCTGATGGTACTCTTCAGCCGGATGGAACTCTTCGAGGAGGGTGATCTCGGTGACCGCCTCTTTTCCAAGTTTCCGGCTGATTTCCGCCCTCGAGGCCAGGGCGGCCCGGAGCTGTTTCTCGCTGTTCGGAAAGATTCCCGAACGGTACTGGTCCCCACGGTCGCAGAACTGCCCTCCTTTATCCAGCGGATCAATATTCCTCCAGAAAATCTCCAGAAGCTCTTCGTAGGAGATTCGGCCCGGATCGAAGGTGATTCGGATCGCTTCCGTGTGTCCTGTACCGCCTGAGGAAACCTGTTCGTAGGAGGGGTTTGCTACGTGTCCGCCGGTATAGCCGGATTCGGTTTGCACGACCCCTTCCTTTTTGTCGAACGGGGGTTCCATGCACCAGAAACATCCTCCGGCAAAGACTGCGGTCTGCAGTTGCTCTGCGCACCGGGCTGTACGTGGGATTAACACCATGGCCAGGGTCAGGAAAATCAGTCCTGTTTTGATGATCATGAATACTCCGTTCTTGTCCGGTTGTCGTTGGCCCGGTCTTGTGGCAGATCCGCCTCAGGCCGGGCAATGTTTTTTTTATGGTAACTATTCAGGTCAAAATTTTACTGATTCAAGATCCTGAAATTCAAAGTAAAGTTTGAATACCGGACGATACATTTAAGAAATTTGAGAATTTAAGAAATTTCAGAAATTGAAAGAGCAGGCGCTAACGTCCTATAATTTTTCAAATTTCTAAAATTTCTTAAATTTGAAATTTCTAATTTTGTAAAAAGGACCTGAATAGTTACTTTTTATGTATACACCAGAAGGGTACGAGAGTGGAACTTTCTTTGTAACTACTGAAGTTACGCAGCCCTCTTTGACAGATGCAATGAGGGGTAGAAATACGGCCCGACCGGGTCAGGGAGAAACCATGCGACATATTCTGGCCGCCGATATCGGGGGAACCAACAGCCGGTTCGGCCATTTCGAACTGGGGGAGGACGGGGAACCTGTCTGCCGGAAAACGGTCTGGCTGAAGACTTCGGCCGCAGCCTCCTTTGCCGATCTTCTGGAGATGCTGGACCGCAGTCCTCTGGATCTGCAGCCGCATCAGGCCGATATAGGTGTGCTGGCCGTGGCCGGTGCCGTGGACCGGGGACGGTTCTGCAGGCTGACCAACGCATCTTTTGCCGTGGATCTGAAGCATGCCGGCCTGGATAACTGTCTGCTGGTCAACGATTTCGTGGCTCAGGCCCAGGGAAGCTGTACCCGGGATCCGGCTGAGCTGCACATCATCCGGCCCGGTAATGCTGTCGGGCGGGCCGTACGTATTGCTGTGGGTGCCGGAACCGGCCTTGGGCATTGCGGTCTGCTGCCGACAGGGTTGCCGGGGCGAGGCGCATTTATTCATATTCCCTCCGAGGCAGGGCATATGGGGTTTCCCATGTGCGGAACGTCCGAGATCGACTACCAGAGGTTTGCCCTGGACCGGACCGGGCTTCCGTATCTGAACGGCGACGCCGTTATCAGTGGATCGGGATTGCGTCTTCTTCATCTGTATCTGACAGGTCGTGATCTGGATTCGAAACTGGTGGCCGAGGAAATCAACGAGCAGAGCGAGACCACGGTCTGGTTTGCACGGTTTTACGCCCGCGCCTGTCGTCAGTATGCCCTGGCTCTTTTGTCCCGGGGCGGGGTGTGGGTGTGCGGGGGGATCGCAGCTGGAAATCCGTTTCTGGTTACTCATCCTGAATTCCGCCGGGAGTTCGACCGCTGTCCGGCATACGGGGATATGCTGCATGCCATTCCGTTGTACCTGGACCGGAACCGGGAAAGCGGGCTGGTCGGTGCGGCAAAAGTGGGAAAACTTGTTTTGCAGGGATTGGTGGATGATCCTCGAAGTGTTCGGTAAAATCCTGCCTTGAGAAATCGGGATTGCTGTACGGAGCCGGATCGACCTGAATGGTCGGTCCGGCTTTTTTTTGCTTTCAGACCGCGTTCAGAATCACGGAAAAGGCCTTGAACAGGAACCTGGTTCGGTCTCGGGAAAATGCGTTGGCACGATATCTGATTGAATTGGTGATAGGTAACAATCGGTCCGGCCATGTTGCCGTGCCTTAGGCAGGAAACTTTGGTCAAGAAAACAAGTTGTTGCGTGACTCTGCTGAATGGCCGGGCTCGGATCAGGAATACCTTTGACCTACAAAATAGTGGATTTTCGCTACATTTTTGCAGGAAAAATCCTTAGCAGAATTTTCAACGGAAGGAAATATGCCCCAGCTTCCCGACCAGTTTCTGTTTTCCCTGTTTCTGACCCTGCGGGTGGCCGGAATGGCCACGGTCTTTGCGCTGATTTTCGGAGTGGGACTGGCTCAGATCGTGGCCAGGTACCGTTTTCCCGGGAGGGAGGTGCTGGACGCGGTGTGTACCCTGCCCCTGGTCATGCCCCCCACGGTGCTCGGATATTACCTGCTGGTGCTTATCGGACGCCGCGGCGTGCTGGGGGCATGGCTGAACGAGCACCTCGGGATCACGCTCATGTTCACCTGGCAGGGCGCGGTGGTGGCGGCTTCGGTTGTGGCCTTTCCCATGGTCTACAAGGCGGCCCGGGCCGCCCTAGAGGAGGTCAAGGAGGATTTTGAGCACGCGGGCAGGACACTTGGCCTCGGCGAAGCCGAGATCTTTTTCCGGATCTCCTTGCCCCTGGCGTTTCGGGGCATCCTGGCCGGAACCATGCTCGCCTTTGCCCGGGCCATGGGAGAATTCGGGGCCACGCTCATGGTGGCCGGCAACCTGCCCGGACGAACCCAGACCATGTCCCTGGCCGTGTACAGCGCGGTCCAGGAAGGCAACGACGGGCTGGCCAATCTCCTGGTCGGGGTCATCTCCGTGGTCTGCGTGGTCGTTCTGGTGGGGACGGGGAAGCTGATCGGGGGGAGGGGGAAGTTTTAAGTGTTAAGTTTTAAGTGTTAAGTGTTAAGTGTTAAGGGTTAAGGGTTAAGGGTTAAGGGTTAAGGGTTAAGGGTTAAGGGTTGCGTGTGT
>JAWLGC010000090.1:0-10401 GCA_041685265.1 Desulfomicrobiaceae bacterium | reverse complement strand
CATCTCGTAGAGGTTCTTGGCGATCTGCTGGGCCGCTCCGGGATAATCCTCCACGGGATAGGCCCCGGGCGTGAACACGTAGGTGTGGATGGGGATATTCTCCGTCTCCGCAACCTTCATGTAATGCAGGGCCTTGGCATTGCCCCACGGCTTCACCGAACCGCCGTTGCGGAACTCCTGACCGTGCCCCTTTTCCTGGCCGATGACCATGACCGGCTGATGGTGGACCTTCTTTCCGGTCCGCCGGGTGATGTAGGCCCTGGCGATGAGCATGCTCGGATCGATGTTGCAGTCGTCCTGCCCCCCGATTTCGGTGTAGTTGTCGTACACGTTCTCGAGGATGTCCTTGAGACAGATCCGGTGCGAGTGACGCACGATCCGGACCCGGTTCATGGGCGTCAGTTCACGTTCCAGCTTGGTTTCCAAAAAGGTGAACAACTCCTCCAGAGAGGCCAGCTGACGGACCTGTTCCGTAACGGGCAGTTCGATCTCCCGCTGCAGAAACTCCATCAGCTTGGACTCCAGGAGCATGACATTGGCATTTTCCCTGGAACCGAAGATATCCTGAATATAGCTCAGACGATCCCGTAGTTCCTGTAATCTCTTTTCAATATCCATATTTTTCTATGCGTGTTTCCCGGATAGCGGTTTATACTGCTCTCGGGCCGGCTCCCGCAAAATGTTTTTCCATGCTGCGTGGCAGGCTCCCAGCATTTAAGTGAACACTCAGCCAGATTCAATCTCAAAAAAAATCCGGCCGGTAATCACGCGCAACCAGTCGATATTTCGTGGTTCAGAATTTGAGCAGATGCTCAGTCTTGGCTTTCATAAAGGAAACATTTGAGCGCAGAGGATCTCCCGATGCACTCTTTCCTTCAAGAACCAGAGAATCGAGAAACTCCAGTCCCCGCGCCTTGGATTCCTCAAGATCCTTGCCCCAGATAATGGCCAGGGCCAGGTTGGGATCATAATCCGTGGGGATTTCATACGAGCGATCCGTAGGCACCTGGGTATGCATCCTGACCCAGGGCCGTTCCGGCCAGGAGAACTTCTCGATGGTTCCGACCCAGGGGGCGAACTTGTTGTCCGGATCTTCGGCAATGAGCCGATACTCGATCCCCACCCCGTTTAATCCGATCTTTTCCTGCTCGAACCCGAGGGGATCGCCGAGGCC
This sequence comes from Desulfomicrobiaceae bacterium, assembly GCA_041685265.1. Classification (GTDB taxonomy): domain Bacteria; phylum Desulfobacterota; class Desulfovibrionia; order Desulfovibrionales; family Desulfomicrobiaceae; genus JAWLGC01. Next base: position 9,227 of record JAWLGC010000090.1, on the reverse strand, counting down.
GACCCGAATCTGCTCCGCAATGAGGTCCACGTCCCTGTTTTCTCCGATGGACGCGATCATGGCCGACACCCCGTTCTCGACCTGGATTCGGGTGTTCACCTCCATCAGAAACGGATGTCCCATGGGGCTGACGATCCACTCCCAGGTCCCGACGCTGTCATACCCGGCTTCCCGGGCCATGCGCAGGGAATATTCGGTGATATCGTCCAGAACCTTCTGGGCATCGAATGCATACGGGAGATGCCGAGGCACGAAGCCGGGAGCGACCTCGACCCGCTTCTGGTGTCCGGAGCTCTGGATGGAGCAGTTTCTGGTCCCGAAATGGACCACGTTGCCGTGCCGATCGGCCAGCACCTGAACCTCCAGATGATTGAAATCGAAGATGCGCTGCTCGATAAGCACGCTCTCGTCCCGGAACTGCCGCTTGGAGTAGTTCTTGATCCGGCGCAGCACGGTACGGAACTTGTCGATGTCGTCGACCTCCTCGATGCCCATGCCCCCGCCCCCGGCAGAGGCCTTGACCAGGACCACCGGGGCTTCGATGCCCTGCTCCTTCTGGAAGTCGAACAGGGACTTGGCGAGCTGCTCGGCTTCCATGTCGTCCACGACGGGACGGTCGGACCCGGGCACGGTGGGCACGTCGAGCTTTCGGGCCAGCCGCTTGGTGTTGATCTTGTCGCCCAGTTCCCGGATCACCTTCCAGGACGGACCGATAAAAATCAGCTTCCGCTCCCGCTCGGTGACCCGCCGGGCGAACCGGTAGTCCTCGGCGAAAAAACCGTACCCGGGATGAATGGCCGTGGCCCCGCTGTCGTCGGCCACGGCAAATATCTCGTTGGCATCCTGGTAGGAGCTGATTCTGTACAGGGACTTTTCCCCGCCCAGGGTTCGGGCCAGGGACACATGCTCACTCTCGGTATCCACCGAGGTGTACACGCATACGAACTCCAGGCCCAGCTTGCGGCAGGCCTGGGCGATGCGGATCGCGATCTCACCCCTGTTGGCGATGAGAACCTTGTGGTCTGTCTTCTTTTTCACGCGCGTCTCGTTCCTGTTTGCATACCTTGCCGGCGGACGGCAGAGACCTTTCCGGGCCCTGCGACGCATACCTATGGAGATGGGGGAGAGGGAGTCAAAGACCGGGTGCAGGTATGTGAATTGGGTTGAAGAGTTCGTAACGGATCGCTCCCCCGAACCGGAATATCTTGCAATTTCAGGTGCGAGCATCTATCCGTTATCGAAGTAATGCAGAGGCGACCGATTGCAAAACAATGCAGGGAGCCCTGCACACAGGGATCTTCCCCTGAACCGTCGCGGCACATGCCGCGACCGCGAATTCCGATCCGTCGCCCGCCATCCCGACCCCTGCTCCCGGACAACGGGAACAACAGGGGCGCAGAACAGGACAGCTCAGTGAGTATTATGCAAAAAACCGAAAAAGTCCAGAATGCGGTCTCCGCAATCCTGGCCCTCCTTGGCGATCGGCCCGTCCCGAAAACCGGTGTGATCCTTGGCAGCGGCCTGGGGGAGTGGCTGGAAGCCGTGGACGACCTGCTGGAAATTCCCTACGCGGACATTGCGCACTTCCCCCGATCCACGGTCACAGGACATGCCGGGACCCTGTGCTTCGGGACCATGCACGGAGTCCCGGTCTGCATGCTTCGAGGCCGGTTCCATCTCTACGAGGGATACACCCCGCAGGAGGTCTGTTTCGGTGTTCGGGTCCTGGCCGGACTCGGCATTCGGAACCTGATTCTGACCAATGCGGCCGGAGCCCTCAATCCGCAGTTCGATGCCGGTTCCCTGATGCTCATCACGGACCACCTGAACATGACCGGCCTCAATCCCCTGACCGGGCCCAACGAGGAGGCCTGGGGACCCCGCTTCCCGGACATGAGCCGGGTGTACGACCAGGACCTGCAGCGCCTGGCCCGGTCCGAAGCCGCAACCCTGGGCATCCCCCTGGAACGGGGCGTGTATGTCGGCATCCAGGGCCCCAGCCTGGAGACCCCGGCCGAAACCCGGGCCTTTCGCATCCTCGGAGGGGACGCCATCGGCATGTCCACGGTCATGGAGGCCGTTGCCGCCAGACACATGGGCCTGCGTATCCTGGGCTTGTCCTGCCTGACCAACAAGAACCTCCCGGACTGCATGGCGGAAACTTCCCTGGAGGAGATCCTGGAACAGGCCAACGCCGCCGGCCGGGACCTGGGAAGGGTGCTGGCGGCAGTCATTGCCGGGATTGAGCATCAGTAACTGAAGGTACGCACACCCTTCGTGATCCTTAAGGTGACACCAGGTTGCCGGCATAAAAGTCCCCCCTTCGAGGGGGGCCAGGGGGGTGTTCTCCAAGCACGGCAAAGCCATCGAAAAAAGGCCGGGTCGCGTGGGGCCTGGCAAAAATGCCCGCAGGTGCTCGTCTTGAAGCACACCCCCCCTACCCCCCTCAAGGGGGGACTTTCTGCAGGTATTTCAGATCCAGGTGGAGAATTTCCTGTCGTGCGCAACTTCAGTCAGTAACCCAGAATCCCAGAATCCCAGAATTCCAGAATTCCAAAATCCCAGAATTCCAAAATCCCAGAATTCCAGAATCCCAAAATACCAGAATCCCCGGAAGATAAAAAATGCCCCTTTCCGATGCCGTCATCACCGGTCTGTTTGCCAGGGACCTGGAGCTGGCTCCCTTTCTGGACCATCTTCCGGTGGGCATCTGCGTTCTCTCCCCGGAACGCAGGGTCCGAGGCATGAACGCCGCCCTGGAGGGGCTGACCGGCTTTGGTCGGGAATCCGTGCTCGGGAAACACTGCCACCACGTTCTACGCTGCAGCCTGTGCACCACCCGGTGCCCCCTGGACCGCCTGACCCGGGACAGGGAGAGCATCACCCTGGACGGGGACATCATCGACCACAACCGGCAGAAGATCCCCACCCGGCACACCTCGGCCATGTTTCAGGACAATGCCGGCAACATCTCCGGATATCTGGAAATCGTCGAGGACATGCGCCCGGTCCAGGGAGCTGCGGCAGCGCAGTCCCGCGGGCTGGGGTTCGACTCCATCGTCGGGCAGAGCCCGGAGATGCGCAAGGTGTTTCAACTGCTTCCGGTGATCGCCCAGACCGACTCCTCCGTTCTTATTACCGGAGAGACCGGCACAGGCAAAGACCTGGTGGCCGAGGCCATCCACAAAAACTCCACCCGCAGCAAGGGCCCGTTCATCAAGGTCAACTGCGGCGCCCTGCCGGCCACTCTGATGGAGTCGGAACTGTTCGGACACAGCAAGGGAGCGTTTACCGGTGCGGTGGAAAACAAGCCGGGCTGGTTCAAACTGGCCCACAACGGGACCCTGTTTCTGACCGAGATCGGCGACCTTCCCCTGGCGCTTCAGGTCAAACTGCTCACATTTCTGGACGACAAGGTCATCCTCCCCCTGGGGAGCACCAAAGGGGTCAAGGTCGACGTCCGGGTCATTGCCGCCACCCTGCACGACCTGGAGGATATGGTTCGCCAGGGCAGATTCCGTCAGGATCTCATGTTCAGGCTGAACGTGATCAGGCTGCACCTGCCCCCCCTGCGCGACCGCGGCGAGGATCGGCAGACCCTGCTGTCCCACTTCCTGCGCAGCTTCACCGCTGCAACCCGCAAGAGCATCCGGGGATTTTCCCCGGAGGCCCGGGCAGTCCTGTCCGGCTACGCATACCCGGGCAACGTACGGGAGATGCGCAACATCGTGGAGTATGCCACGGCCGTGTGCACGGGAACGGAGATCACCCCGGACAACCTGCCGGAATACATCCTTTCAGCACCCTCCCCGGCACCGCCTTCACCGGAGCGGAGCGACCCGTACCCGGTAGAATCCCTGCCGCCGGTTCATCCCTTGCAAAACCGGACCTGGGCCGAGGTGGAGCGGGAAAAAATCCTGTCCGCCCTGGACCGCGCCGGCGGTCGCAGAAGCAGAGCGGCCGAACTCCTGGGCTGGGGACGGAGCACATTGTGGCGCAAAATGAAAAAATACAACCTGGAATGACTCCCATGGCACACAAACTTCTCATCCCCATCCAGGGCGACGATGTCGCCCCCAGATTTGATCTGGCCGGCGAAGTGCTCATCATCGAAACCGATGACCAGGGGACCATACTTCGGGAGCGGACCATGGTCATGCCCCAGGGTTCCGCCGAGGACCTGTGCACCCTGATCCTGACCGAAAACGTGGACACCGTGATCTGCAACGGCATCGAGGATGAATACTACCAGTATCTGGTCTGGAAAAAGGTCGCTGTGAACGACTGCGTCATGGAGCACTACCGGGAGGCCGTAAACTCGTTCCTTACGAAACAAAACGAAACAAAATGAACCAACACCTCTGTTTCTTTTTGTTTCTAAAAGAAACACTGCACCGCTCAATCCGATGCCCGATCCCCCTTCCCCCCTGACATACTTTTCCATCCCTCTTTTTTTATCATTCCAAGATCTCGAAATTACACATAAAAAAAGAAATCCCCTTCCCCACAATTCTTTTTTGCCCCATCCTGGCACCCCCATTGCTATATTCGTCACAAGCTTGCTGCAACCATTCACCCCGGAAGGGATATGAAACCCAGAATCCTTTTTGTTGAAACAGACACGACCTTCCTGCACAACCTGGCTTTCCGGCTCAGGGAGCACGATATGCATGTTTTCGAGGCGTCCGCGGTGGATGGTGTCTTGGAAACAATCCGCGATCATGCTATCGAGGTGGTGCTGCTGGATCTTGAAGGGTTGCGGCAGCAGGGCATCGAGCTGCTCAAGAAGATCAGGAGCGGATTCCCGGAGACCGAGGTGGTCATCATCCACTCCCCGGAGCAGGTCGCTCTGTCCATCGAGGCCATGAAGGGGGGGGCTTCGGACGACCTGTCCATCCCTTTCGCCCTTGACGAACTTCTTGCGGCCATCCGTCGCGGAAGACGCCGATCCAAAAATTCAGGCCTTGCGGGATAATTTTATTTATCCTATTTTGCCCCTTATTTCACAAACCTGATTCCCCGACCGTCTCCCGGCTTACACAGTTGAAGGAACAACCGCAGGAATCCACTGGAGGATCCAAGTGAAACAGACACTGGTTGAAAGCATCATGGTTCCCCTGCAGGAATACGCTCTCATCAACGAGAACAAAACCCTGCGGGAAGCCGTGGCCCTGCTCAAGGAAAAAAAATCCCAGGCAAAAAACGGCCATACCACCATGGTCATCTGTACCGACGAGGGACAGATCGTCTCCGAGCTGACCATACTGGACATCCTTCGCGCCGTGGAGCCCAAATACAAGGATCTGTCCGAAATGCACCTGTCCAGATTCGGGTATTCATCTGATTATGTGGCCTCCATTGCCAGTGATTTCGGACTGTGGGCCCATCCCCTTCATGATCTGTGCGCCAAAACCGGCTCCAAGACCCTGAAGGAGGTCATCCTGCCCACACAACAGTTTGCGTCCATCGGTCCAGGGGACACCCTGGATCAGGCCACGCATCAGATGATCATCTCCAACTGCGACGAATTACTGGTTCGGGAGGGAGACCGGGTCCTCGGCATGATCCGCTCCGTCGATATCTTCAACCTGTTCTGCGAAACCATCGAGTCCTGCGGGCTGTAGCCCCGACACCGAAGACTCACAGGAGCTGCCAATGACCGCTGTCCCTGCAAAAATCGACTGGAAGCGCATCATCTTCCTTCTGCTCGGGGTGACCCTGTTCACCGTCGTATACTACTCCCCGGAATGGCCCGCAGCCATCAACCCCATCAACGGTGAAGCAGTGCACCTGTCCCGCGAAGGCAAGGGAGCCCTGGCCGTGTTCCTTCTGGCCGGCACATGGTGGGTGTTCGAGGTCGTGCCCATCGGCATCACCAGCCTGGCCATCGGGGTACTGCAGGCCATGTTCCACATCCGGGAGGCCAAGGTGGCCTTCAATGACTTCATGGATCCCTCGGTACTGTTCATCTTCGCCTCTCTGATCATCGGGGCCGTGTTCACCAAAACCGGGCTGACCAAGCGGCTGGCCTACAAGATGCTCATGATCGTGGGTGAAAAAACCAGCCGCATCTACCTGGGATGTTTTCTGGTCACCGCGGCCATGACCCACCTCATGGCCCACACCGCCGTGGCCGCCACCATCTATCCTCTGCTGCTGACCATCTACGCCATGTACGGTGAAGGGGACAAGCCGACCAAATTCGGCAAGGGGCTGTTCATGGGCATGGCCTACGTGGCCGGTGCGGGCAGCATCGTCACCCTGCTCGGCGCGGCCCGGGGCGCCGTGGCCCTCGGGTTCTACAAGGAGATTCTCGGCAGGGACATCACCTTTTTCGAGGTGACCTATTACATGGCCCCCATCGGCTGGCTTATGGTCTTTCTCCTGTGGGGATACTTCATGATCATGTTCAAGCCCGAGAAAAAAACCATCCCGGGCCTGCAGGAAAGGGCCAGAGAGCTGAACTCCAAACTCGGCCCCTTGACCCGGGACGAGATCATGGCCGCAGTGATCGTCGGAGGCGTCATCCTGGTCATGTCCCTGCGATCGTTCATTCCGGCCCTGCAGACCATCGACAAGACAGCTATTATCCTGTGTTCCACCATCCTCTTCTATGTCCTGCGCATCCTTGATATCCGGAATCTGGAAGAGGTGCCCTGGAACATCATTCTCCTGTTTGCCGGAGCCATGTCCATCGGGTTCTGTCTGTGGCAGACCGGAGCCGCCAACTGGCTGGCCATCAACTGGCTGGGCTTTTTCAAAGACTCCCACTGGTTCGTGTTCATCATGTCCATCGCCTTTTTCGTGATGATGATGACCAACTTCATCATGAACGTGGCCGCCATTGCCATCTCCCTGCCCGTGGCCCTGGTCATCGCCCCCTTCCTGGGTGTGGGCGCCGAGGTGATCACGTTCGCGGCCCTGGTCACGGCCGGGATGCCTTTCCTGTTTCTGGTCGGCGCGGCGCCCAACGCCATCGCCTACGACTCCAAACAGTTTACAACGGGAGAGTTTTTTCTGTACGGAATACCTGCCAGCATCATTCTCATGGCCGTGGTCGGCCTGGCCGTATACGTCATCTGGCCGCTCATGGGCATGCCGATCCTGGTGGGATAAGAAAAAAAAGATCAACAACAAACCTGCACGGAGGGTGCATGAGCCAGCTCGAACGACTCATTGAACATATCATCACCAGGGTAAACATCAACCTGCGCAAGCCGCTCAAGGACGTGGGTCCCTACATCCGCGACCTGGTCCCCCGGGACAGCCACGCCCTGTTCTATGCCTTCTACGCCCTGACCTCGCACCACCCCCTGTCCTTCAAGTTTTCCCGTTCCTCCCTGGCCGGGACCTACTTTCTGGGCAAATGCGAGGTGGATCACTCGGTTCTGTACAAAAGCGACATCCGGGGCGACGAGCTCAAAAAGAAAGGGGCCCTTGTCCAGGTGGAAGGGACCGAGGTCCGGCTGCACGATGACGAGGTGATCAAGATCCGAGACAGCTACCTGATCAAGACCCTGGTGCACAACAACTCCCGGGACCCGGAAAACCTGGAGAGCTTCAACATCTTCAACTCCGTGTCCCTGCACTACGCCAACATCCACGGCAGCCCCCTGGAGGGGTGCTTTCTGGAGCCGTTCTCCACCGTGGACCTGTCCCGCTGCCACGACTGCACCGTGGGCGCCTTCTCCTATGTCCAGGCCGGAGAGCTCAGCCATGAGCGCATTCGCCCCGGACGGGTCTGGGTCCGGGCCGAGGGGCAGTTCGAGTTCAACTACCACTACCCCGCCGAAGTGCTGGAAAAATACATCTCCTTCGGGCCGGACAACAAGCCCCGGGGCATCTTCATGGACTTCTACGACCACCGCAAAGAGGATTTCATCCCCATCTACAGCTCCGTGGCCCCGGAACTGCCCATTGACGTGCCTGTCCAGGGTTCGGTCAGCCCCTACGCCGTGATCAAGGGCGACACCAAAGCCGGACTGAACGTGCTCGTGGCCCAGCGGGCCTATATCGAGAACTCCTCCCTCGGTGACGGGGCCAACGCCCAGGAAAACTGCTATATCATCGACTCCACCTACGACGGACTGGACGTGACCGCCCACGGCGGCAAGGTCATCCACTGCCATCTGGGCAGCAAGGTCTTCGTGGGCTTCAACTCGTTCCTGAACGGAAAAAAAGAGGCCCGAATCACTATCGACCGTGACTCCGTGGTTATGCCGCACACCATCATCGACGCCGAAGAACCCATCGCCATTCCGGCCGGCAGCCTGGTCTGGGGATATATCCAGCGCCAGGAGGATCTGGAACTGAACTCCATGCCCCTGGAGCAGATGGCCAACCTCAAGGGCCAGTTCCAGCTCGGCCGGATGACCTTCGAAGGAATCGGCTCCAAGTTCGTGGACGGATTCAAGCACCGCATCGAGCATATCCTGGAAGAAAACGGCGCCTACCACGACGGTTCGGAGGCCACCCGCGGCCACGCCCAGACCACCCAGGACATCTCCTTCAACATCATCCAGCCCTACCCCGAAGGGGATCTCAAGGGCCTGTACCCGACCCTGGTCATCAAACCGCTGCAGCCGGGCGACCTGTGATTAAATTCTGGAATTGAAAAACAAATTCTGGGATTCTGGAATTGAAAGGCAGATTCCGGAATCCCGGAATTTCAGAGTCCCGGTTTAATGCCAATAGAATTAAGTAATTCCTCACTGAAGTTACGCACTGCGGGGGACTTTTCAGCTGGTTGCTGAGATACCAGCAAGGAAGTCCCCCCTTCATTTTTGCCTGGCCCCACGCGGCCCCTGCCTTTTTTCGATGGCTTTGCCGTGCTTGAAGAACACCCCCCTGGCCCCCCTCGGAGGGGGGACTTTAATGCCGGCAACCCGGTGTCAGCTGAAGGATCACGAAGGGCGTGCCTAACTTCAGTTCCTAAGGCAAAGATTCTCAAACCAAGGGCAGTGATTCCGGGACCTTGGAATCACTGCCCGCAATTCGCCAGCACCTCGAAGAGAAGATCACGAACCTCCTCGATGAATTCGTACTCGCGCTTTTCCAGAACCGAGAGAATCACATCGTCATTCACAGCCAGGTAGTCGTGCACCAGCACGTTTCTGAACCCGATGATCTTCAACAGGCGGGTATGCACATCTCTGGAAAACACATCCAGGCTACGCAATTCATCGATCGCATCCCTGGACCTTGCCGTTGTGATACCAAACGCAATT
>JAWLGC010000089.1:0-10426 GCA_041685265.1 Desulfomicrobiaceae bacterium | reverse complement strand
GTCGCACCCCTTCAGGGTGCAAAAAAGAAGAGAACTGCCCGCGGATCACACGGATTGACGCGGATTGAAGAAAAGGCAGATTTCTTTATCCTCTTCATTCTTAAATCCGCGTCAATCCGCGTGTATCCGCGGGCCAATTCTTCCTGATTGCTGGATGTGCGTAACTTCAGTTATTAAAGGATAAAATATATGGAAACAAACGACCCCGAACTCTCTTCCGTGGTCATCCCTCTGCTCAAGGGGGTGATCTACATGGAAGACAACGCCGGAACGTGGACCACCCTGCTGCACCTGCAGGCTGCCGTTCGGGATTATGTATCGGTCCTCGGCCTGGAACTGGTCCTTGATGAGGCCGAAGGATACGCGTTTTTGCGTTCCAGGCAGGAGGACCCCGAAGATGATTCCGGCTCCGGACAAACCTCCATCCCCCGCCTGGTGGCCCGGCGACGGCTCTCCTATCCGGTCAGCCTGCTGCTGGCCCTGCTGCGCAAGAAGCTGGCGGAATTCGATGCCTCGGGAACGGACACCAGGATGATTCTCACCCGGGACGAGGTGGTGGAGCTGATCCGCATCTTTCTCCCTGCCGGAAGCAACGAGGTCAGACTCATCGACAACGTGGACACCACCCTGAACAAGATCGCGGATCTCGGGTTCATCCGCCGCCTGCGGGGACAGCCGCCCAGAATCGAGGTCCGGCGGATCATCAAATCGTTCGTGGACGCCCAGTGGCTGTCGGATTTCGACCAGCGCCTGGCAGAGTATCGGAAACACATCGCACAGGAAAAACAGAATGGCTGAGCAGCTCACCATGGACTTCATCGGAGACGACCAGCTGGCCGGGTTCAGGCTGCACCGCCTCGAGGTGTTCAACTGGGGCACCTTCGACAACCAGGTCTGGACCCTGCGGGTGGACGGCAGAAACGGACTGCTCACCGGGGATATCGGATCGGGCAAATCGACCCTGGTGGACGCAGTGACCACCCTGCTGGTTCCGGGCAGGCGCATCGCCTACAACAAGGCGGCGGGAGCAGACACCAAAGAGCGGTCCCTGCGCTCCTATGTCCTCGGATACTACAAGTCCGAACGCCAGGACTCTCTTGGCAGTGCCAGACCCGTGGCCCTGCGGGACAACAACAGCTATTCGGTCATCCTCGGGGTGTTCCACAACGCCGGATACAACAAAACCGTGACCCTGGCCCAGGTCTTCTGGATGAAGGAGGCTGCCGGACAGCCCGCCAGACTGTACGCGGCCTGTGAAAAAGATCTGTCCATCGCCAAAGACTTTTCGGGATTCGGCCCGGAAATAAAGGGGCTGCGTAAACAGCTGCGTGGGAGAGATATCGAGCTGTTCGACTCCTTCCCGCCTTACGGTGCGTGGTTCCGCAGACGGTTCGGCATCGACAACGAACAGGCCCTGGAACTCTTTCACCAGACCGTGTCCCTCAAGTCCGTGGGCAACCTGACCGACTTCGTGCGCACCCACATGCTCAAGCCCTTTGATGCGGAGGAACGCATCGCCGTCCTCATCCGCCACTTCGAAGACCTCAACCGGGCCCATGAAGCAGTCCTCAAGGCCAAACAGCAGGTGAACATGCTGGGGCCGCTGGTGGCCGACTGCGAACGGCACCGGGAGCTTGCCGAAACATCCGAAGAGCTCAAAAGCTGCCGGGAAGCCCTGCGACCATGGTTCGCGACGCTCAAGCTGGGGTTGCTGAGCAAACGAATCGACTCTCTGAAAAAGGATTACGCCCGTTTTGCAGACGCCGTGACCCGATTGGAAACGGAAAACTTCAAACTGCGGGAAAAGGATCGGGAACTGCGCCGGGCCATTGCTGAAAACGGCGGCGACAGAATCGAGAGCATCAAGGCGGAAATCACGCAGAAAACCGATGCACTCAAACGGAGCAGGAAAAAAGCCGACCGCTATGAAGAGCTGGTGCGTTCCCTGGGAGAACACCCTGCAGCCACGCCAGAGGAGTTTCTCCTTAGCCTGGAGAGGCATCGCAGGCAGCGGGAAGCAACGAACGAAAGTGAATCCCGCGTCCAGAACGACATCAACGAAACGCAGGTCCTCTTCATGAAAGAGCGGGATGACCACGCCCTACTCACAGCCGAGATCAAAGGGCTCAAGGCCCGCCGGAGCAACATCAGCGAGAAACAGGTGAAGATGCGCCGGACCCTGTGCACGGCTTTGAATCTCAGAGAAGAGGAGATGCCTTTTGCGGGCGAACTGCTCCGGGTACGGGAAGGGGAACAGGACTGGGAAGGCGCGGTGGAACGACTGCTGCACGGCTTTGCCCTCTCCCTGCTGGTCCCGGACGAACACTATCCCCGGGTGGCCCAATGGGTGGACAGCACCCACCTCAAAGGTCGCCTGGTCTACTTCCGGGTCCGACCCAACCGGCAGCGCGAAAGCCGGACAGCTCGGCCGGGTTCCCTGGCTGAAAAACTGGAAATCAAAAGCGACTCCCCCCACTTTATCTGGATGGAGCAGGAACTCGCCCACCGCTTCGACCTGATCTGCTGTTCGGATCAGGAGTCCTTCCGCAGGGAAACCAGAGCCATCACCGTGGCCGGGCAGGTCAAGATGCCCGGAGGACGTCATGAAAAGGACGACCGCCACCGCATCGACGACCGCAGCCGGTATGTCCTCGGCTGGACCAATACCGCCAAGATCGCGGCCCTGGAAGAGAAGGCCAAAGGGCAGGAGGCGCGTCTTGCAGACCAGGGAACCCGCATTGCCGGACTTCAGAAAGAGCAGAAAAAACTCAGGAAGCGACTCAACACACTTTCCAAACTCGATGAATATACGGATTTCAGCGAACTCGACTGGCAGACTCTGGCCGTGGCCATCTCCCGCCTGGAAGAGGAGCAAAACCTGCTTGAAAACGCCTCGAACATTCTCAAAACCCTGAACCAGCAGCTGAAACAGCTGGAAGTGGAGCAGAAAAAAACCGAAAAACAGCTGGACGATCAAAAGGACAAGCGTTCCAAAACCGAGCAGAAGATCAATCATGCCAAGGATCTGTGCCGACAGGCTGAGGCGATTCTCGACCCTTCGGAGCCGGACCGGACAGGTAAATTCACAGCCCTGAAGGGGATGCGCCCGGAAGCTCTTGGCGACCGGCAGGTGACCGTCGAATCCTGTGACAAACGGGAACGGGAAATGCGGGACTGGCTGCAGAAAAAGATCGACGCTGAAATGAAAAAACTCAGCTCCCTCAAGGACAAAATCATCAGGGCCATGGCCGACTACAGGCACAGATGGCCGCTGGAGACCAGAGAAGTGGACGCTTCCGTCGAAGCCGCCGGCGAGTACGCCCATATGCTTGAGCAGCTTCAAGCCGACGACCTCCCGCGCTTTGAAGAACGGTTCAAGGAGCTGCTCAATGAAAACACCATCCGCGAGGTGGCCAACTTCCAGTCCCAGCTGGCCCGGGAACGGGAGACCATCAGGGAACGTATCGCCAGAATCAACGAATCCCTGACCCGCATCGACTACAACCCGGGCAGGTATATCAGTCTGGAAGCCCGGCCCGCCCTGGATGCGGACATTCGCGATTTTCAACAGGAGCTGCGCGCCTGCACCGAAGGCGCCCTGACCGGGTCCGACGACGCACAGTATTCCGAAGTCAAATTCCTGCAGGTTCGGGCCATCATCGACCGGTTCAAAGGGCGTCCGGAACACTCCGACCTGGACCGGCGCTGGACCGCCAAAGTCACCGACGTGCGCAACTGGTTCGCTTTTGCCGCGGGAGAACGGTGGCGTGAAGACGACACCGAATACGAACACTATGCCGACTCCGGCGGTAAATCCGGGGGGCAGAAGGAGAAGCTGGCCTACACGGTACTGGCGGCCAGCCTGGCCTACCAGTTCGGCCTGGAATGGGGGGAGGTCAGATCCCGGTCGTTTCGGTTTGTGGTCATCGATGAAGCCTTCGGACGCGGCTCCGATGAATCCGCCCGGTACGGCCTGGAACTCTTTGCCCAACTCAATCTGCAACTGCTCATCGTCACTCCTTTGCAGAAAATCCATATCATCGAACCCTATGTGTCGTCGGTGGGATTCGTGCACAACCGTAAGGGACGCAACTCGGTGCTGCGCAACCTCGGCATCGAGGAGTACCGGGCCGAAAAAGAGAGGCTGCAGCAGTGACCTGGACGACTCCGGCGGACCTGCGCGCCCAGGTGCAGAAACTCTGGGACCGGGGCGTGCTGCCCGGGGCGGTATGCGGGGGAGAGGTCGACCTTCCCTTTCGGCTGAAACTGAAGGGCCCCTCCTCCAAAGAACTCAGCGACCGTTTTTCCCAGGTACAGGAGTGGATCTCAGACCTGACCAGGGGAGTCGGACGGTACAGGATCGAGTGGCGGACCATCAACCACCGCGTCCTCGGAATCAATGATATCCCCTCAAAAATCTGGATCGATTCCCTTGAAGACGGTCTCGAACTGATCGGAAAACGGCAGGCTGCACAAACGTTGTCAGCTCTGGTCGAACAGACCCGTGAAGCCAGACCGGAACTGCTCCCCTGGCTGGCAAAACGGCCTTTGCGGGCACTGGAGCTGGCCGGGGACTGGCCTCGACTTCTTGCGGTCATTGCCTGGATCAGGGCTCATCCCCGGCCCTCCATCTATCTCCGGCAGATCGACCTGCCCGGAGTGCATACCAAATTCATCGAAGGACACCGGGGTGTGCTTACAGAGTTGCTGGATCTGGTACTGCCGCCTGAAGCCATCGACCCGGACGTACGGGGCATAGGCGGATTCTGCCGCCGATATGGATTTCGGGACAAACCCCTGCGGGTCCGCTTTCGCATCCTTGATCCGAAACAGTCCCTGCTCCTGACGGGTACGGACCAGGACCTCACGGTGACGAAAGAGACCTTTGCCGAGCTGGACCTCCCGGTCTCCACGGTGTTCATCACCGAAAACGAGATCAACTTCCTGGCCTTTCCGCCCTGCCCGAACGCCATAGTCATCTTCGGGGCGGGGTACGGATTCGACAATCTGGCCGAAGCACGCTGGCTCGGGTCGCGGGAAATCAGTTACTGGGGAGACATCGACACCCACGGCTTTGCCATTCTCAACCAGTTTCGGGGATACTTTCCAGAGGCAAGCTCATTTCTCATGGACCGGGAGACGCTGCTGGCTCACAGGGAACTCTGGGGCGTCGAGGACCGCCCGGAATCAGCGGACCTGCCAAACCTGAACAGTGATGAAAAGGGACTATATCAGGAACTGCGGGAAAACCGCTGGGGAGAACGGGTGCGGCTGGAGCAGGAGCGGATCGGGTTCAAGTTCTTAAAACGGGCGCTTGCAAACCGAAGTTGACCCGATCTGTGTTCCCGGGCACGTTATCATACCACCTCCACCTCCCATATTCCCCGCACCGAATTGACCAGCAGCACCCGGTCAGCCCGTTCCAGATCCTCCAGGGCAATCACCCGTTCCCGCACCTCTCCCCGGGCCAGCAATTCCTCCCTTGCCGTGCCAGGCAGCAGGCCGCAGGGCACCGGCGGCGTTACCAGCTCTCCGTCCAGTTCAAGAATCAGGTTGGCGATGCATGATTCGGTGAGTTCCCCCCGGGTGTTCACCAGCAGCACGTCGTCCACGTCAGGGTGCGACTCTCGAGCCCGGTCATAGAGTTCCCTGCGGGTGGTCTTGTGGTAGAGAAAAAGGTTTTCCGGGTCCACGGCTTCCCTGGACAGGGCCACCACATACCGCTCCATGGAGGCAGGCAACGGACGCATCTCCAGGGTCATCCGCCCCTGCATATCCACCAGCAGCCGAACCATGCCCCGATCCCGGCCGCTCTCCTGCGCTGCTTTTTGAATCCGCTCCAGGATATCTTCTCTGTCCACCAGAACCCCGAACCGGTCCGCGGACCGTTCCAGACGGTCAAGATGGCGCTCAAGCAGATGCACTCCGGTCTTTCGGCTCCACAGCATGGTCTCCAGCAGCGAGCATTCCGGACGGGTGTATCTCAAAAACCCGGCCTTGGTCATGCACTCGGCGTATTCCTCTTCGGGGTCCGAATCCCAGACAATGCCGCCGCCCACTCCGCACTCGGCCATCCCCTTTTCCCGGTCCACCAGAACCGTGCGGATGGCCACGTTGAACCTGGCCCGGCCCGAAGGCTCCAGAAACCCGATGGTTCCCGTATAGATATTTCGGGGGCTCTTCTCCAGGTCCCGGATGATCTCCATGGTGCTCGATTTAGGGGCTCCGGTGATGGACGAAGCCGGGAACAGGGCTGCGAAAATACCGGCAAGAGAAGCCCTGCTCTCTCCCGTGACCAGGGAGGTCATCTGCCACACCGTGGGATACCCTTCCACAGAGAACAGTTCCGGCACGACAACGGTCCCGGGCTCGCAGATCCGGCCCAGATCATTGCGGACCATGTCCACGATCATCACATTCTCTGCCCGGTTCTTTTGGGATGCCCGGAGCCAGTCCCTTCTTTGCAGATCCTCATTCGGCTCAGAGGACCGGGCTACGGTGCCCTTCATAGGCCGGGAGCAGATCCGGTTCCCGTCCTTTTCAAAAAACATCTCGGGAGAAGTGGACAGCACGCTCCACCTGCCGAGGTCAAGAAAGGCCGCGTACTCCCCCTGCCGGGCTTTGCAGAGGCGGTGGAACAGGCCATAGCCATGCCCGGAAAACGGGCCCCGCATCCGGAACGTGTGGTTGACCTGATAGGAGTCACCGGTGGCAAGATGATTTCGGATGGTGGCGAGGTCGTTGAGATACTGCGACCGGGAAATTTCCGGATCAAGGTCGGGATCAGGCTCGGATTCAGGCGGTGCCGGAAGAGCGGAAAGCTGCTCCGGCTCGGCAAACACCGCGAACCAGGCCAGGGGAAAGTCACCGGAAGAGGAAACTGTCAGGGCGGAGTCAAAGGCGGGGCCGGCTTCGTAGGAAACAAGACCGACCACATATCGCCCGGCTTTGCTCTCGGCTTCGGCCCGGTCCAGCAGGGGGCGGACTTCGAAGAGAGAGGAGGTCTGAAAAGTGGTGAGAGGATCTTTGAAACCGAGCCAGGTCTGGCGGGTGCCGTCGCGGATGATGGCGATGTAAGGGGAGGATGGGGTGTGCATGGGGAGCGGCTACAGGGAAGACGGGTGGCTTGTCAAAAGGATGGCCCACGCAGGGGCGGACTGCGTCCGCCCGAACCCACAAGCCGGGCAAAACCCTCCCGCCATCACAGTCGTCTTCAAGAGGGGCGGACGCAGTCCGCCCCTACGGTATGACCCTGGTCCGGTGGCTACCCCGGATGGCTGGCTACGCGACATTGGATCACTGCATAAGCAGCAGACTCAGCGCCATGACCGCCATGCCGGCCAGCAGCCCCAGCAGGCTGTCGTGCCCCCTTGCCGTAGGCCCGGCTGGTGGGCAGGAGTTCATCAAGGCTGATGAAGACCATGATCCCGGCCACTCCGGCGAACAGGCCCCCCATGATCTGGGGAGGAATCCCCCCGCCGTCCCCCAGAAACACCCGCAGACCGAGGTATGCGATTCCGGCCCCCACCGGTTCGGCCAGGCCGCTGAGCAGGGAGTACATGAACGCCTTTTTGCGGTCGCCCGTTGCGTAGAAAATGGGCACGGACACGCTGATGCCTTCGGGAATGTTGTGCAGGGCGATGGCGATGGCGATGGCCACCCCCAGTCCCGGATCCTGGAGAGCGGCCAGAAAGGTGGCCAGCCCTTCCGGAAAGTTGTGGATGCCGATGGCCAGGGCCGTGAAGAGTCCCATGCGCAACAGCTTGCGGTCATGCATCCCGTGGTCGTGAAACCCCGGAGGCGGGACTTCACTCACGGCCGGACCGCAGACAAAGTCCGGAAGCGGGGCACTAGGGTCATGCAGAGGCGCGATCTCCTCCGCGGCGTGAATTTCATGCGGATTCTCAGCATCGGGCACAAGGGTGTCGATGAGCCCGATCAGGGCAATGCCGCCAAAGAAACAGGCCACATTGATCCATTGACCCCAGTAGTCGCCATACACCCGGGTCAGGGCTTCGGCACCCTTGAAAAAAATTTCCACGAACGAAACATAGAGCATCACCCCGGCGGAAAAACCAGTGGCCACGGACAGAAATCGATAGTTGGTCCGTTTGGCCATGAAAGCAATGGCGCTTCCGATGCCGGTGGCCATTCCGGCGAACAGGGTCAGGCGGTCCAGACTGCAGTCATGAGAGGCTCCTTAACTTCACGGGATAATGCGAAAAACAATCCCGGACACGATTGACCGGGACAGAAAACGGGAGCACATTACGGCTTCTTCCATCCATCGGCAACCGGGAACTTCTCATGGACCTCCTCTTGACCCTCGTGCCGGTCTTCATGCTCATCCTGACCGGTTTTCTGCTGCGCCGCTTCGAATTCCCGAGCAAGGAGTTCTGGCCCCAGGTCGAACGCATGACCTACTACGTACTTTTTCCAGCCCTGCTGGTGGAAAAGCTGAGCAATATCCACCTCACGGGCCAGCCGGTGGTGCAGATGGGGGCCGCCTTTTGCGGGGCAATATGCTGCGTCGCCCTCATTCTGGTCCTGCTGCGTCCCGGAATCCAAAACGACGGACCGGCCTTCACATCCATATTTCAGGGCTCCATCCGGCCCAACACCTACATCGGGCTGTCCATCGTGGACGGTTTGTTCGGGGACCTCGGCCTCTCCCTGGCCGCCGTGGTCATGATGCCCTCCATCCCCCTGGTCAATCTCCTGTGCGTCGCCATTCTGGAGCGACACGGGCACGGCCACGGCAGGGGAGGGATCAGGGCCACGGTGATCCAGCTCTTCCGCAACCCGCTCATTCTCGGCTGTCTGGGCGGATTTGCGATCAATGCGCTGGATATCCCTGTACCGACAGAAATCAACGAGGGACTGCGCATTCTCGGCGAGGCATCGCTGCCACTCGGTCTGCTCTCCGTAGGCGCCGGGCTCTCCTTCCGGGCCGTGCTGAACGGACAACGGGACATCCTCATCAGCTCGGCGTTCAGACTTCTGCTGCTTCCCGTTTTTGCCGGCATCATCGCCACCCTTCTCGGTGTGACCGGAACCCCTCTTACCGTGACCCTGGTATTCGCCTCCATCCCGGTCTCGGTCTCCTCATTCATCCTGGCCCGGGTCCTGGGCGGGGACCACGACCTCATGGCCGCCACCATCACGGTCCAGACCATGCTCTCGGCCCTGACCATGCCGATGGTGCTATGGTTCGTGGTGTGACAACAACCGAAACTAGCCCAACCCGCATCCCGGCCCCAGAGAAAAATTCGAGACCGGCATCTTCAGACGGGGAAATTCCGATGCAAGGGAGGAGAGGCAGAAACGGGTCCGGCTCAAAGGGAAACAGGACCGTTCTCTCGGCCCGGGCTGAAACACGACCTTTTCCTCTTCGAACATGACCTGCATGGGCACCGGCTCGAACACGTTCTCGGCGCAGCAACTCTCCCGGACAGCGGGTCGGACCACTCTGTTCAGACCGTCGGGGCCGGTGACCCCCACCTGATCCATGACCGTACTCAAGGCGATGACCCGCCCTTTACGGTCAAACTGAAGGGAATTGCAGTCGCCATGCACGCCGTGGGCGTCGGGATCAAAGGCGTGCAGGAACCCCATGCGGGTGGAAATACGGAGCGGACGGGCAGGTTCCAGGGAGGCCACCCTCCCATCGGACGAGCACTAGGAGCACTAGGGACAGGTCAAGGAGCACTAGGAAGCACTAGGGACAGGTCAATAATGCAAAAGGAGCACTAGGGACAGGTCAATAATGCAAAATTTCGAACCGCCCCCTCCAACAACACCTCCAAAGTCGCGTCCCGGTCCTTGCACCCCTGGCTGCACAACAAAAACAGGGTGCCTGCCCCGCTGTCAGCGGGACAAACACCCTGTTCAGGGCAGACATCACCTCATGCTCCGGTTACTCGGCCAAAACCATGCCCCGGAAAAAACATCTTCCCATTATGATCGGCCCCTCTGCCACCATCCTGCTTCCAATCGGCCCCGTCCCGGTCAACCGGGAGACAGCCGCTTCAAGGTGCACAGCCCGTCACCTCCCTTGAACTGGTGCGGAGCCCGTTTCGTCCGCCCCGGCACTCGGGCACGCAACCGGGCACTCATCTCCTGTACATACTCTTTCGTGCCGATCACCCCGGAATCCACAAAGTTCCGACACCGATACCGGAACACATCCACATCTCCGAGCACATACTGTTGCTTTCGCTCCCGATCGACCACGCCCGCATCCAGGCTCCCGCCCTTACCGGTATCCACTGCCCCGGTCTCATACACAAACTGCCGATAGAACCGCAGCCGTTCCGCCCTGTCGGCGCCCATATCCGCATGCCCGAACTCCAGACTCAGCAGCCCGCCCCTGTTTCCGGTCTGCACATGATACCCGAGCGAGCACCACCTGTACTCCTCGGGCCGC
>JAWLGC010000088.1:0-10764 GCA_041685265.1 Desulfomicrobiaceae bacterium | reverse complement strand
TTTGAAATATTCGCGGACGATCCAGATCTCACCGGCCAGGTTGAAGTCTCCCAGGATGTTTACGCTCAGCGGTGAGATGTCTGCGGTATCGCCGGTGCCTACCAGGGAGAACATCGCCTTGCATGCGGCCAGGTAGCCTTCCCGTTTGCTCCCCTTGAACCCTTCGGACTGGACCGGTAGGACCGGGATGCCCTTTTTTTCGGTCATCTTGCGGCACACCGCTTCCAGATCGTCGCCGATGATGCCCACAATGCATGTGGAGTAGACAAAGGCCGCCTTGGGGGAGTGGCGGTCGATGAGTTCGTCCAGAGCCGCTTCCAGTTTTTTTTCGCCGCCGAAGATAACGTCGGTTTCCTTGAGGTCCGTGGAAAAGCTCATGCGGTGCAGTTCCGGCCCGGACGAGAGGGCGCCGCGGATGTCCCAGGTGTACACGGCGCACCCGATGGGGCCGTGGACCAGGTGCAGGGCGTCGGCAATGGGGTAGAGCACGACCCGGGACCCGCAGAACACGCAGGCCCGCTGGCTGACGGCTCCAGCCAGACTTGGCCGGTTGCAGGCCATGGCAAACGGCTCCTCCCCGATCCGGTGGACCTGATCCTGTCGTTCGGTCAATATATCCGTCTTCATGCTCAACCTCGTTGTTGTATTCCTTCAGAATTTTTTAAAATTTTTCTCAAACAGATTAACTGTGTCTGCTCCCACCCCTGCGCCCTGTAAAAATCCAGCGCCCCTGTATTTTCCCTGTCCGCCAGCAGCTGCACCCGCGTCGCTCCTTCTTCGGCAGCCCACTTGCAGGCTCTGTCCAGCAATTCGCTTCCGATGCCCCGCCCCCGAAATGCCCGGTCCACGATCATGTCCTCCACCAGTCCGCACGGTGTCCCCTGAGCCGTGGAGATGAGCATCTGCACCGAACACATACCGACAACCCTGCCTTCGGCCTCAGCCACCAGCACGAGGTTCAGGTCCGGGTCGCCAAGCAACAGCCCCAGCCCCCGGTACTGACGCTCAGGATCAACCTCGAAGTCCTCCTCGATGGAGAACAGCTGCCCGAGCAGGGCGACCATGGCGGTCATATCGGTGTTTTTGGCGGGGCGAATGTTCATGGTTTTAGGTTTTAAGTTTTAGGTTTTAGGCAAGAGAAGAAGGGACGTTGAGAGGTGTGCCAAGGGCCAGGGGGGAGAGCTGAAACCCTCTTCCCTTAACCCTTAACCCTTAAATCTTAACCCTTTCCTCATCCCTCAAAAACATACTCCGCAGCCGGTTCGCCGTCTTCCAGGCCGTCCAGAATGGCATCGATGGCTTCTTCGGAATTGACGCCCTTGAACCACCAGTTCTGGGGCTGGACCACCATGATGGGGCCCTGCTCGCATTTTTTCAGACAGCCGGTGGCCGTGACCAGGGCGTCCAGACCGCGGTCCAGGATTTCTTCTTCCATGTACTGGAGAAAACCGTCGGTCTGTTTGAAGCATACGCCCTGGGGGTCGCCCTTGGCGCGGAAACTCTGACAGACGAGAATGTGGTGGGTCGGCTTGGCCATGTATAGTTCCTCCGGTCCTGTATGGTTGGTGTGGTGATGTGTTGAAGAGGTGATTGCAAAAGGGGGGCCAAAATAAAGAGGTGTTATTTGAATATGTTACTGGGTCATGAAAGGAGGGGCGATGAGAAGGTTGCCTACAGTATTGTAGATTTGAGTGTCGCTGCAGACATAAATGCGGGGCTGGAAGGGGGGGAGTGAATAAAGAAAACGGCCACCGACCCATTCAAAGGATCGGTGGCCGTTGAGGCGAAGTCGGGTGAGGGAGAAAGCTGGAGTGCTCCGGGTGGAGCGTCTCAAGGCCAGAATATCAGCAGCGATGCTCGGCGTCTTTTCGGGCGATGTCGGCCAGGAAGGCGGAACGGGAGAGGTTGCGCTTTCGGGCTCGCTGGTCGATCAGGCGAAGGTCGCTTTGGGTGAGGGTGATATTCACCCTGACTTTCTTTTCCTTTACGTTCGGAATCTGGATAACGAAGAAGGCTTCTGCGTCTTTGAAGTCTTCCATAGTCTTGACCTCTTCCAGAGTGGACGGCTCGGGGATGGGATCTCCGTACTCACGGCTCACCTCGATATGTCCCCGCAATGCTTCGGTCGCCATTTGTCGGGCCTCTTCGAGGTCTGCTCCGGCGGTGATGCAGCCCGGGAAGTCGGGAAAGCTCACTCCGTAATCTGAGTCTTTGTCCTTATGGATTGCTGCGATGTACTCGGACATGCCGTACCCCTTTACCGCAGGGAAAGACCTGACTGTCTTTCGATGCTTTTTAACGTTCCGAGAGAAATATCCTTTTTGAGATGCGGAATAGTGACCAGCCCCGGCTTTTCCGGGTGTCGAAAATGGTGGTGATCTCCGGTCACCCGGACCAGTGTCCACCCATCGGCTTTGATCCGCTTGATGATCTCTCTGCTGTTCATGGTGTGTATAGATACACATTTTTAAAGGGTGGGGCAAGGGATGGGGGCACGGCGACGATTATTTTTTCTTACACCCTTTCTTCTTCCCGCCCCCATACAACGCATCCACCATCCCTTCCACATTTTCATCGGAAACAATGACCCGCAGTCCGCTTTCCTCCAGAATTTTTTTCGGGGTGTCCCCCAGCCCGGAAACCAGCAGATAGGTGCAGTCGGACAGCATCTTTCCCAAAGTCTCCCAGCGGGAACTGCCTGTGCCGGGGAGCGGGGTGGGGCGGGTTTCGAGTAGTGATACCGGACCGTCTTTGGGGCCGTAGATGAGCAGTTTGCGGGCCTGCCCCAGATGTTCGTTGATGTCGTAGCCGTCGGAGCTGGCCACCGCCGTCAGAGGGCGATCGCCGTCGGGCTGGGGCAGTCCTGCCGGGACCGGACCCGCTTCCGGTCCGCAGGAGGTGCATCCGGTGCCTATGATCATGGAACCGCAGGGATCGGGGCCGTTCATGACCGTGAGGTGTTCGGCTGCGGCGGCTCTGGCTGCGTCGAGCAGTTTCGGTGAGGTCGGTTCAACGGTGTCGGAGTCGGGGCCGGGGGTGAATGTTGAGAGGTGCATGACGGTTGCTCCCAGTGCCGCGGCCTCGGAGGCAATCCCGGAAATTTCTTTATCGTTGACGCCGGGGTAGACAACGGTGTTCACCTTGACCGTGATTCCCGCCCCGACCAGTTTCCCGATAGCCTTCTTCTGGTCGGCGATCAGGAGCTTTGCGGCCTCGGCAATGGGCATGGTCCGTTTACCCGGGCGAATCCAGGCGTAGATCTTCTGGACCGTGTCCGGATCAAAGGAATGGATGAGCAGGGTGACGTGGTTTATACCCGCGGCTGCCAGCCGGTCCACATGGTCCGGCAGGCCGAGGCCGTTGGTGGTGACGCAAAGTGTTATGTCCGGGTATGTCTTCCGGACCAGCTCCAGGGTCTGCAGGGGAGCCTCAGGGGATGCAAAAGGTTCGCCCGGGCCGGTGATGCCGACCACGTCGACGGCAACTCCCCGATCAATGGTTGCGCCCAGAAAGGCGAGTGCGTCCGCAGGGGAAATCGTTGTCGGTGCTGCGGTCACCTTGCAGTCGAGGGCCGACAGATACTGCTCGTCGTCGAATTTGTTGCGGGCATTGGTCCCGGCAGCCACAGGCAGATGCAGGCGGCCTGTTGATTTTCGGGTTTCGCTGTCAAAGCAGGGATGCGGTCTTGTCATGGCGGGACTCCGAGGGGTTTTAAGGAAACGAAGACCGGGCTCCGGGAAAGGGACCAGGTGGGAGGTGGTCGAGTGTGCCCGGGGCCCGGCCTTCGTTATCCGCCGTTGTCAGTATTTTAAAATGGATCTGGTCTAATAGACCAGCTCGAAGCTTTCTTCGGGCTCGTCCCGATCCTTGCGGGTCAGGAGCTGATCCAGGATCTTTTCCAGAAGCCGCATGGCTCCCTTGTAGCCCACGGAGGCGAAGTACTGGTGTCCGACCCGGTCCACGATGGGGAAACCGTAGCGGACATAAGGAATGTCCTCGTCCCGGGCGATGTATTTGCAGTAGGAGTTGCCCATGATCAGGTCTACGGGCTCGTTCTTGATCCACTGGTGGAGCAGGAACATGTCTCCGGCAGCTTTGACATTCACCTCGCAGGGCAGATCCTTGGTGATTTCCTTGATTCGCTTGACAAACTTCTTGCCCGGGGTCCCGGTGATGATGTGCACCGGGTGCATGCCCAGGGTGACCAGGAATTCGGTCAGGGCGATAAGCTGATCCGGGTCGCCCACCAGGGCCACTTTTTTGCCGTGGATGTACTGGGCGTAGTCGGAGATGATGTCCAGGAGCTGGCCCCGTTCAAAGGTCACCGCGTCGCTTACGTTGACCCCGCCGATGATGCGCAGGGCGTCGATGAACCGGTCCGTGGCCTTCAAACCGATGGGCAGATCAAGGACCTTGCAGGGCACCTTGTGCATGGTGTCCAGAAGCCTGGCTGCGTCGGCCGAGGCCCACTGCCCCAGGGCCAGGGTGCCCATGGAGTCTCCGGTGGACTTCAGGTCGGCCACGGAGGTGCCGCCTTCGGGGAACATTGTGTACTCTCCGGTCAGGGGGCCGTTGAGTACCCCGGAGGTGTCCGGGAACAGGATGTGGCCCACGCCGATCAGGTCGGCCAGACGTTTGATCTCTTCCATGTCCGAAGGTTCGACCCAGCCCGGGATGATATTCACCTTGCCGTTCTTTTTCCCCGTGGCCTCGGACAGACAGCTGACCATGCCTTTGACCATGTTGGAGAATCCGGTCACGTGGGAGCCCACGTAGCTCGGGGTGGAGGCGTAAATTACGCTCTTGCCCTCGGGGATTTTGCCTTCCTTGTCCGCCTTGGTCACGATCTGTTTCAGGTCGTCGCCGATGGTTTCGGACAGGCAGGTGGTGTGCACGGCGATCACTTCGGGCTCGTACACGGTGAAGATGTTGTTGATGGCCTGCACCAGGTTGGCCTGTCCGCCGAAAACCGAGGCCCCTTCGGTGAAGGAACTGGTGGCCGCGGAGATGGGCTCCTTGTAGTGCCGGGTCATCATGCTGCGGTGGTAGGCGCAGCAGCCCTGCGAACCGTGGCTGTGGGGCAGGCACCCGCTGATTCCAAGTCCGGCGTACATGGCCCCGATGGGCTGGCAGGTTTTGGCCGGGTTGATGTTCAGCGTCGAGCGCTCCTTTATTTCTTTGGGGGTATGTCTAAGCAACATATGAGTACCCTTCCTTGTTCCTATTCCCAGACATAGGTGGCCGAAAGTTCGGGATTTTCTTCCCAGGGAGCCTTGAGGTTGGCCCAGACCGAAGTGGTCACCAGTCGTCCGATTTCCTTGTAGAAGTTGATGGCTCCCTGGAATCCTGCATACGGTCCGCCGGAGTCGTAGCTGTGCAGCTGTTTCATGGGGATACCCATCTTCTGGATGGAGAACTTCTCTTTGATCCCGGCACAGAAGATGTCCGGCTTGTAGATTTCCACCAGTTTATCGGCTTCGTACTGGTTGAGGTCGTCGATGACCAGGGTGTCGTTGTCCATGTCGGGCATGAGGCCCTCGTAATTTTTGAACTCGAACCCTTCTTCGGCCAGTTGTTTGAGCTCAGCCTCGGACTTGCGCGGCCTGAACCGGGTTTCATCCTGCGTGATGTCGAGCTCCTCGATGTTCCGGCTGTCCGCGTCGAGCTTGATGTCCGGGATGACCCTCCGGCCTTCGTAGTCGTCGCGGTGGGCAAACTCGTATCCGGCCGAGATGGTCTTCATGCCCATCTCGCTGAACAGCTCCTGATAGTGGTGGGCCCGGGAGCCGCCCACAAAGAGCATGGCCTTCTTGCCCTTGGTGACCGGGAAGACCGCGTCCAGGGCCGCTTTCACGGCGGGCAGCTCTTCGGCGATGACCTCTTCGACCCGGTCGATGAGTTTCTTGTCTCCGAAGTACTGAGCGATCTTGCGCAGGGATTTGGCAGTGGCCTCGGCCCCGATGAAGTTGATCTTGATCCAGGGGATGCCGTACTTGGTCTCCATCATTTCAGCCACATAGTTGATGGACCGGTGGCACATGACCGCGTTCAGGTCGGCGGTATGCGCCGAGGCGAACTGGTCGTAGGTGGAGTTGCCGCTGAAGGTCGAGATGGAGGTGATGCCGCACTTCTGCAGAATCCGGTCGATCTCGAAGCCGTCTCCGCCGATATTGTATTCCCCGAGGAGGTTGATTTTGTACTCGCCCGGCTTGGGCGCGTCGTTTTCACCGACCACGTGGGTGAAGATCTGGTTGTTGGCGATATGGTGACCGGCGGACTGGGACACGCCCTTGTACCCTTCGCAGCTGAAGGCGAAAACGTTGATGCCCAGCTTCTCTTTCATCTGTCGGGCCACGGCGTGTACGTCATCTCCGATGAGTCCCACGGGACAGGTGGAGAAGACCGCGATGGCCTTGGGATGAAAGGTGTCGTAGGCTTCCTGGATGGCTGCTGCGAGCTTCTTTTCCCCGCCGAAGATGATATCCTGGTCCTGCATGTCCGTGGACATGGCGTAGGGAATGAAGTTTTCGTGGGCGTCTGTTTCCGGCCTTGTCTGGTTTCTCCGGGTCAGCCAGGAGTAGAATCCGCATCCGATGGGGCCGTGGGTGATGTTCACGATATCCCGGGTCGGCCCGAGGATGACGCCCTTGCACCCGGCATAGGTGCAGCCGCGCATGGTGATGATGCCTGGAATGGTCCGGACGTTGGCCATGACCTCGTCGGCCTGGCCTTCCTCGACCTTGTTGATGGTGATCTGCTTGGCCCGCTTGCGGGCCACCTTTGGGGGATATTTATTGAGAAGCTCTTCCTTGACCGCTGCCGCGTCCAGGGGCTTCTTGTTGGCAACTGACATATATACCTCGCTTGATCGTGGGGCTAGAGGATCGCCTTTTCCCCGGTCTCGCTGGTCCGCACACGGACCGCATCGGGAATAGGAGAGACGAAGATCTTTCCGTCGCCGGGCCTGCCGGTCTTGTTGATCTCGATGATGGCGGAAACCACATCGTCGACCTGCTCATCGGGGACCACGACGGTGACCACCCGTTTGGGGTACAGCCGGCCTCGCTCTCCAAGGAGAGCCACGGCTTCTTCAACACCTTGTTCCGCCCCTTCCAGGAGCATGGAGTTGACCAGTCCTTTCCCTCTTCCTGTGGCTTCGTGGGCGAAAAAGGCGCTCACGCCGGCATCGGTCAGGGCCTGTTTGGTCTTGTTCATCTTGTCGATGCGCACAATGGCCATGATTTCTTTCATGGAGCCCCCCTTTATTCTTTGACGCCGGAACTGATGGTATACACCTCTTCCACCGGGGTGACGAAGATCTTGCCGTCCCCAAAGGCCCCTTTACCGGCGGACCGGGCCGCGCCCATGACCGTCTCGATAACGAAATCCTTGTCGTCATCCGGGACCACACTGATAAGCAGGGTCTTGGGGATCTCGTCGTAGGTGACTTCGCCGATCTTGATGCCGCGCTGCTTGCCGCGACCGGCCACGGACATCTTGGTCACTGCGGGGAATCCGGCCTCCATAAGGGCCGCCAGAACATCATCACTTTTTTCGGGCCGCACGATCGCTCTGACCATGATCATATTTTTATCTCCTTGGAAATTATCGTTCTTAATTGAGGCTGTTGCCGGGACGCTTGGGAGTTGCTGATTTTTTTTGGGTTTTAGGTGTTAGGTTTTAGGTGTTAGGTGAAGAAAAGACATGCTCGCTCTTCTGTCTTTCTCTTGCCTAAAACCTAAAACTTAAAACCTTTAACTTCTAAGCTACTTCCAGCAGTCCGTAATCCATGAGCAGCTGTTCCAGGTCTTCGATTTCCAGCGGGCTGGGAATAACGAACATCTCGTTTTCATCGATGGCCTTGGCCAGGTTGCGATAGTGGTCGGCCTGGGGTGCTTCGGGGTTCCATTCGATAACGGTCTGGCGGTTGATTTCGGCGCGCTGCACGTCGTTGTCGCGGGGGACGAAGTAGATCATCTGGGTACCCAGTTTGCGGGCCAGTTCCTCGATCATCTCTTTTTCATTGTCCACGTTCCGGCTGTTGCAGATCAGGCCGCCCAGCCGGACGCCCCCGGATTCGGCAAATTTCATGATCCCCTTGCAGATGTTGTTGGCCGCGAACATGGCCATCATTTCACCGGAGCAGACGATATAGATCTCCTGGGCCTTGCCGTCCCGGATGGGCATGGCGAATCCGCCGCAGACAACGTCGCCGAGCACGTCGTAGAATGCATAGTCCAGAGCCTGCTCTTCCTCGTAGGCGCCGAGGGATTCGAGCATGTTGATGGAGGTGATGATACCGCGGCCTGCACAGCCCACGCCCGGCTCGGGGCCGCCGGACTCAACGCACCAGCAGTCTTTGAAACCGGCTTTGCGGATATCCTCCAGTTCCACGTCTTCGCCTTCGTCGCGCAGGGTATCCAGTACGGACTTCTGGGCCAGGCCGCCAAGGAGCAGACGGGTGGAGTCGGCCTTGGGATCGCATCCCACGACCATGACCTTGCGGCCCATCTCAGTCAGTCCGGCAACGGTGTTCTGGGTGGTGGTGGATTTGCCGATGCCGCCTTTTCCGTAAATTGCGATCTTTCTCATGATATCCCTCCATCTCCTGATAAGGTTTTGGTTGTTTGCGTTGTGATGGAAGGGGTAAAGCACGGGGTGTGCCAGTTTTTGTGATTTTGTTTTAAGTATTTGTAAATAAAGGGGTAAATTTGATTTTATGGGTGGTGGAGGAGAATTTTTCGCCAGTGGGAATCTACATTGTCTACATGACGAAAGTGTAGGTGATGACAAAGGAGTAGGGGAGTGCGGGGTGGTGGATTGGCAGGGAAGGTGAATGATTTCAATGGGGTGACGAAAGTGTATGGTTGGCACTGAACCTGCTTTGATCTCTATAACTGAAGTTACGCACCGCTGGAAATCATTCAGCTGATTCTGCAATATCAGCAAGGAAGTCCCCCCTTGAGGGGGGTAGGGGGGTGTGCTCCAAGACCAGCACCAGCGTGCATTTTTGCCAGGCCCCAACACGGCCCCTGCCTTTTCTCGATGGTTTTGCCCGGCTTGGAAAACACCCCCCTGCCCCCCTCGAAGGGGGGACCTTCTTGCTGAAAATTTCAGACTGACTGAATAATCACCGTCGAAGTGTGTAACATCAGCTCTATAAACAAAAGGAGTCACGCCATGATTATAGATACCACCCTCCGTGAAGGAGCACAGCAGTTCGGAACCTATTTCGATATATCCATCCGCAAGCGGATCATCACCGGCCTGGCCCGGCTGGGCGTCGAAGAGATCGAACTCGGTTGGGTGGGCCAGGACGGACTTGAAGAGCTCGCTGTCTGGGCGTCAAAAAATGTCACCGGCTCGGCCCTCAGCGTGTGGTCACCCTGTCGGGACCAGGATCTCAGAGCGGCTGCGGCTCTGCCCGTGGACCGGGTCAACATCGGGGTGCCTGTTTCCGATGCCCATATCACCACCCGGCTCGGTCTGGACCGCCGCACCCTGGTGGAGCGGTCCACCAGGTCGGTGCTGGCTGCCAAGCTGGCCGGGATCAAGTACGTCTCCGTAGGCCTGGAAGACCTCTCCCGGGCGGATATCGATTTCGCCCTGTCCGTGGGTATGGCGGTCAAGGTCATGGGCGCGTCGCGCATCCGGCTGGCAGATACCGTGGGGGTGCTCACGCCTCTGGAGATGGCAGATCTTGTGAAACGGTTTCGGGATACCCTGGATATGGATATCGCCGTGCACTGCCATGACGACTTCGGAATGGGCACGGGCAACGGGGTGGCCGCCCTGGCTGCCGGAGCGGATTATGCCGACGGCAGCCTGCTGGGTATCGGAGAACGGTCCGGTATCGCCAAGACCGAAGAGCTGGCAGCGTGGCGGGAACTGCGGGAGGCCAAGGGGCGGTACGACATGGCCGGATTGCGGAGGCTGTGTGCCGAGGTGGCAGAACCGGCAGGCATGAATATCCCGCGGACAAAGGCCGTGGCCGGAAGCGATATTTTCAGCTGCGAATCCGGACTGCATGTGCACGCACTGTCCAAAGATCCGGGGTTGTTCGAGCCGTATGACCCCGGAGCGGTGGGGGCGAACCGCAGACTCGAGGTGGGCGGCAAGAGCGGAGCGGGAGCCGTGAAGCAGCTGCTCAGGGATCGGGGCGTAGCCTGTCCTGAGACGGGACTGGAGAAAGTGGTGGAAGCCGTGCGGAACCTGTCGTTGAAGCTGCGGCGGCCCTTGAGTGCGGATGAGCTGGCGGGGCTGGTGGAGGGGTGATGAGGGAGATACATCAAATTTGTTTTTAAAAACGTGTTTCATTACGTAAAAGGAGAAAAGAATGCATAAGATTGATCCTGATGAATGTCAGTATTGTGGAGCGTGTCTGAGTGCCTGCCCTGTCGAGGCAATTATTCACCCCCCTGGAACAGCTTATTATGAAATAAATGAAAACTGTATTGATTGTGGTGCATGTGAGGCTGAATGCGGCTTTAATGCAATCAGCGCTGAAGAATAATTTTTTACTGTTATAGTTGATTTGAAAAAAGATTAGTTTAATAAATAAAGTTACGCACCGTCTCCCCCTTCGCGCTCTTCGCGGTGAAAAAAAACTTACCGCGAAGGACGCGAAGAGCGCGAAGATAGCGAAGGAAGAGGGGAAATGGGTTAGGTCTTATAGGGTTCCGTTGCTTTTAGAGATATTGAGTGATGCGAGCTTTCAGAGTGGAGGAAAAAACGCCCTGCGGCCATCGGCCGCAGGGCGTTTTC
>JAWLGC010000087.1:0-10780 GCA_041685265.1 Desulfomicrobiaceae bacterium | reverse complement strand
AGTGCCCCGCAGATACTCCGGAGAGTTCTGGGGGCATCAGGGGAGCAACCGGGATCGGCTGGCCGCCCTGGGCTTTGATCGAAATACGGTCCGGTTCTGGGACAACTCGTGGTTTGAAGTAAACGTACCTGCAAGAGAGTGAAAATGAATGCAATTCCAATATATACGGTGAGTCTGGGCTGTCCCAAGAATCGGGTCGATACGGAACGGATGCTCGGAAGCCTGGGCACCCGGTGGCGTGAGGTGGATCGCACGGACCAGGCCCGGGTGGTCCTGGTCAATACCTGCGGGTTCATTGCCCCGGCCGTGGAGGAGTCCGTGAGCATGATCCTGGAACTGGCCGCGGAGATCGCGGAGTTTTCCCCCAGGCCGCTTCTGGCGGTGACCGGCTGTCTGGTGGCCAGATACGGGCAGGAACTGGTTCGGGAGCTTCGGGACGAGGTGGATCTGTTTTTGACCATCGAGGAGCAGGGGCGATGGCCGGAGCTGCTGGGGGCGGCCCTGCATGAGACGTTGCCCGCTGCTTTGGCCCGGGCCGTGTCCACGCCGCCTGGATACGCCTATCTGAAGATCAGTGAAGGGTGTGACAACGCCTGCCGGTTCTGCACTATTCCGTCGATTCGGGGCAGGCAGCGGAGCTGGACGCCGGAGTTTCTGGAACAGGAGGCCGCGACCCTGATTCGCGGAGGAGTGCGGGAGCTGGTTGTCGTGGGGCAGGACGTGACCGCCTATGGTCGGGACCTGGGGCTCAACGATGGTCTGCGGACTCTGGTGGACAGGATTGCCCCTCTGCCGGGGTTGGACTGGCTCAGGCTTATGTATCTCTATCCGGCCGGATTGACACGGGAGACCCTCTCTTTTCTGGCTTCGGTGGGGGATCCACTGCTGCCCTATTTCGATATTCCCCTGCAGCACGCTCATCCGGAGATTCTGAAAACCATGGGCCGCCCGTTCGCCAATGACCCGCGTCGGGTGGTGGACCGCGTCCGTGACTATTTTCCGGACGCCCACATGCGGACCACGTTTATTGTCGGGTATCCCGGAGAGACCGAGACCCATTTCCGGGCCCTGCTCGATTTTGTGCGCGAGGTCCGGTTTACCCATCTCGGTGTGTTCCCCTATTATGCCGAGGACGGAACCAGGGCCGCTGCCATGGACGGTCAGGTTCCGGAAGAGGTCAAGCAGGAGCGGCGGGATCTGGTCATGGAGCTCCAGGCTGAAATCAGCGAAGAACTGCTGGCCGGGTATTGGGGTGAAGAGATTGATGTCCTTGTGGACGCCCCCCATGAGGAGTGGCCGACCCTGTTTGTGGGCCGGACCCGGTTCCAGGCCCCGGAGGTGGACGGAGTGACGTATGTCAGCGGGGAACGGATTCGCCCCGGCGATCTGGTTCGGGCCCGCGTGGAAGAGACCGAGACCTATGACCTGATCACCCTGGCCGAGGGGTGAGGACGGAAAAAGGTGAATATGACACTTTTGTAAGCAATAAAATATGGGGTATTTCGGTTGTCATTGCAAGTTCTTTTTGCTAGGACACCCCAAATTTAGTTTGTTTAGGGGGTAACCATGGAAAACAATGAAACCGCAACAACGACTGAGAGTATGACTGAAACAACGACTGAAAGCATGGACGATTTCGATTTCGACGATATGGAAATGGACTTTGAAGCCGCACTCGAGAACTATCTTGATTCGGACTTCGGTGAAGTCGAGGAAGGAGCGATCGTCCGTGGGGAGGTCGTCAAGGTCGACGAGAAGACCATTCTCGTGGATGTCAGTTTTAAATCTGAAGGTCAGATCCCGATCAATGAGTTCCTGGACAGCGAAGGCAACGTAACCGTTGCTGTCGGGGACAAGGTCGATGTCTACGTGGTCAACAAGAACGAACGCGACGGCACCATTTCCCTGTCCCGGGAAAAAGCCAAGCGGATGCAGGTCCTGGATGAGCTCGAAAGAGTCCTGGAGGATCAGGAAGAGGTCAAAGGCCGCATCATTCGTCGCATCAAGGGCGGATACGTCGTGGACATCAATGCGATCGAGGCTTTTCTGCCCGGTTCTCATGTTGACCTGCGCCCCGTTCCCGACATGGATGCACTGGTCGGGCAGGAGTTCGAATTTCGCGTGTTGAAGATCAACCGTCGCCGGAGCAACGTCATCGTCTCCCGGCGGGTCCTGCTCGAGGAAGAGCGGGAGCTCAAACGCGCCAAGCTTCTGGAGACTCTGGAAGAAGGGCAGACGGTTCAGGGCACGGTCAAGAACATCACGGAATACGGCGTGTTTATGGATCTGGGCGGGCTGGACGGTCTGCTGCATATCACCGACATGTCCTGGAAGCGGATCAAGCATCCCAAGGAAATGGTTCAGCTCGGCGACGAACTGGATCTGAAGGTCCTCAATTTCGACCCTGAAACCAAGAAGGTTTCTCTGGGTCTGAAGCAGCTGGTCCCGGATCCGTGGGAAAACATCTCCGAAAAATACCCCCAGGGTGCCAAGCTTAGCGGCAAGGTCACCAACCTGGTGGATTACGGTGCATTTGTGGAACTGGAGCCCGGTGTCGAAGGGCTGGTGCATATCTCTGAAATGTCCTGGACCCGCAAACTGCGGCATCCCTCCCAGATGGTCCGTACCGGCGACGAAGTCGACGTGGTCATCCTCGGCGTGGATGTGGATCGCAAGCGGATCTCCCTGGGTATGAAGCAGGTCAGCCCCAATCCCTGGGATCTGGTGGCCGAGAAATATCCCGAAGGAACCGTGCTTGAAGCCAACATCAAGAACATCACCGAATTCGGGCTGTTCATCGGCATCGAAGACGGCATTGACGGCCTTATTCACGTCTCTGATCTGTCCTGGACCAAGAAGGTCCGTCATCCCGGAGAGATGCACAAGGTCGGTGACGTTGTGCGGGCCAAGGTCCTTACCGTGGACAAGGAAAACGAAAAGTTCACCCTGGGCATCAAGCAGCTGTCCGAGGATCCGTGGCTGGACGTTCCCGCCCGCTACCCCGTGAATACCCTGGTTACCGGCACCATCACCAACATCACCGATTTCGGTCTGTTCGTGGAAGTCGAGGAGGGCATCGAAGGTCTGGTGCACGTCTCGGAAATGAGCCGGAAAAAAATCAAGAACCCTAAGGAAGCCTTCAACGAAGGTGACCAGATCGAAGCCAAGGTCATTCACGTCAGTGCGGATGAACGCCGTCTGGGCCTCTCCCTCAAGCAGCAGGAAGAGCCCGAGCGCCGCAAGGAATTCCGCGCTCAGTCTTCCACCGCTATGGCCGGAAGCAACCTGGGCGACCTGATCCGTAAGAAGATGGAAGAGGATGCAGAATAACCGGTTGCACTTCAGCCAAAAACACCCGCTTTTGTTCGGGTTCTTTCTGATCTTTACGGCTGTGGCCCTCCTTGTGGGGGCCATGGCCTTTTTTCATTTTTTCCGGCCCGATTTTGGCCCCTGGTTCGGTACCTCACGGATCGGGATGGTTCATATCCGGGGAACGATCACGGAGTCCCGCAGGGTGAATGACTGGATCGGCAGACTCCGACGGGATGATTCCGTCAAGGGAGTTCTGGTGCGCATCAATTCCCCGGGGGGGAGCGTGGCCCCGTCTCAGGAGGTCTTTCAGGCCGTGCAGGACCTGGCCGCGGTCAAACCGGTATCCGTGTCCATGGGCGCGGTGGCCGCTTCAGGCGGCTACTACGTCGCATGTGCCGGAAGTCCGATCTGGGCCAATCCCGGAACCCTGACCGGAAGCATCGGGGTCAAACTGCAGTTGACCAGCTTCAAGGACCTGGCCGACAAGCTGGGGATCAGGGAACAGAGCGTGACCAGCGGTCCGCTCAAGAATGCCGGTTCTCCTCTTGCCCCGCTGACTTCGGAGCAGCAGGCCTATTTTCAGGATCTGGTGAACGACCTACACGATCAGTTTGTTTCCGATGTGGCCGAAGCCAGGGGGTTGGACCGGGAAGCGGTTCTGGAGCTGGCCGATGGGCGGGCTATGTCCGGCCGGCAGGCGAAGCAGGTCGGACTGGTGGATCGTATCGGCTCCCGGGAGCAGGCCCTGATGGAACTGAAGGATCGCCTCGGCCTTGATGGGGACGTCGAGCTCGTTGAAGGTCCGGAACTCAAAAAATCTCTTTTGAGCCGGGTACTCGGCATGGCCGGAGTCCTTCCGGGCAGCGATATTCGGCTCGGCCCGCAATGGACGCTTCGTTATGAACAGTGAACAGACTATGCAGAAGACTACGCAGTGCTCGGATATTCTGGCCCGCATCACCCGGGGAGACCGGCTCGCACCCGATGAGGCTCTGACCCTGGCCCGTTTCGCTCCCGTACATGATCTGGGGGAGGCGGCCTGTGCCAGGCGCACAGCCATGCACGGCACCAAGGCGTTTTATGTGTACAATCAGCACCTCAATTATACCAATGTATGCAGCAATGCGTGCCGGTTCTGTGCCTTCAGCAAGCGGGCCGGTGACGAGGGGGCCTATATCCATTCCGTGGAAAAGGCCCGGGAGCTGATTCTGGCCCGGGCAGAGGAGCCCATCCGGGAGATCCATGTCGTGGGTGGGCTGAATCCGGATCTTCCCTTTGCGTACTACCTCGACCTGATCCGGGCCATCAAGGAGTGTCGCCCCGAGGCGGCGGTCAAGGCCTTCACCGCAGTGGAGATCGCCTTTCTGGCCGACAAGTACGCGATGAGCGTGGAGCAGGTCTTTACCCGGTTGCGCGAAGCCGGGCTTGACGCCCTGCCCGGAGGCGGGGCCGAGGTGTTTGCTCCGCATATGCGGGAGCGGCTCTGCCCGGAAAAGGTCTCCGGCCGGGTCTGGCTCGATGTTCATGAACAGGCCCATGCCATGGGCCTGCCCACCAACTGCACCATGCTCTTTGGACATATCGAATCCTGGGAGGACCGCATTGAGCACCTGTCGGCCCTCAGGGACCTGCAGGACCGAACCTCGGGCTTTTTGTGCTTTATCCCCCTGGCCTACCAGCCCATGAACAACGAACTGAACGCCAGGGGGCCGAGCGGGGAGGAGTTTCTCCGGATGATGGCTGTTTCCCGGCTCTTTCTGGACAATATTCCGCACGTCAAGGCCTACTGGGCCTTTGCCGGCATCAAGGCCGCTCAGCTGGCTCTGTGGGCCGGGGCGGACGACTTTGACGGCACCCTGGTGGAGGAAAAGATCGGGCACGCGGCCGGGGCCGAATCCCCCAGTGGGTTGACCGTGGGCCGGCTCAGGCAGTACATTGCGTCTGCCGGATTCATCCCGGTTGAACGGGATACTTTTTTCCAGGAAATTTCCGGAACCAGATAGAGATCCTTGACTTTTTTTGAAGAAAAGGGTCTGTGAAAAGTTCCGCATGGGGTGCGAAATTCATCTACCGGAGGAGAAAGATCATGGATGTGGTATTCGAGCTTTTGAAAAACATGTCGCACAGCACCGTGCCGGGAATTTTCGGCGTGCTGGGCATTTTCACCTATCTTGGGGCCATTGTCGTGGCTGCAATCTACCGAATTCGAGAGGGGATGCACGAAGCCCATCATTAGATTCGGTTTGGTTTGTTTTTTTCAAGGCACGGGAAACCGTGCCTTTTTTTATGGGCTTGTTTAAGGGAGTTC
Source organism: Desulfomicrobiaceae bacterium (assembly GCA_041685265.1). GTDB lineage: Bacteria > Desulfobacterota > Desulfovibrionia > Desulfovibrionales > Desulfomicrobiaceae > JAWLGC01. The sequence continues at coordinate 5,160 of JAWLGC010000087.1, read as the reverse complement.
TTGCTTTCAGGGTATCCCTCTTCTATCCTCCAAAGGTGTACCATGAACCAGTCACGCCGAACCCGGCCTCCGGCGATGTAGTCGGGCACCCAAAAAAGACGAGGAGAACCAATGAATACCGACGCCGTTGGATCGATGAACACCCGGTTGACCGACCATGATATTTATCTGTTCAAACAGGGAACACACCGCAGGCTGCAGGAGAAACTCGGAGCCCATTTGAGAGACGGGGGCCGGGGGGCCGATTTTGCGGTCTGGGCCCCTAACGCGACCGGAGTCGCGGTCAGCGGGGACTTCAATGGATGGAGCCCCGACCGAAACCGGCTCGTTCCCCGTGGAGATGGGTCCGGCATCTGGGAGGGGGGCGTGCCCGAGGCGGAAAAGGGGCACGCGTACAAGTTTAGGATCACCACTCCTTCGGGGCAGGTTCTGGAAAAGGGGGACCCCTTTGCCGTGCGCTGGGAGGAGCCGCCCCGCACCGCTTCCGTGCTCTGGGATCTTGCGTACCAATGGACCGACAAGGCCTGGATGGCGTCCCGCAAAGAGCGGAACGCCCTGAATGCCCCCCAGTCCGTGTACGAGGTCCATCTCGGATCGTGGAAGCGAAGTCCGGACGATCCGGATCGGGTGCTGGGGTTTCGGGAATTGGCTCACGCGCTGGCCGAGTATGTGACGGAGATGGGGTTTACGCATGTGGAGCTGCTTCCGGTGACCGAGCATCCCTTTTACGGCTCGTGGGGATACCAGACCGTGGGGTATTTTGCGCCCTGCAACAGGTATGGCTCACCCCAGGATTTCATGTATTTTGTCGACCATCTGCACCGGGCCGGGATCGGGGTGATCATGGACTGGGTTCCGTCCCACTTTCCAACGGATGCCCATGGCCTGGCCATGTTCGACGGCACGGCCCTGTTCGAGCATCTGGATATTCGCAAGGGATTTCATCCGGACTGGAGCAGCGCCATATTCAATTACGGCAGGTACGAGGTAGGAGCCTTTCTGATCAGCAGTGCCCTGTTCTGGCTGCGCACCTACCATATCGACGGGCTGCGCGTGGACGCGGTGGCCTCCATGCTCTACCTGGACTATTCCCGGGAGGAGGGGGAGTGGATCCCCAACAAGTACGGGGGGAACGAGAATCTGGAGGCTGTCGAATTTCTGCGTCACTGCAACCGGGCCGTGTATGAGGAGTTTCCCGATGTGCAGACAGCCGCCGAGGAGTCCACTTCATGGCCCGGGGTCTCTCGTCCCGTGTACCTGGGGGGGCTGGGGTTCGGTCTGAAATGGAACATGGGGTGGATGCACGATACGCTGAACTATTTCAGTAATGATCCGGTCTTTCGAAAATTTCACCATAATGAACTGACGTTTGCCATCTGGTATGCCTTCACGGAAAATTTTGTGCTTCCCCTGTCCCACGACGAGGTCGTGCACGGCAAGGGGTCCCTGGCGGGCAAGATGCCCGGGGATATGTGGCAGAAGCTGGCCAATCTCCGTCTGCTGTACGGGTACATGTTCGGCCAGCCCGGAAAGAAGCTGTTGTTCATGGGGGGCGAATTCGGGCAGTGGGCCGAATGGAACCACGACCGCAGCCTGGACTGGCATCTGCTGGAAGACCCCATGCACAGCGGCCTGGCAGCCTGGGTCAGGGATCTGAACCGGTACTACCGGAAGTGTCCGGCCCTGTATGAACGTGACTTTCACCCCGAGGGGTTCAAGTGGGAGGATTGTTGTGATGCGGACCAGAGCGTGCTTAGTTTTTTTCGCCGGGATTCGCAGGGCAGCTCGGTGCTGGTGGTCTGCAACTGTACGCCGGTGGTGCGGGAAGAGTATTGTGTCGGGGTGCCCCTGGCCGGAGGGTGGAGAGAAGTGCTGAACAGCGACGCCGAATGCTACGGAGGTTCCGGCGTGGGCAATCAGGGGCGGGTGGAAGCCGGCCCGGGAGGAAGTCGGGACTTTCCGGCCTCGATGCTGTTGACCCTGCCCCCTCTTGGCGTGGTTTTTCTGGAGCCCGAAGCATGAACAGCGGTCGCTCTTTTTGCTTCAGGGACTGGATGGCACATCGAAACAGCGGCATTCTCTGCCATGTGACCTCTCTGCCGTCCCGTTTCGGGGTGGGGGACTTCGGCCCCGGTGCCTTTGCCTTTGCGGATTTTCTGCAGCAGGCCGGCCAGCGGTGCTGGCAGGTACTGCCCCTGTCTCCTGTCAACGGAGGGGCCGGGGATTCTCCGTACAGCGGCTATTCCGCTTTTGCGGGGAATTTTCTGGTTATCAGCCCGGAAGAGCTGGTCCAAAAGGGATGGCTGCGGCGGAAGGATCTGGAAGGTGCCCCGGATTTTCCGACTGACCGGGTGGACTACGATCAGGTTCGGACCTGGAAAAAGGGTCTGCTGGATCACGCCTTTGATCTGGCGCTGCCCCGTCTTCGCGGGCTGAAACGGTTTTCGGAGTTTCGGGAGCAGTGCCGGGCCTGGATTGAGGAATATGCACTGTTTGCAGCCCTGAAGGAGCATTTCAACGGGCAGCCGTGGTATCAGTGGCCGGATCCCATCCGGATGCGGGACCCGGAGGCCGTGGCGTCGTGGCGGGAAAGACTCTCCTACGCGGTGTTTCGAGAGATGTTTTTCCAGTTTTTGTTTTATGAGCAGTGGGAGGCGCTCAAGGCGTATTGCAATGAGCGGGATATCCGGATCATGGGAGACATTCCCATCTATGTGAGTCTCGACAGCTGTGATGTCTGGAGCAGGCCGGAGCTGTTCGAGCTCGACAGGCAAAGGAGGCCCGTCTACGTGGCCGGAGCTCCTCCTGACTATTTCAGCAAAACCGGTCAACTCTGGGGCAACCCGGTCTATGACTGGAAGCGTCAGAGTGAAGAAGGGTTTGCGTGGTGGGTCGACAGGATCACGCATGCCATGGTCTGTTTTGATATGGTCCGGCTGGACCACTTTCGCGGGTTCGCAGCATACTGGCAGGTCCCGGCCGGGGAGAAGACAGCTGAAAACGGGGTTTGGATACCCGGTCCGGGAAGACATCTTTTTGACACATTGGTCCGGGAGGTGGGAGAGTTGCCCCTGATTGCCGAAGATCTGGGAATGATCACCGAGGATGTTCGGGAACTCATGAGCAGGTATGGATTTCCCGGGATGCGGGTGCTCCAGTTCGCATTTGACGGGGAGTTTGCGGCCAATGAGTATTTGCCGCACAATTTTGAACACAACACCGTGGTGTATACCGGAACCCATGACAATAATACGGTTTCGGCGTGGTTTGCCCGGGAGCTGGATGATCAGGGGCGGGAACTGGTTCGAAGGTATATCGGAGCGTTCGGAAGAAGAGACCGGGAGCACATAGCCGAGTCCATGCTCCGGCTGGCTATGGCTTCGGTGGCCGGGCTGTGTATTGTTCCCCTGCAGGATGTTCCAGGAATACATGGGCAGCGGATGAACACCCCCGGGAAGAGCGGGGGAAACTGGGCCTGGCGGGTGCGCAGGCAGGACTTGTGTGAGGATGTGGCTACGGCGCTTTCAGAGATGGCCGAGGTCTATGGCCGAACAGGATAAGACCGGGATGAAGGGTCGTTCACACAAAAAAAGCCCCGCTTGGCGGGGCTTTTTTTGTGTCTCTGCTCGATGTCGAACTAGACGCAACCGGTAGGCTTGGGCAGACCGGCCATTTTGCATGCTCCCTTGCCGGGTCCGGAGGGGAACAGCTCGTAGATCTGCTTCAGCTTGTAGCCGGTGGACTTGGACAGGATGCGCACCATGGGTGCGATTCCATTTTTCTTGTAGTAGTCCTGCAGAAAGTCGAGGATCTTCTGGTGTGCGTCGGAGATGTCGGTGATGCCTTCGCTTTCCTTGACATAATCGACCCACTCAGGAGTCCATTCTTCAAACTTCAGGAGAAAGCCGTCTTCGTCAACTTCGAACGATTTTCCTTTGAATTCAACAGTAGCCATAGGTGTTAACCTCCTTAAATGGTGTTTTCCCCAGGATATGGTTTAGAACTATAAATCCGAGTTCCTCGATAGAAGGAACTTGCCCTTCTGTCAAATATTGAGAGGAGGCTCGGCACGAAATTCGGGGAGGATTCAGTCGTTGATAAGTTCCTTCAGTCCTTTTCCGGCCTTGAAAAAAGGCATGTTTTTGGGCTGGACCTGTACCGGTTCTCCGGTCTTGGGGTTCCGGCCCCGGTATCCCTTGTAGTCCTTCATCTGGAAGCTCCCGAAACCGCGGAGTTCGACCCGGCCGTCATCAACGAGTGTCTCCTTGATGGAGTCGAAAAAAGTGTCCACTATGATCACGCCTTCTTCCGGTGAAATTCCGCAATCCTCGGCCAGTGACTGGATAAGTTCGCTTTTGTTCATACTGCCTCGATGATCGTTCAGAAATGATTAACTGCTTTTTATGTCTGAAAAAAGCAGCAGCCGTCAAGAGAAAATGATCAAAAGGGGGCTCATTTGAAGTCGCGAATGACGATCTGCTCCTTGCGCAGGGGACACCAGGTCGGCCTGACCGCGTCGTCGTGTATGGGGCGCCGGGGAGGGGTGGCCACATTACACATGCGTTCGGTGGTCGTTTTGACGCAAAGGGGACATTGATCACATTTGGTAATGACAAGAATCATAAGGGGTGGGGGGGGTGAAATGTTGATATCAATTTTCAAATTTACCTGCTGCTTTGATGAGATGCAAGATCTTTTTTGTTCGGGTTCTGTCCCGATATCAGTTGTGCCAAAAAATTGACAATCGACCGGTTTCATGTTCAGTTTTATTTCTAATGAAGCAGGGTTCCGGTTGCTTGACCGTGTCCACCATGACGGTTTTCCATTTTGCAGGTATGCAGGTGCCCGCTTCGGGATGAGATGGATTATGCTCCTTCGTCACAGGATTACAGGATTGTCCGGCCCCTGCCCATAATCCCCTAAATTCTATTGGTTTCTGTAATCATTAGCTATTTTGCCAGAAGTGAATGGTTACTTCATTTGTAATTGTTCAGGTCCTTTTTACTAAATTAGAAATTTCAAATTTAAGAAATTTGAGAAACTATAAGACGTTAGCGCCTACTCTTTCAATTTCTGAAATTTCTTAAATTCTCAAATTTCTTAAATGTATCGTCCGGTATTCAAATTTTACTTTGAATTTCAGGCTCTTGAATCAGTAAA
>JAWLGC010000012.1:0-40182 GCA_041685265.1 Desulfomicrobiaceae bacterium | reverse complement strand
CCACGCCCTGATCAATGATAAGATTATATCCGCTGACTTCGGCAAGGAGACGCAGCACGTGCTCAACATCCGCGTCCTGAAAATCAAGAGAAACGCGACGTCCCGTATAACTGCTCTTCATTCCCGGAAAGAGGGTGGTCAATTCCTGCAGATGATTCTCGTCGCCCTTAAGGGCAGATTCCGCAGAATCCCCCGAGCGATTTTTAGAATCTGCAGGAGCGGGAATCGGCTGCAGGGAGGAGGGAGAAGTGTGCAGTGTGATCAACACTCCCTCCGGTGAAGAAATGACCTGCATGGGAACCCGGCTCTGAACCGAAAACAGCAGTTCAGCCCCATCGGGTCCATTCCTGAGCAAAACCGACCGGATTTCCGTGGAAAATTTATGAAGCTTGTACAGCTTGGCGTACCAGGCAGGTACGGAAGCATTCGGAAGGAGAATTCGAATTCGGTCGTCCCCGGCCGGAAGCGGCAGGGGCTGCAGGCTGGTATCAGCCTTGAGACGCACAAGGAGATGCCCCTGCTCATTTTGTGTGAACCCGATGTCCCGAACCGTGGCCTGCGAGGATTTTTCGGTATCAACAACCGGTTCCGAGGATCCGGAGCGATCCGGTAAAAAGTACACACGAAGAATGTCCGGACTCGGCTTGGAAAACATAAACTGAAAATCACCCGAAAGCGTAACCTGAAGAGAAGCGACATTGCCGGAATCCGATCCGGAAGAATCCCTGGCCAGAGATAGGATCATCCCTGTCCCTTTTTCCGGAAGATGAAGTGCGGGCAGAGCAGGACTAAATGCGAGACGCAGAGTTTTTCCTTTTACCTGCGGCGAAACATCGGTGCCGGCCGGTACAGGGAGCGAGAGAACCGTATGCTTTCCGGAGACTGCCAGATCAACCCGGCCACCTTCCCCGATCTGTTCCGGTTTCCAGGAACCGGTTACCGCCGATGGCGAAGGAGAATCCCCCGGGGTCCCCTCCTTTGCGGTGTGCGAATCAAGACCTGCCGAACCAACTCGTCCCGCAGAACATCCGCTAAGCACACTAAGAACAAACAGCGCACAGAACAACACCGGGAAAAATCTCATTTGCACCTGATTTCTGCCTGGGGTCATCATTGTTTTTTTCCATCTCCGGAATATAATTTCAGCACGACATCACGTTCCTTCTCTTCGCCGAACAGTGTCACATAGCGTTCACGAACGGAAACCAGATCCTGCCCGATCTTTTCCACGGTCCCCTGCCGTTTTCCCACAACCATTCCCGTACGGAGAATAAACCCCTTTCCGTCCGGCAACTCAACCATGGCCATGGCCGAGTCCGGAGCATCAGCATTCCAGATGATCCCCTCCAGACGCAGCTCCCTGACCTCGACCTGTTCCAGAGGTGTCCTGGGCCGGTCTCCCTCCGTTGAGGCGGGGGTCAGACGTTCCTCAGCGACCTTACGGATAAACGGCAGAAAAGGATCGGGCTTTCCGGTGGAATCGTACACATAGGGCGAAGGAGTGATCCAGGAAGGGACATCTTCCTTCGAATTCGCTGCATCCCCCCCGGAGCCCGGAGCAGGTGCGGCCAGGCCGGGAATACTGCAGGCAAAAAAAATCAGCCAAACCCAAAACAGGCAATAGAAGTAGTGTGCCCTCCCCCGACCTTCCCGGCCGCCGGCGGCCTCATGACTGCGCAACGCCTTTACGCAAAAACGTCCTTGAAAAGAACTGGGGGGCCGATCAGACCGGCTGCTGCCTGCCTGGAGGACAGATCTGAAAAAACTCATTTTTTCTTTCCTTTCTTGGCCGCTTCCCTGGCCTTGATCTCCGCCTCGCTCAAGGACCGGTAGACCATCAGGGTGGTATCTGCGACCAGGGTCACCCCGTTCTCTTTCTGCTGCGGCTGCAGCACGAGCCTGGAAATGGTTACCAGTCGGTCGAGATGCGACAATCTATCCAGATACCGCATCATATTTTGAAATTGACCCTGAATCCGGAGACTTACGGAACGGGAGGCGTAAAAGTCCTTCTGATTCTCCTTTCCGGGGCTGAACAGAAGGAAATCCACTCCCTCGTCCTTTCCCAGTTTTTCAAAAGATGCCAGGAGCGTTTCCAGGGCCTGGGTGTCTTCCGGAAGCAGAGCCGAGGCCAGAAGAAAGACTCGTTCATTCCGTTCGTATTCCTTTTGCACAACCGGCAGCTTCAACGCAGCTATCCGGTAGGCCGCGATATTCGCCTCGATCTGAGTAATCTCTTTTTTCAAAACATCAATGCGCTTCAGGCCGGGGCCCAGAACGAAATACCAGAACAGCCCGCCTATGAGAACGGTGACCCCGACGCCCAAAAGGAGCTTCCGAAGTGACGTCAGCTCATTATATCGATCCAGCACCGAACTTTTAGCCATTGTCCTTCTCCGGGGACGGAGCCGGTCCGGCCATCACGTTGACGGTGAATTCCACGAGGTCAAATCCCTGAACGGTTCTTCGGGAGGTACGCCTGGTGACCACCCCGGAAATGAATTCTGATCGGCGCAGCTGCTCCACATAGGAGGCAAAAGACTGGTTGTTCAACGCGACCCCTCGAATATCCATGCGTCCGTCTGCCCCCAGGGAAAAAGCCTCGAACCAGATCTTTGCCTCGGGCATCCTGCTCACCAGAACGTCGATGTAGCGCACGGGAAGACTCTGCTTTTCCCGAATCTCCCGGATAACCTGAATTTTGCGCTGCACCTCGGCCAGTTTCCTTTTCAATGAATTGACCTTGGCCACCTTGGTAAGCAGTGTGGCCCGAACCGCTGTTTTGGCCGCCTTGTCCCGCTCCAGGGAATCAATAGTGGAGTTCATCCAGAACAGGGAACTTCCGATACCCGAGAGAACGAAAAGCAACAACAAAGCCCACAACCAGACTTCCTTGCGGGCATTGGTCACCTTGACCCTTTTCTGTCGTGGGAGGAGATTGATTCTGATCATGACGGCTCGCCTTATCGTAGCTGCTGTTTCACGACCGTTTGCCGCTATGGACAAGTTCGCGCAGAGCCAGACCGGCTGCCACGGCAAACTGCGGTCCGGTCTGCTTCAGATAGTGCCTGTCGAACTGATTGTCGTCGACCAGAATATTTCGCCAGGGGTCGAGATACTCCACGGTCAGCCCGAGTTCCTCTGCAAGAACGTCCTCAAGGCCGGTCACCAGACTTCCCCCTCCAGACAGCATAAGCCGGTTCGCCAGCCTGGCGTCGGGAACCAGGGACTGATAAAAACCGATCAGCCTGCGCAGTTCTTCCACCCAGTTCAGCACTGTTGCACGTACCTGACGCCGCGCACCATCCCTGTCCTTTCCGGTTTCTCCCGCATCTCCGGCGACCTTAAGCTTTTCAGCCTCAACCCGACTGACATTTAAAGAGCGAGCCAGGTCCTGGGTCAGGTTTCGCCCCCCAAAAGGCACCTCGCGCAAAAAAAAGGGGTGGGCCTGCCAGTATACGCTGAATATACTCTGCTGCGCTCCGATATCCAGCAGGTACACCGGCTCCTCAATACGTTCGGGATAATTAAATTCGAAACAGTTGTTCAGGGCAAACGCGTCCACGTCCACGACGGACAGTGAAATCCCTGCCCGGTCCAGGGTCTGCTCGAGCCCGTGGACCACTTTCTTTTTGCTGGCCACCAGCAGGACATCGAGTGCCTCCTCTGCCCCACCCTGCCCCACAACCTGATAGTCAAGATACACGTCACTGACATCAAAGGGGATGTACTGCCGGGCTTCCTTACGTATTGCCGCATCCAGCCCCTTGTCCGAAGGAGGGTGCAGTGAGACCCGCTTGATGATCACGTCGTGCCCGGCCATAGAGGAAACCACGACACGGTCCTTGAGCCCGAAGCGGTTCAACATCACACGTAACGCACCACTCACCGTTTCTGCCTGGTCCTTGCCGTCCAAAGGACGGACCATTCTCCCCATGGACGTCAGGCGGACCTTCCTGCCCTCGGGAGCAACGCGGACGACCTTCATCCAATCCGTTCCCAGATCAAGACCGCAGACCGGATTTTTTTTTTGGAACAGTGAAAAAACCGCCACGGCATCTCCAAAAATGATCATTTTAAAAAGCCCCGCCTGAGGCGGGGCTTTATCTTTCAAAACAGCCGAATGTCATTCGGGACGAACTGTCAGAACCGGCATGGGAGCACTTTTGACAACCTTTTCCGCAACCGATCCGAACAGAATTCTATCGATCCCCTTACGCCCGTGCGTGCCCATAACGATCATGTCCACCTTGGTCTGATCCGCATATGCCAGTATTTCTTCCGCCGCATATCCGGTGGAAACATGGCCCTCGGCCCTGGCCCCGGTAAAATGTTCCTCAATGAATACGTCCATGGACTTCTCCGCTCCGGCCACGATTTCTCCCACAAAATTCTCGATGGAGGTCGGAGGAACATGGAACCCTACATACTGCGTAAGAGAAGGTGCGACATAAAGGACCTTGATCTCGGCCTCGAAGGCCCTGGACAACGTTAGCACGTAATCGACAACCTGCTTGCTCGTATCCGAAAAGTCAACTGCGCATAGAATCTTCCTGATCTGAGCCATAGCTACCTCCTGAGTAAGAATTGATTCATCAAACAGAGCTGATACCAATGCCGAAAGAGTCGTTGAACCGAAACAGCCTTCAGGCCGAATCAGTCACTCCAGAACATCGAACCGCTCGAAACGCATGGTCATTCCGGCCCGTCCCTGCGTAGCGGAACGAAGCGCGGTCGAAAAACCGAACAATTGCCTAAGGGGAGTCAGCGCCTGGATAATTTTTCTCCCTCCGCTGTCAAACATGTTTTCAATCTTGGCCCCGCGCGCGCCGAGCAGGGAGATACTTTCACCCACAAACTCATCCGGGGCAAAAACCTGAACCCACATCAGGGGTTCCAGCAGAGCAGGCTCCGCATCGGGAAGGATGTTTTTCAGCGCATTCACCGCAGCCATTCTGAAACCGAGCACGGTTCCCTCATGCCCGGGATCCCGCAACCCTTTCACCCTGACCCGAACATCCAGCACAGGATGTCCTCCGATCACCCCGGCCTGAAGAGCGTCAACAATCCCGTCGTACACTCCTTCAACCAGTGAAGGCGCCCATTGCTCCCGGTCGACTTCCATGATGATTTCATTTCCTTTTCCACGCTTCCCGGGTTCCACCTCCAGGCTGACCCAACCAAAATGGAGGTCATCCCCAAGAGTGCGTCGAAACTCTCCTGCCCCCGCAGCGCCGGTCCGAATGGTCTCCTGATAGACCACCTGGGGCTGTCCTGCCCTGACCGGAACATGATATTCCCTCAGCAATCGATCCAGGACAACCTCCAGATGCAGCTCGCCCATACCGGAAAGCATTATCTGTTCCGTATCCACATTTCGTTCGCTCAGCAACGTAGGGTCTTCCTGAAGCAGTTTTTCCAGGGCCGACTCCAGCCTTTCTTCCTCCTCGGAATTTTTCGCCTCCAGGGCCAGAGTCAGCACCGGCCTGTACTCACTGATACGCTCAAGGAGCAGAGCATCATCCGCAGAGCACAGGGTATCGGCGGTTCTGGTCTGCTTCAGCCCGACAACGACGACGATCTGACCGGCAGTCCCCTGCTCAATTTTCTCCTTGTGCCCGGCATGGGGGCGGTACAGCCTCGCCACACGTTCCGTACAGCCCTGCGTGGCATTGTACACACTATCCCCTTCCCGAAGGGTTCCGGAATAAATCCGCAGCAGGACCTGCTTTCGACCTTTTTCCATGAAGACCTTGAACGCCAGAGCTGACAGGGGAGCCCCGGGTGCGACGTCGAATCGCTTTTTCTGTCTGCTGACGGGGTCCACTCCTTCGGCAGCGGGGACTTCCAACGGGGAAGGAAGATAGGAAACAACCCCGTCCAGCAAAGGCTGGACACCTATATTGCGCAAGGCGGAACCGCAAAAAACAGGGACAAATTTCAGGCCGATGGTCCCTTGACGGATAACGGACCGAAGGTGGTCCGGGGAGACCTCCTTCCCCTCAAGATAGGCTTCAAAAATCTCTTCATCATGGTCCGCCAGAGTTTCCAGAACACGATTATGCCATGGTCTGACCCGGGCCAGTTCCCGTTCATCAAGGGGAAGCCGTTCAAATTCAGCCCCCCTGGACGACGAAGAAAAAATCAGTTTTTCCATTTGCAGCACATCAACGACGCCGGTGAAGTCAGCACCCTCTCCCAGGGGAATTTGCATCACCAGCGGCTCCACTCCCAACTTTTCGCGCATGGAATCGAGCACCCCTTCGAAATCCGCACCCGGGCGGTCTATTTTATTGATAAAGGCCAGCTTTGGAATGTGATATTTCTCGGATTGCCGCCAGACGGTTTCACTTTGCGGCTCCACCCCACCGACAGCGCAAAAAACACCGACCACTCCGTCCAGAACGCGCAGGGCTCTGTCCACTTCCACAGTAAAATCCACATGCCCGGGGGTGTCAATGATGTTGAGCGTCACCCCCTTCCATGCAACGGTCGTACACGCCGAACCGATGGTGATCCCCCGTTGCTGCTCCTCGGGCATGAAATCCATGGTCGCATTTCCGTCATGGACTTCCCCCATCCTGTGAATCCGATTGGAATAAAAAAGTATTCTCTCCGTAAGGGTTGTCTTTCCGGCATCAATATGGGCAATGATCCCCAGATTGCGGAGCGATTCAAGAAAGCGATCACTCTTCAATGTCGTCACGGATACCCCCCCTGCTGTGTTACGAAAAAAGTCGGATCGTCACGTACTCGAACATTGCCGGATGCAACTGCGGCCAGATCCAGGCCCCCTCCTGCCCGGGCCCCAGGCAGAGCCGTGCAGAAACGGGTTCGGAAGTTGCCGGGTCGGGATGAAGAAAAAGATCGCACTCTCTCAAAAAGAGCTTGTCTCTCGAACACTGCACAGCGTCAACCCCGGCGGGAAGACACTCGACGGCAGATCCGCACTCCACTCCGCCGACCACAAATGTCGCCCCGGGATAGGCCCCGGCCAGAAAATCCCAGTCCCACACCGAAACATCATCGCACAGTACGTGAATTGTATCGACCCGTCCTCGAGTTCCCAATCTGTGTACAGGGATGTCCACTTCACCCAGCCCGGCTTCGACAACGGAGGACAGGGTTCCAAGGACAAGAATAGATCCGTGTCCGCCAGTCTCCTGCGCAAAACGAATCGTGTCCAGCACTTCCTCAGCCGAACATTCTCCAAAACTCTCCAACCCGGCCAGTTCCAATCCGGCGAGTATCCCGTCCGGAACAGGGGCTTTTCCGGCCTCACGCAGTACCACGACTTCCGGGACCCCGACCCAGAGCGGATAAACGCATCCAGCCAGAACAGGTCCGGGAGAAAGATACCCGTTTCCTGCCAGGACCAGCGTCCAGTCCATTGCAGTTCGTTCAGTCACAAGCCGCCCACCCTGCCGCCTGATAGTCCGGGCTGTAACCACATCTCCGCCCGGAATCCCGTTGACCGCTGCGTTCCAGGCAATATTCTGCTTGAGACGGGATCTCGTTGCAGCCCCGACCCGTTCATAGGCGGCAGACAACTCATGGTCCGCAAAGCGGTATTGTTCTACACGTTCAGATAAAAAAATGGTCATAATGCGTTCCCTGATTCGACTCCGGCCGTGCGTCTTTTAAAAATGGTAAATGAATCATAACGTCAAGATCTTCATTTATTCAATAAAAAAAAGCGGCTTAAGCCGCTTTTTTTTATTGAATCCAGACTAGGAGCTAATCCGGGCCCCAATGAAACACCTTTTGCTTGAAACCTAAAGCCAATCGAAATACTGTTTCCAGGATCCGTTTTCCGCCTCAAGACTACGGGTGGAGACGGCCTCCTGATGCTTAAGATACGCCACCTTTCCCCTGGCCATGGCATAATCCCGAACATCTTCAATCTCCGGAAACTCTTCGGCAACAAAAGAATACCTTTGCCAGGCAGCTTTATATCTTTTCGTGCGCCAATAGAAATCGGCTACAAAAATTTCATGTTCCGCCTGATGCCTCCGGCATTTGACGATATATTCCTGAGCCTGGACGGCATACGGTGTCCCGGGATATGTTTCCACTACCCGCCTGAAATACTCAAGAGCCTCCGCTGTCGACTGCTGCGGAAGATCAATGGTTTCGAATTGTTTGTATCCGGAAAGCCCAATCTGAAAAAGCACGTAGGGAATCGCTTCATGCCGTGGATGTAATGCTTCAAACTCCCTGTATGTTTCAGATGCCGCTCGGAATTGCTCATCCAGAAAATAGGCATCACCCAATTTGAGTTCCGCTTCAGGAGTAAAGGGACTGAACGGATAACGATCTTTGAGCTTGGTATAATACTCAATGGCGTTTCCGTATTCCTTGGACTGCATGGCATCGTTACCGGCTTCGACCAATTCTCTGGCGGTGTCCTCGGGAGGAGTCAGAAAATAATAGTCGATAACCCCGCACCCCGAATTAAGGGCCAGGAAACCGACAACAACAAGACAGCGAACAATATTTTTAATCATCAAAAGATTCCAGATAAATGCTTGCGCTATTGGCGGCCGTGGCTCCATCACCAACAGCAGTGGAAACCTGTCGACACAGCTTGGAGCGAATGTCACCAGCCGCGAAAATGCCCGGAACATTTGTCCGCATCTCCGTATCCGTGACCACAAACCCACACTCATCACAGTGGACATCGGCCGGCAAAAAATCTGCCTGGGGGTCATGGCCTACAAACACAAACGCACCGTCGACCTCGACTTCCGTTTGTATTTTGCTCTGAACGTTCTCTGTCAACAGCGAGGTCAGAGTGTTCTCCCCCTGGAAGGCACGCACAACAGTGTTGTAGTGAACTTCAATCTTGGGTTCGGCCAAAACCTTATCCTGGTAGATCTTGATGGCCCGAAATTCGTCCCGTCTGTGTATTAAATGAATTTTCTTAACAATCTTAGCAAGATAAAGAGACTCCTCCAATGCAGAATCTCCGCCACCGATACAGGCCACAACCTGATCACGATAAAAATTGCCGTCACAAACGGCGCAGTAGGAAACACCTTTACCGGTCAAACGGGATTCGCCGGGAACATTGAGACTGCGCCACCTGGCGCCGGTACATACGACAACGACTTTGGAAGCAATCGAGTCTTCGCCGATCTGCACCTGATGACCTTCGCGTCCGACACGCAGCCCATCAACCTGCTCCCCATAGGTGTCAAAAGAAAAACTTTTCAAATGCTCGGCAAAACGGTCCGCAAGCTCAAAACCCATCAACCCCTCAGGAAAACCTGGGTAGTTATCTATCCGTTCGGTGGAAAGAACCTGGCCTCCAGGAGCAAACGGCTCCACCCAGGCCAGGGATCTGCCGGCCCGCAAAAGATAAAGGGCGGCCGTCATTCCTGCCGGTCCGCCCCCGATGACGATAGCGTCATACCGTTTCATCTTTTAAAGGGCCTTCTCGGAAATCATCTGCTTCAGGCTGGCCTTGGAAACAGCGCCGGTCAACTGCTCGACAACTTCCCCGCCCTTGAACAGAATGAGTGTCGGGATGGCCCGAATACCATACTTCCCGGGAGAACTCGGGTTTTCATCAACATTCATTTTCAGAATCTTGAGCTGGCCGGCATACTCCTGAGCCAACTCTTCGACCACCGGGGCAATGGCCCGGCAGGGTCCGCACCAGGGGGCCCAGAAATCAACCAGTACGGGCAGATCACACTGCAGTACTTCAGCTTCAAAGGAGCTGTCCGTCACTTGATTAGCCATCATATTCTCCTTGTTTGAAGTGGCACGCGACCTTACATCACATGCTCCGGTTATACGTACGATCGTAATTCGAGTATGAAGAAAACAAGTAGTTGCCACGTGCCCCCCTGTCAAGCAACGGAGGACGAAGACCGGCCCTTTTCAGGACGCAGCGACAAAATCATCCGGAATGGGGCGCCCTCGCGGAATCGCCTCAAGGTCCAGACCATGGCGATATCCGAGTGATCCAAGAAGAAACCCGAGATAGGCCACCATGGCACCGTTGTCGGTACATAGTCCCGGACGCGGAAGGATCAACCGGACCCCCCTCCTGTCCGCCGTTGCCCCCATGATCTGTCTGATCATACTGTTGGCGGCCACTCCGCCGGCAACGTACAGGAATTCGGTTTCGGGAAATGCATCAAGGGCTCGCTCAATTTTAACCTGCAACGTGGATGCAACAGCCCAGTTAAAAGAAGCACAGATCCTTTTCAAATCTTCACTCGCAACAAACCCCGGATCGAGAAAGGTATCCATGGCCGGCAGAATCAGATCACGGTGTTTTGCCACATAATTTGCCACAGAGGTTTTCAACCCGCTGAAACTGAAGTCGAGGTTATCGTTATCCAGATAGGGACGCGGAAAAAGCGACTCGTCAATACTCGCTCCCTGGGAGAGATCATCGATAAATCGACCTCCAGGATACGGGAAATTGAGAAACTTTGCCACCTTGTCAAAAGCTTCTCCAGCAGCGTCATCTAGGGTCCTGCCGAGCAGTTGAAACGAATCAGGAGCAGTCATGCGATACACATGGGTGTGCCCGCCGGACACAAGAAGACCGAGAGCCGGAAAACCAAGTGGCTCCTCCAGCCCTGCAACCAGAAGATGAGCATGGAGATGGTTGACCCCGATCAGCGGCCGATCCAGGGCCAGAGCAAGCCCTTTGGCAAACCCCAGGCCGACCAGAAGGCTGCCCAGCAGGCCGGGGCCTCGGGCCGCTGCGATCAGGTCGATCTCCCCGCGGTGCACGCCGGCATCCTTGAGAACCCCGGTCAGCAAAGGGTCGAGAAGCCGCAGATGCTCCCGGGAGGCAAGCTCAGGAACCACCCCGCCGAAAACGGAATGCATGGCGACCTGGGAGGAAACCCTTTCAGCGACGAGCTTGCCATCACGCACCAGAGCCATGGCGGTCTCATCACAAGAAGATTCAATACCGAGGCAAAGCATTATTGCCCCTTGGCCTTCATATATTCCCGAACCTTGAGCACATCATTGCGGGACCCGATATACAGCGGTACGCGCTGATGCAGTTCTTCAGCCTCAATATCGAGAATCCTATTGACACCGTCCGTGGCCATTCCACCGGCATGCTCGACGATCATCGCCAGAGGAGCTGCCTCACACAGCAAACGCAGCTTACCATGTGGTTTTTTGGGCTCTCGGCTATCAGCTGGGTACATAAATATCCCACCATAAAGGAGATTCCTATGAAAATCAGCCACCAGAGATCCTATATAACGCAAACTATACGGACGCTTCAATGCATTGTTCGTAGATTTGAAATATGTTATTGCCTCTCTCACCGAATCGTCCCAATAGTGCCAATAGCCTTCATTTACAGAATAGGTTTTTCCCTGTTCCGGTATTCGGATATCAGGGTGGGAAAGTAAAAATTCTCCTACACTGGGATCCAATGTGAACCCATGTACCCCGTTACCTGTCGTATAGACCATCATGCAGGACGACCCATAAATGAAATAACCTGCAGCTACCTGCTCAGCTCCCTTGCGCAGAGCATCTCCCAGAGTCACTCCCGGTACTGAGGCATCTTTTTTTCGATAAATACCGAAAATGGTCCCGATACTGACATTGGCATCGATATTCGAGGATCCATCCAGGGGGTCGAAGACCAAAATATAATCATCCTGATCAAACGTATCGGGGATCTCGATCAGATCAGCGTTTTCCTCCGATGACATGGCACAGAGTACCCCGACCTGCTGCATCCGGTAAATAATGACCCGGTTGGCAAAATCATCGAGTTTCTGGACCTGCTCCCCCTGGACATTGACGTCCCCGGTCATGCCCAGCACATCAACCAGGCCGGCCTTGGTCACTTCGCGGGAAATGATCTTGGCAGCCAGAATGAGGCCGTTCAAAAGGCGGGTCAATCTCCCCGTCGCCATGGGCATCCGCCCCTGGTGCTGCAAAATATGCTCAATCACCGTCACATGCTGCTTCACTTCGACTCCTGCTGATTTACATCGAAACGAGATAAACGATCCATTTGTCCCCAAAACGTCTGCCGATCCACGCGATATCACCCGTCCCTGCAGAAATCCGCCCCCGAACACCCGAGGCGACCATCTCCTTCCAGCTGGTATCAACCGAACCTGCCCCGTCGGCCACGTTCGCGCCAAGCCAGGCCGGAGCTCCGTCGGCTATAATGCCCAGACTATCCGGTGCAGGTGAGAATCCGGCCATCAGCTCCGGATCGAAACCGGCCACAAGCAGCCCCTGAAGCGTCGTCCCTCTGAAAAAGGGAGTGCCCAGAAAAACACGTATCCCATTTGCCCCGGAAGCGACGATCATTCGCGCATCGCGATCCTTCCACTCATCCCCGTAGGCAAGAAGCCTGTCAACGGGAATCTCCGAATTCACCGAGTCCTGAACCAGTACATCCCCGGTCATATCCACCGCAGTAAGCACCTCCAGCCAGGGAAACAGACCTCTGGTTTCCTCAAACCACCTGTCCCCGGGGAAACTGTCACGGGCGCTCAGCCCCTCCCGCAACGCATCAAGGCGAATATCGACCGGACCGAAGACGGAAGCCTGCCGCAGTTCGCCCGGAGTGCATGCCGCCTGCACATCCAGACAGAGTCTGGGTTCGGGATTGACGTACTCTTTATATACCCCTTTGGTCGTTTTCCAGGGGTTACAGCCGGAGCAAAGACAAAGACAGGCCAACAGGGCCACTATATATTTCATGGGTCGCAGATCCTCCTTGCACATCCTCGTGGATTTTTGAATAATTCGATTCACTCCCGGTCCCCGGTATCTCTTCGATCGAGCCTGTCGGCCAAAGCTTCCAACGTATCAACAACCCGGGAAGATGTCTGATTTTTATCTTCCGATTCCAGTACCGGATCCTGGACATCGAGCCCACCGGACTCCCCGGACTCCCCGGATTCTTCCACACCCTGCTGTTTCATCTTCTCATGCATCTCGTCCATTCGAGACCTGAAAAGATCCTTATCCTCAGGGGTTGTGGCTCCCTCGTACAACTGCTCATAAATACGCAAAGCCTGGTCAAACTCATCCTGGTATGCAAGCAGATCCGCGAGCGTGCGTGTCTTCACATCCTCTTCAAGCTCGGTCAAATCGATTTCTTCGGCGTCCAGATCCTCCTCGGGAGCGGGAAACGAAAGCTCGTCGAAATCTGCGACATCCGGGGCTTCATCCCCCCTTTGGACCTCCTGTACCGCTCCCGGACGGTCGTCTGCGACCGTGGCGGCCTGATCCCGACAGACCTGATTCACTCCGGTCGTTATAATCTCATCCCAGGACACCCCGTTTCCGCTCAAGGCACGCCCCAGCAGGCGAAAAAGAGTGGCCGTTTCTCCTTTTGCATCCCTGTCCACGGCTTCCCACGCCTTCCACAGCGCACTGCAACCTCGAAGGGAGGTGATAAGAGGAGCCGCCATGCGGATCATCTCATCCTGCTTTGCCGAGCGGTCCAACACCTCGAGAAGAAGCAGCTTGGCCTCGAGTTGATCCGGGTGATTTGCGATTCCCCGGCGAAGGGTTGCTTCGGCTTTCTCCGGCATACCTTGAGAAAGATACATCTCGGCCAGGGCGAAAAAAAGTCGAGATCCGGGCTCCAGGGCCAGCACTTCTTCATAGAGGGCAATTTTTTCCTGCATGGTTCCCCTGCTTGTTCACAAAAAATGGAAAATAGGTTCAAAGGCGAACAACTGTACGCCCCTGCTCGATAATCTTTCGATATCTGCCGAAGGTTCTCACCTCGCCAGCAAGTACAATATTTCGTTTTTCTTGAGAAAATTCAGCTCACGACGGATAGCTTTTTCAAGAAATTGAGGATCATTGCCGAGAAGTCGAATCTCTGTGCTCATCCGTCTGCAGGCTTCGTTCAAGTCATGGTCCAATGCGACCATTTCCTCGTATCGGGCCCGTTGCCGGGCAAGATCGGATATACCGTTCTTCCCCAAAAAAAGCTGGTAGGCAATCCAAATATTACCCGCAAGCAGCAGCATGGCAATCACTCGCACCACCAGGGATCTCATCACCCACTCCTTCAACCACTTGCCACAAAACGATTCAGTCGGATCTCCGTGCATCCCGTTCTCCGACACCCGGTCCACGGCCCGAAATACAGGAATCTACTGCGCCTCACCTCTTTTGGGAGCATGTCCATCCAGGGCAAGCGGCAGCCTGACCTCCTCAAGAAATTCGGAAGTGCTCCGTTCTATCCGCCGAACATCATCTTCCGTGAGCTCAAGACTATCAATGGCGTTCATGGTCTGTTTCAGTTGCCGGAATTCATCCAGCAACCGCTCACCTAGAGCGTGTTTTTCCAGCTCCGGTTCCAGTTCGATAATGGTCTGCAGGCAGTTCCGTACCCGCGCCCGGAACACGGACTCGCAATTTTCCACGTTCAGCTCTCCACCACGACATCCCAGGGTGATCTGTACCGGACATAGGCATCTTCCACCTGGTCGAGAAGTTCCTCGAAACGGTCCATGTCCTGCGAATTCAACCAGCTGTTTACCCCGTACTGAAACGCCTGTCCGGGATCAAGGCTTCGTGCGGCGTTTCCGAGCAGAACCACGTTTACCTCCCTGCGCCGTAATCCGGACCAGGAATTGATGATATCAAGAATTGCCAGCCCTGCTTCACCATATTCGACACAGACAAGATGATATCTGTTCATACGCATTCTGGCCGCCGCTTCCGGTATCGAATGCGCCGAACCGAGAACGTACTCCCTCTTGTGCAATACGCTCTCAAGCCGCTCTTTGACATCCGGCTGCGCCACAAAGACAAAAGCGGCCCGGACTCCCGGAGGAAACACTTCAGGCTCAAGGGAAACCTCCTCCCCTTCGGCTTCAGCACTGTCTTTGTGTACCGGGCGGGGCGATTTCCGTTCAATCACGATATCACCGGAACAACCGGGGCAGGCAATACGAAATGTTCCGGTATCCGGAAGTTTGTCCTCGCGCAGCTTGAGCTGCTTCTTACAGTTCGGACAGACGACCTGCATGCGCATCCCTCCTTGCATGGTACGATGATGGCTATCGGGAGTTGGCGCGTTCATATTCGGCATCAATCTCCAACCCGTCGATATCGGTAACCTTTTCACCTCGAGCGGCCTTGATTTTATCCAGAGCCTGACTCTGCTGCGTTCGGTCGGAAGAATACACCATCGCGGTTTCCTCAGTGATGCTCCCTTCCAGATACAGATTGGTCAGATACTGGTCAAAGGTGATCATGCCGCTGCTTGATCCGGAAGCGATGACCCGACGATATGTCCTGTCCTCACGCTCGCCATTGGCGATCAGGTCCCGGACCCGCAAACTGGTGCGCATGACCTCAAATGCGGCAACGCGCCCTCCCCCGGTACGGGCCATGAGTCGCTGCGACACCACAAATTTGAGGCTCTCGGAAAGTCTGGTCCGTATCAGCCGTTCTTCCGCCAGTTCGAACATTCCGATGATTCGATTCACGGTTTGCCCGGCATCACTGGTATGCAGCGTTCCCAGCACGAGGTGACCGGTCTCGGCAGCCTCGAGAGCAATTTTAATCGTCTCCCGATCCCGAATTTCGCCCACCAGAATGACCTTGGGGGCCTGCCGCAGGGCAGCCCGCAGTCCCGAAGAAAAAGAATCAAAGTCCACGCCCAGCTCTCGCTGATTCACCACCCCTTTTTTGTGCCCATGCACAAATTCAATGGGGTCTTCGAGGGTAACGATGTGCTTGCTGTATCGCCCGTTGATCGCATCGATCAGGGCGGCCAGAGTCGTGGACTTTCCGGTCCCGGTGCCCCCGGTCACCAGAATCAGGCCGTACTTTTCCGTCGCCATCTCCGAAAAAATCCGGGGAAGGGCGAGTTCCTCCATGGTGGGGACCCGGACGGAAAGCTTCCGCATGACCAGAGCCAGAGAACCTTTCTGCCCGAACACATTGACACGAAACCTGGCTCGTCCCGGCAACTCGTAGGAAAGATCACAGGAACCGGATACGACAAGATCCCTGTACAAACGGGGGTTGCGCCCCATCATGCACATGGCCACCGACTCGACCTGAAAAGGAAGAAGCCCCTGTGCGCCGGAACTCACCGGGGCATCCCGAAGCTCACCGTGGACCTCGACCTGCACGGGTTTGCCAACGGTAAAAATGATATCCGAGGTGTCCGGAGCACGATCCAGTATCCGGGAAATAATATGGTCCAGCTGGGCATTCAGCATGGTCAGACCTCTGTAAAGTCCTGAGGAGGTTCAGCCAGAAACTCGCGAAATTTCGATTTGGTTGCGGCCTTGTTGTAGGCCTGCTCCGCATCGATGATCCCTTCCCGAAAAAGTCTCATGATGGCATCGTCAAGGGCCTGCATGCCGAACTTCCTTCCGGTTTCAATGGTGGAGTTGATCTGAAAGATCTTGTTTTCGCGTATCAGATTTCTGACCGCCGGGGTTGCAATAAGAATTTCCAGAGCGGCCACCCGCCCCGGTGTGTCAACCCGTTTGAAAAGATTCTGGGCCACCACCGCCCGGAGGGAGTCGGCCAGTCCGGACCGAATCTGGCCCTGCATCTCAGCCGGAAAAACCTCGATGATCCGATCAATGGTTTTGGAGGCGGAAATGGTGTGCAGGGTACCGAACACGAGATGTCCGGTCTCAGCGGCCTCGATGGCGAGTTGAATAGTCTCCAGATCCCGCATCTCCCCGACCAGGATGATGTCCGGATCCTCACGCAGCGCACCGCGCAGGGCGGCATGGAAACTCTGCGTATCCCTGCCCACTTCCCGCTGGTTGATAAGACAGTTCACGGATTCGTGCACAAACTCGATGGGGTCCTCTATGGTCAGGATGTGATCTTTCCTGATCCTGTTCACATAATCGACCATCGCAGCAAGAGTGGTCGACTTACCGCTTCCTGTGGGCCCGGTCACCAGAACGAGCCCCTTGGGCAGCAGGGCGAGGCTTTTAAGGACCGAGGGGAGACCGAGATCATCCAGGGTAAGAATTTTTTGCGGAATCTCCCGAAACACCGCAGCCATTCCTCGTTTCTGCATAAAAAAGTTCGCCCTGTAACGGGCCAGTCCGGGAACCTCGTAGGCGAAATCGACATCACCGGACTCCTCGAACTCCTTGATTTTTCGCTCGGGGGTAATCTCAAAAAGCATCTTCTTGAGTTCCTCGTGCTCAAGCACCTTGAACTTGATTCTCTGCAGGTCTCCACGCAGCCGGATGATAGGTTGAGATCCCGAGGAAAGATGCAGATCGGACGCCCCGATTTCATGCATCATTTTGAAAAATGCGTCGATCTGCGCCATACATTCTCCGAAGACGTTATACGTTGACCAGGGCAGAACGGCACTTGCCGGTATTGCGCTTCACGGGACAGCCCCGGGTACTCCGAAAAAATCGAATCTGCGACGTAACTATTCAGGTACCCTCTCCAGGATTAAGAGGATTATGCTCCTTCGTCGCAGGATTACGGGATTATCCTGCCTCTGACCGTAATTCCGGTATTCCTCTTATTCCTTATAATCCCAGGCTTTTTTAGCCGAGGTGAAGAGTTACTCTGCGACAGGGAAAACGGCTTCGCCTTAATCCGTCCAGACTTTATAGAAATTGCTGAGATAATTCCAACCGGAAAAAAGCGTCAGGGCCAGGGCGACATACAGAATCACCATCCCCAGCGGAACCAGGTTGATTCCCCACCACGAGTAATGAAGAATAATGGGGCACAGGGCTACGATCTGTGCTATGGTCTTCAGTTTGCCGTATCTATCCGCGGCAATGACCATTCCCTTGTCCGCGGCAATGGCCCGAAGCCCGGTGACCACGATTTCACGCACAACGATAAGAATGGCAACCCAGCCCGGAACCCAGCCCCTCTCCACCAGCATTATCAAAACGGAGGTGATCAGAATTTTATCGGCAATGGGATCCAGAAACTTTCCCAGATTGGTGACCAGATTGTATTTTCTGGCTATCAGTCCGTCGGCGAGATCGGTCAGGGAGGCTGCAATAAAGGCAAGCATGGCAATCAGACAATTGGTCTTCCCTGGAAAGGCCAGAAGCAATACGATCACGGGCACAGCCAGAATACGACTCAAGGTAAGGATGTTGGCCAGATTGAACATTATTTCACTGCTTTGGTTTGAGTTTTGCGTACAGCTTCATCACTTTTCCCACGTAGGACCTGGTTTCCGCATATGGCGGAATTCCACCGTGTTTATCCACGGCTCCCGGCCCAGCGTTATATGCGGCAAGCGCCAATGGCAAGGAATTGAAACGATCCATCAGTGACCGGAAATACCTGACCCCGGCATCAATATTGCCGGCCGGATCAAACGGGGTTTCGAGTCCGAGGTCCTTCCCGGTTTCGGGCATAATCTGCATCAGGCCCTGGGCCCCGACCGAAGAAACCGCTGAGCAGTCATAGGCGGATTCAATCTGAATCATTGCGTGCACCAGCTGTTCATCCAACTTATAACGAGTACAGGCTTTCTGGACAAGGCGATCGATCTGAGTCCGGTCAGCCGTGATTGAAGCACCGAACACCCGGAATACCTTGTATTCTTCTGAAACAGGAATATCCGTAAAACACATCACACCATCATCCCCTTTACGGTAATAAATGGCGTCAGCATAAAGTGCATTCGAAAAAAAAATAAAAAAAAGAACAAAAATAAATATTTTTACCATTTGCAGAGAATTTGCATTGCTTCCGGTCAATAAGGTGTTTCTATTATCCATAGAATCTACCGAGCACCCACAAACAGATACCCCGGAGCATCCTTTGCGCCTGCTCCGGGGT
Organism: Desulfomicrobiaceae bacterium; assembly: GCA_041685265.1. GTDB lineage: Bacteria > Desulfobacterota > Desulfovibrionia > Desulfovibrionales > Desulfomicrobiaceae > JAWLGC01. The sequence goes on along the minus strand of JAWLGC010000012.1, from coordinate 21,393 downwards.
ATAAAATCATTATTCGGCCTTCTGAGCGGCAACGCTAACCTGTTCAGCCAGCTGCAACAGAGCCACCTTGACCGGCGAATCTTCATCCAGAAGCACCACGGGGGTCCCCAGGTCCCCGGCCACCACCGCAGTGGGATCGAGAGGGATAGCCCCAAGAAAATCCAGTCCGTACTTGTCGGCCAGATCCTTGCCCCCTCCCTTTTTAAACAGGTCGATCTCCTTGGAACAGTGGGGGCAGACCAGACCGCTCATGTTTTCCACCACCCCGAGAATGCGGGCTTTGGCATACTGGAGAAAATTCACGGATTTACGCACATCGGCCAGGGAAACCTCCTGAGGGGTCGTGACCACCACACTCATGGCGTCGGGAACGGTCTTCAGGACGGCCATGGGTTCATCACCGGTTCCCGGAGGTGAATCAATGATCAGAAAGTCAAGATCCCCCCACTGCACATCGGAAACAAACTGCCTGATGGCAGCGGTTTTCATAGGTCCTCGCCAGAGCACCGCCTGATCGCAATCCTTGAGCAGCGACTCCATGGAGACCACGGCAAGATTTTCACTGTACTGCTTCGGCTTGATGGAGTGATCCGAATCGATATCGAGCAGTCCCTTCAGACCAAGCAGGTGGGTGACACTCGGGCCGTGGATATCCACATCAAGCAGACCGACCTTGAACCCCTGAACGGAAAGAGCGGCGGCCAGGTTGGTGGCCACGGAACTTTTCCCCACTCCGCCCTTGCCGCTCATTACGAAAATCTTGTATTTAATCCTATCCAATGTCGAGACGATCTGACGATCCTGCCGGGCCTGCTTTGATTCGGGACTGTCGGCAATGGTTCCGATCTGCCCGGAGCAGGAACTGCAGCTGGATTTGCTGGTCATGATACAACACTCCTCACAATCTGCTATTTGAGTTGTCAATTGATGAAAAACGGCATGTCACCCTCATGAAGCATGCACTGACTACAAGTACCTGATCAGGACAAACCCCAGAACAACCAGGATAATGGTCAGGGACACAACCAAATTGAAACGTTTTTCCAAAAATTCCCTGGCTGCCTCCCCAAAAAAGTAGATAACCGTGGCAATGGCAAAAAAACGCGCCCCACGGCTCAGGGTGGAAGCGGCCACAAAAATGAACCAGTTGATCTCGAAGGCCCCAGCGGTCAGGGTGCACAACTTGTACGGAATCGGGGTCAGCCCGGCCACGGCCACGGCCCAGGCACTGTATGTCTCGTACCACTGCCGGACAACTTCATACTTGTGCCCGAGGCCGTAAAAATTGATGATCGGCCATCCGGCGACCTCCATAAAATAGTAGCCCACCAGATAGCCCACTATTCCCCCGAGCAGCGAGAACACAAGACAAATCAGGGCATGCATGAAGACCCGTCGCCTGTTGGCCAGTCCCATCGGAATCAGCAGCAGGTCCGGAGGCACAGGGAAAAAAATGGCCTCCATGAACGAGACGCCCATTAAAACACGCTCCGCCCCTTTTTTCCCGGCCACAGCCCATAAATTGTCAAGCCATTTTTGAAATATTTTCAAGTCATTTCTTCCGTGGTAACTGTTCAGATCAAAATCAGGGCAGGCCGGCAAACTGATACTGCGATGAAAAATATGGGTAACTATTCAGGTCCTTTTTACAAAATTTGAAATTTCAAATTTAAGAAATTTGAGAAATTTGAGAAATTATAAGACGTTAGCGCCTGCTCTTTCAATTTCTGAAATTTCTTAAATTCTCAAATTTCTTAACTTTATCGTCCGGTATTCAAATTTTACTTTGAATTTCAGGCTCTTGAATCAGTAAAATTTTGACCTGAATAGCTACAAATATGGATATCCGACAATCTTTGCGCTCTAAATTTTCCTCGAACAAGGTGTGTCGTTGCGGCCATCCATACCCGCCTTCAGAGCTGACACCGTACCAAGGACATCGTCACCACCCGAATTCACCGACGAGATCCACGAAACCGCACGGCCCCATATCCTGCTTGAAAACCTTGCCGTCCCGCCTGCGGATGCTCAGCAGGGACTGGGTTCTGCGCTCCTGTCCCACCGGAATGAGCATGGTTCCGGGCTCCGCCAATTGCTGAATCAGGGGAACGGGCACTTTTGGCCCCCCGGCAGTGACAATGATCCGGTCGAACGGCCCCTGATCGGGCCACCCCATGGTTCCGTCGTCCAGTTTGGTCCGAACATTGAAATACCGCAGAGCCAGCAGACGGTTGCGGGCAGAACGGTACAGCGGCTTGACCCGCTCGACCGTATAAACCTCGGCTCCCATTGCATCCAGTATGGCGGCCTGATATCCGGAACCGGTCCCGATTTCCAGAACCCTCATTCCGGGGTGCACATCCAGCAATGACGACATCAGCGCGACGACCCATGGCTGGGAAAGAGTCTGACCGTACCCTATGGGTACCGAGTCTTCCCCATATGCTCGAGACTGCAGGGCCTCCTCCACAAAAAGATGTCGCGGAACACTGGACATTGCCTGTACAACGGCCTCATCCTTGATTCCCTTGCCCACGACATATTCCTTGACCATCCTGGCCCTGTTGCGTGCGAACCTGTGCACCCCTGCTCCCGTTACCCTGTTTGCAATCGTTTCGGGCAAGAACTGAAATATGGAAAAACAATGGATCCCAAAGCAAATTTTACCACCCAAGTCAATCTGAAGGAGGCCGCATGCTTACCGTCCAGGACATCATGACCAGCGATGTATTCACACTTCACGAGTTTGACAACCTGCAATCAGCTCGGGCCATGATGGGTCTGGCCCGTATTCGGCACATCCCCGTCGTGAACGATCGTGGCGAATTCGTGGGGCTGCTCACCCACCGGGATCTCCTGAACGCCACGCTCTCACGTTTTGCCGAAGTCGATGATTCAACCCGCCGGGAGATCAATACCGGCATCCCTCTCAACGAAGTCATGCGTGATGATGTGCGCACGGTCTCTTTGGACACCCGGGTTCATGAGGCCGCACACCTCCTGTACAATCACAAATACGGGTGTCTTCCGGTTCTGAAAAACAAAAAAATCGTCGGAATCGTGACCGAAGCCGACTTTCTTCTGCTGACCCTCAAGCTTTTGGAGCGCTGCGGAGAAGAAATTCTCGCGCCCTGAACAAGCCTCGGTGGTACCGGATTTACGCACCAAAAAAGGCCACCCGGCGTTGCGGGTGGCCTGAACACTCCCGGTACCGGTCGCCCTATCTCCGCCTCTGCTCGTTCCCGGCAGCGACTGCACATCGGACAACCGCAATGAGCAGAAAGATGAAATACAGCATCATTCCCACCCAGAGGACCCCTTCCCGGGCCCACGGCAGCAGGACAAGCAGTACCGCCCAGATGACATAGTAATGGACCCTGGCCCTCACATCAGCCAGCCACATGTCGCAGCTTTCCTTAAGCCGCCCCTGAATCTGGTTCAGAAATCCGAGCAGAATCATGGCGGCAACAACAAGCAGGCCGGCCTGAACCGTCCATTGCCCGCGACTCCAGAAAGCCATCCAGAATCCGACCAGGTACAGATATTCGATACCCCGGCAGAGCAGCAGACGCCCGAGCGAGGATTCATCCCCGCTTCCTTCACGCGCACTCGTCAACTGAGCCAGTGACCCGGACAGAACGGAAAAAACGAGAAAAAGCAGCCCCCAGAACGGATGACACGCGAAGCCAAAAGGGACCGCGACCGCCCCTCCCAACGAGAGAAGCCGCAAGGAGCACGACCCTATCCCGACCCGGGAGACCAGGTCCATGCCGTTTGTTTCCAGCCAGGTCCGACAGCAGCCGGACGTTTTTGAGCACTTCATCGTCATTTTTTCTCCCTGTGGTGTATATTCATTAATTCATCAGAAAGAGAGCGGACAATCCAAGAAACGTGAAAAAACCGAGACTGTCGGTCAGAGTGGTCAGAAAAATACTCGAGGCCTGGGCCGGATCCCGGCCTAACTCCTTAAGTACCAGGGGAATGGAGGCTCCGGCCACGGCCCCGATGACCATATCGGCCCCAAGAGCACACGCCATCACCCCGGCCAGGGCGATATTTTTGGTCCAGAGCACCACCCCGAGATAAACGAGAATGCCGATAATCAATCCGTTGACCAGCCCGATCTTGGCCTCACGTCCCACTGCCACCCAGACCTTGCGACGATCGAACCGCTCCACGGCCAGCTGTCGGATCATAACGGCCAGGGACTGCTGACCGGTATTCCCGGCCTGATTGGCCACAATGGGCATGAGCACGGCCAACACCGCCATCTGGGCAATGGTCCCTTCGAAAAAATGCACCACATAGGCTGAAATCGCGGAATTAAGCACATTCAGAATCAGCCAGGGAAGCCTGACCTTGAGAGAATAGGTCCAGGGAGAATCGACAGTCTCGTCCGCACCGGCCCCGACCATGCTCTGCATGTCTTCGCTGGCTTCATCCTGAATGATGTCGATGACATCATCCACGGTGACCATCCCGAGAATCCGCTGTTCATGGTCCACGACAGGCAGAGCCAGAAAATTGTACCGCCCGATAAGCCTGGCCACATCCTCTTTATCCTCATCAAAAGAAACATATATCAGGTTCTGCTCCTTGAGCAGTTCCCGCAGGACGGTCCTGGCCGGGCTGCGCATCAGGTCCCGCAGCGAGAGCACCCCCTTCAAATGGCGATACCGGTCCACCACGTAGACATAGTAGGGAATTTCACTTTCCTCGACCCTGTCCCGAATCAGGTTGATGGTCTGGGCCGCGCTCATGTTTTCATCCAGAGCCAGAATCTCGGTGTTCATGACCCCGCCGGCCGAATCCGGATCAAACTGGAGCAGATCCGTTATTTCAGCAGCATCCTCGCGGTCGATCTTGGCCAGAATAACCCCCCTGACCGGCTCACTGAGCTCCTCGAATACATCTGCTGCATCATCCGGGGACATTTCAGCAAATATATCCGCTGCCAGATCAGGAGGCAACTGGGTCAGGAGGCGAACTCGATCCGCAGTCTCCATCTCGGCAATGGACTCGGCGGCATCCTCAACGCTTTTGGTGCGGATGACATCGACCTGCTCTTCAAGAGTCAGATTCTCCAGATGGTCTGCGGCGTCCGCAGGGTGCATATTATCCCGGGATGCGGAGGGCCACTTAATCTCCGAGTAATCGTAGCCGGATGAATTCGCTGATTTTTTTGTATTATTCTCGGTCATGGCAGTCCGCTGGTATCCTAAATGAAAGATGAGGTCAAAAATGGTTCATCGGCATCGCCCTCTTCCGCCCGACAGAGGTTCGTGCTAAATAAAGAGCACAAACAGAAGAAGGAGTCGTCTCATGAAATTCTACCTGGTGGGGGGGGCTGTTCGCGATGAACTGCTGCACCGCCCGGTACAGGACCACGACATAGTCGTGTTTGGTGCCGATGAAACTACATTTATGCAACGTTTTCCAAACGCCATCAAGGTCGGAAAACGTACCGGCGTATACATCGTCCAAGGCGTTGAATACACGCTTTCTCCTGCCCGGTCCATTCGGGAGGATCTTGAAACCCGGGACCTGACCATCAACGCCATGGCCAGGGATAACGAGGGAAAGATCATTTCCCGGCCCCAGGCTCTTGACGACCTGACCCGGGGAATCCTGCGTCCGGTGGCGGCTGCCAACTTCGTGGATGATCCCCTGCGGGCCATCCGTGCGGCCAGGTTCGCGGCCTGGTTTCCGGACTTCACGGTTCACCCCGACCTGATCCGGGCCATGGAGCTGGTCGGTCGCAGCAACCTGCTGGCCGACGTTGCCGCGGAACGGGTCGGAAACGAGGTTATCAAGGCCGGCAGGGGCCCCCGACCGGGACGATTTCTGGAACTCCTGACCCGAACCGGACTGCTTGCTCCCTGGTTTTTGGAACTGCACCGAGCCGACACCGTTCCGGCAGGACCGCCCCCCTTTCATACCGGCTCCCTGCTCGACCACATCGCAACGGTCATGAACAGGGCCGCCCCCGACCCGGACCTGGTCTGGATGGCCCTGTGCCACGATCTGGGAAAAGGCGGGACAGATCCGGGGCAATGGCCCCGTCATCATCACCACGAACACATCGGAACCCCCATGGCCGAGGCCCTGGGAAAAAGACTCCGGCTGTCCTCCAGGCATATCCGACTGGGAGCTCTGGCCGCCCGTTATCACATGATTGCGGGTATGTACCCGACTCTCCGCCCCGGGACACGGGTGGACCTGCTTGACCGGCTCGGCCGGGATGAAACAACCGTCAGCGCCCTGTTCCGGCTGGTCAAGGCCGACAGCGGCGACGACCTCCTGAACCTGGCCCTCAAGGACCTGGCCACTATCAAAGCGGTTCGCCTCCCGGAAAAATACCGGAACCTTGGTCCCAAATCCGGGGAAATGCTCCGGCTGCTCCGATGCCGGGAAGTGAAAAAAGGATCGTCCCGTAACACATAACCCCTTTCATACCATATTTTCGACCAGTTCACCCGCTTTGACTCCGGCCATATACTCCCCCAGTTCGAAACCGGACAACACTGCTGCCAGCTCGTTCCGGTCATGACGGGTTCCGGCCAGGGCAGCTTCGAGATCGGCCACCGGTCGAACCCCGAAAAAATCCCCGAAAATCCTGGCCGCTTCGACCCGGCCTTCACGAACATCAAGGCACACTTCCACGGTCCCGCCGGCACTGCGGAAGGACCTGGAAAAGGAATACCTGGGAGAATGCCCGAAATTCCAGTCCCAACTGGAATACTTTTCCTGCACCAGTGAAGCGATCCCGGCCTGTTCCCCTTCGCTGAATCCGTTGCGGATCACTTCGGCTGCGGACGACTCGATGCGGGTCATCAGCAGGTCGATAAACTCCGTCACCGGAAGCGGCTCCGGCAGATGGCTACCGATATTGGTGACTCGTTTCTGCACGGATTTGACGGCCTTATCCTGAAACTTGAGGGGATTGACCTTCAGGGCCCGGGTCAGATCCTCCATCTTTGAGGAGTAGAGCAGGGTTCCGTGATGCAGAACCCGGTCCCTTTCAACATGCTGGGCATTTCCGGAAAACTTCATTCCGTCGATAACCAGATCGTTTCTGCCCTGAAACTCGGCATTGACTCCAAGTTCCCGCAGAGCCTCGACAATCGGCGAGGTAAACCGATTGAAATCGATCTCCTTCAGGGTCTGGCCACAGGAAATAAAGGTGAAATTGACGTTGCCAAGATCATGAAACACGGCCCCGCCACCGGTTAATCGCCTGACAACGACGATGTTTTTTTTCCGAACATACTCCTCGTTGATCTCGGCATGAGCATTCTGGTTCTTGCCTACGATCACGGCCGGGCTGTTGCGCCAGAGCATAAAGCAGTCGCGATCCGTGTTCCTGAGCAGATATTCTTCCGCGGCCAGGTTAAAATAAGGGTCCAACGATGTGTTGTGAATGCAGCGCATGGGACTTTACCTGTACGTTGATTGTGGCTAAACATGACTCGAAGTCCACCTTTCGAACCAGCCGGCTGAATATACGCTCAATTTCAACGAGGCAAGGACGATATTTCCAGAAACCCCCGGGGGAAAAGCCATGCAGCCACTTTTCGGCAACAGAATTTACGATCACGCCCTGTCCCGACGGGACTTTCTCAAACTGACGATCCTGACCACGACGGCCGGCGCAACCGGATGTGCCATGAACCCGGTCACCGGCCAAAGCCAGCTCATGCTGGTGTCTGAACAGCAGGAGATCCAGATCGACCGCCAGAACGGTCCGCACCAGTTCTCTTCGGATTACGGCCCCTGTCAGGACCCGACTCTCAACGGATATCTGAGCCGCGTAGGCCTGGATGTGGCCCGGACCTCGCACCGTCCGGCCATGCCCTACTCATTCCGGGGCGTGAACGCCAATTACGTCAATGCCTACGCCTTTCCGGGCGGGTCCATCGCCGCCACCCGGGGCATCCTGGTGGAACTGAACAACGAGGCCGAACTCGCCGGACTGCTCGGGCACGAAATCGGTCATGTCAATGCCCGGCACACGGCGCAGCGCATGAGCCAGTCCATGCTTATCGGGGCTCTGGGTGCCGGAGTCGGTCTGGCCCTGGGCTCGGAAAACGAAGAACTCGGAGCCGTGGCCGGCACCCTGCTGGGCCTCGGGTCCGGCCTGCTCCTGGCTCACTACAGCCGGGACAATGAACGGGAAGCAGACCGCCTGGGTATGGAATACATGGTCCGGGCCGGGCACAATCCCCAGGGCATGGTGGGACTTATGGATCTGCTTCGGTCAAAATCGAGGCACACCCCGAGTGCCCTGGAAACCATGTTTTCCACACACCCCATGAGCGAGGAACGATACCGGACGGCAACCCATAACGCGCAGACCACTCATGCAGGTGCCGCCGGCCTGCCGCTGAACCGGACCAGATACATGGACAGCACCACGTCACTCAGACGTATCAAGGGGGCCATTACAGCCTTTGAACAGGGAGAGATGGAAATGGGGGCCGAACGGTTCCCCCAGGCCGAAACAAAATTCCGGGAAGGACTGGGCATCGCCCCGGACGACTATGCCGGTCTGGTGCTCATGTCCAAATGCCAGGTGGCCCTGAACCGGGCAGACCGGGCTCGAGCCTATGCAGACAAGGCCAAGCGGGTCTATCCCGGGGAAGCCCAGGCCCTGCACGTGGCCGGTATCTCAAAATTAATGACCAAACGCTACGACCAGGCCCTGGCCGAATTCACGGCCTACGAACAAACCCTGCCCGGGAATCCGAACACCATATTCCTCAAGGGCGTTTCCCACGAAGGAATGCAGCACAGGCAGCAGGCGGCCCAAGAATACCTCCGCTTTCTGCAGCAGATCAAACAGGGCCCCCAGGCCCAGCACGCCTATGAACGACTCAAATCCTGGAAGGTGCTGTAAGGTATGTTTTAATCCCTATTGCGAGTTGTGCGGATGAAGAAACGGCGCCGCTGTGGCGAACAGCAGTATCCCGCCACAGAGGACATTCTTCAGCTCGATATTCAAGTCTCAAAACCACGTACAAGAGGAGCTTGCCGTGAAAAAACAGATCACCATCCTTTCCATTGTGCTTCTCATCACCGCCCTTCTTCCGGCCTGCGCCCCGAGCCGGTCCGGGGCCGTATACACCCGAGACCAGGCCAGAACCGCGCACACCGTGACCTACGGATCGGTCATCTCCGTGGCCCCGGTGTCCATTGAGGGCACCCAGACCGGGGCGGGAGTTATCGGGGGAGGTGCCCTGGGTGGCGTGCTCGGGAGCATGGTCGGCGGCGGACGTGGCTCGGTCCTCGGGGCCGTGGCCGGAGCAGTCGGCGGGGGACTTGCCGGCGCGGCCGTAGAAAAGGGCGTGACCACCCGGCAGGGACTGGAGATCACGGTCCAGCTGGACAACGGCCAGATCATCTCCGTGATCCAGGAAGGGGACGAGCCCTTTAACAGAAACGACCGGGTCATGGTCCTGCGCTCGGCGGACGGCAGCGCAAGGGTCAGGCATTATTAAAGTTTTAAGTTTTAGGTGTTAAGTGTTAAGTGTTAAGCAAGAAAAAGCAACGGTCCTTATAAGGACCGTTGCTTTTTCTTGCCAGCTGCCTGAAAATCAGCCCCATCTCCTTTTTCCTTTCTTCCTTAACACTTAAAACTTAACACTTTACACGTATACCTTCCCAAAGCAGTTTTCCGAAAAAGCAGACCGTGGCCACGGCGATGATGGATGCGCCGGAGGTCAGGTCGTAGAGACAGGCAAGCCAGAGACCGGTCAGACAGAAAAAAAGGCTCCAGGTCACGGCCCTGACCATCATGGCCATCAAGGACCGGGACGTCCCCTGAGCCATGTACGGGGGAATGGTCAGCAGGGCGATGACCAGAATCAATCCAACCACCTGGATGATCATCACCACGGACAGGGCGATCATGCCGAGCAGCGTAAAATAGAGCAGAGTGACCGGCACTCCACGGGTCCGGGCAAATTCAGGTTCAAAGGACATGACCAGAAAATCGCGGTAGAAATACAGAACCATGGCCACAATAAACACGTCGAGACCGAACATGATCCGGATATCCGAAACCGGAACAGTGAGAATGGACCCGAACAGGTAGCTCATCAGGTCCACATTGTATCCCGGGGTTATATCCAGCAGCAGAATACCCAGAGCCATCCCCGCAGCCCACATCACCCCGATGACGGTCTCGGACCGTTCCTTGTTCCTGAGCGTCACCCCGGCCATGATCGTTGATGCAACCAGGGTAAACCCCACGGTACAGGGCAGCACCGGCAGGCCGAAGAAAAAGGCCAGTCCCACCCCGCCGTACGCGGCATGGGCCACGCCCCCGGCCAAGAACACCAGCCGGTTGACGACCACCAGAGTACCGATCATCCCGCAGGCAACGCTGGCCAGCATTGCGGCCATAACCGCGTTCTGCATAAATTCGTGCGACAGGAGTTCGAGCATGCTCACTTCACCATGGGAATATTCAGGATTGTGGACACATCGTCAAGGTATCCGCCGATGGGACAGGTGTGGCTGTGGGTTCCGTACAGCAGACCAAGCATCTCCCTGGTCAGTTCTCCACTCCGATTGGCGACCAGATTCCGGTTCACACAGGCAATTCCGGTCAACCCGGCCGTAGCAATACTCAGGTCATGGCTGACCACGACAATGGTCAGATCATCCCGCAGCCTGCCCATGAGTTCGAAAAAACAGTATCGTCCCTCGGGATCAATGTTGGAGGTAGGCTCGTCAAAAACGAGCAGGCGGGGCTCCCCGTAAAGGGCCCGGGCAATGAGCACCCGCTGAATCTGTCCGCCCGAAAGCTGATCCATACGTCTTTTGAACAGGTCCCTCTCCACGCCGGCCCGGCTCAGGGCCCGATCGGCCAGTTCCCGCTCCTCACGTTTATAGCGGAAACTGCGCCGCCCCTCGCCGGCTCCTCCCATCATGACCACTTCCTGCACGGTGACCGGAAATCCGCCGGAAAATGTCGAGTGCTGCGGCACATATCCGACCCTGGTCTGTCCGGCTCCCGGAGCGTGCCCGAAAACTCGCACCGTTCCCGCCCCGGGCTTGAGCAACCCGAGAATAAGCTTCAAAAGGGTTGTCTTGCCCCCGCCGTTGGGTCCGAGAACGGCCCAGAAGTCTCCGGCCTGTACCCGCAGAGAGACCTCCTGCAGCACCGGGGTCCCGGGGGTGTAGGAAAAATCGACCCGATCCATAACAACCACTTCGGTACTCACGGTTCTCTCCGGTATGATATTTTCTTTGCTGGACCAAAACGGCACACAGAAAACGGCGTCTTTCCCCACCTCCTATTCCTTTTCCCCGCCCTTGACAATTCATCATCCCTTTCTTACCACCCGCAACAGTATTGAAACCAGCTGGGGGTGGCCTGCAGGCCTGAGACGACACCCTTTGACCTGATCCGGATAATACCGGCGTAGGGAAGCGATGTTTGAGACCGAACCATCACGTTCATCCGCCAAAAAACGCCGTTTCCGAACCGGAAACGGCGTTTTTCGTTTTTCATCACAAATGAAGTACCAGACCATGCCCCACACAAACAATACATCACCTCCGCCAATAATTCTCGACCAGGTCGGCTTTGCCTATCTGGACAAGCCGGTTCTGGAAAATGTCTCGGTGACCTTTCCGGCCGGACAGTGGAGCTGCCTCCTGGGGCCGAGCGGGTGTGGAAAATCAACCCTGCTGCGCCTGGTCTCCGGAAGCCTCAAAGGTCGGGGCAGCATCCGGTTTGGGGACTCCGATACAGCAAGGGGGATGGTGGCCTGGATGGCCCAGGACGATCTGCTGCTGCCCTGGCTTTCGGTGCTGGACAATGTCTGCTTCGGAGCCAGACTGCGGGGGGAACTGACCCCGGGGATCCGGCATAAAGCCCTTGGCATGCTTGAACGGGCCGGGCTTGATGACCGGGCCGACGCCCTTCCTGCAGCCCTGTCCGGAGGCATGCGCCAACGGGTCGCGCTGCTTCGAACCCTGATGGAGGACCGGCCGGTACTCCTCATGGACGAGCCCTTTTCCAGGCTGGACTCTTTGACCAGGCTGCGCCTTCAGGATCTGGCTGCGACCATGGTGCCCGCGGCCACAGTGCTCCTGGTCACCCACGATCCCCTGGAAGCGCTCCGGCTCGGACACCGCATCCACGTCATGAACGGCGACCGGGGGAGCTTCGGCTCGCCGCTGATTCCCGACGGCCCGCCCCCTCGGGATCCGGCCGATCCCGATATGCTGCGCCATCAGGCGACCCTCATGGCCATGCTCCGCCGGGGAGAATCCGCATGAAAAACCAGATGTTCCGTCTCCCGGTCCTGGCTGTCGGGCTGCTCCTTGCCTGGCACGCGGGAGTGGTCCTTTCCGGAGTGCCGAAATATATTCTCCCCGGCCCCCTGCCCGTGGCCGAAGCCCTGGTGACCCATTTCCCCTCCCTGATCCGACATACCGGAGTAACTGTGCTGGAGATCATTCTGGGGCTTGGAATCGGGACAGTGCTGGGCATCCTCTGTGCCCTGACCATGACCATTTCCCGGACAGCCAGGCACTGGCTCCTGCCGGTTTTGGTGATCAGCCAGGCCGTGCCCGTGTTCGCCCTGGCCCCGATCCTGGTTCTGTGGCTGGGATACGGAATCTGGTCCAAGGTGACCATGGCCGTGCTGATCATCTTTTTTCCGATCACTTCCGCCTTTTATGACGGACTGCGGACCACCAACCCGGACTGGATCGAGCTGGCAAGAGTCATGAACGGGTCACGAGCGGCCATGCTCCGCCACATCCGAATTCCGGCGGCATTGCCCGGACTGGCCTCGGGGCTGCGGGTGGCCGCGGTGGTGGCCCCTATCGGAGCGGTGATCGGCGAATGGGTCGGGGCGTCCCGGGGACTTGGATTCGCCATGCTCCACTCCAACGCCCGCATGCAGATCGACATCATGTTCGCGGCCCTTGTCCTGCTGGCTGTGGCGGCCCTGAGCCTGTATTTTTTGATGGATTTTCTCATGGCCAGACTTGTTTTCTGGCACAACACCGAACACGAGGAGTAAACGATATGAACCGATGCAAAACCCTGGTCCTGACCCTGGGCCTGATTATGCTCACCGCCGGAGCGGCCCGGGCCGCGGACAAACTGACTCTGCTTCTGGACTGGTTTCCCAACCCGGACCATGCCCCCTTGTACGTGGCGCAGGAAAAAGGGTATTTTGCAGCTCACGGTCTGGAGGTGGAAATGATCGCCCCGGCCGATCCCAATGATCCGCCCAAACTGGTTGCCGCGGGCAAAGCGGACCTGGCTGTTTCCTACCAGCCCCGACACCATATCCAGGTTGACCGGGGACTCCCCCTGACCCGTGTGGCAACGCTGGTGGCGACCCCCCTCAACTCCCTGGTGGTATTGAAGGACGGTCCCGTTAAAAGTCTAGCGGACCTGAAGGGCAGGACCATCGGCTACTCCATTGCCGGATTTGAAAGCGTACTCCTGAAGACCATGCTCAAAAATCATGGACTGAGCATGAACGATGTGACCACGGTGAACGTGAACTTCTCCCTGTCCCCTTCCCTGCTGGCGGGAAAAACCGATGCGGTCATCGGCGCATTCCGCAATTTTGAATTGAACCAGATGGACCTTGAGGGACACCCCGGGCGGGCCTTTTTCGTGGAAGAGCACGGCGTGCCCGGGTATGAAGAGCTTATCATAGTGGCCAACAAAAATGATGTGGGCCAGGAAAAAATCAGGAATTTTGTCCGGGCCCTTGAGGATGGCGTTCGCTACCTGGTCAACCATCCCGAAGAGTGCTGGAATCTGTTCATCAAAGGACGGGACGACCTGAACAACGAACTCAACCACCGGGCCTGGAACGATACTCTGCCCCGTTTTGCCCTGCGCCCCGGCGCCCTGGACCGGGCCGGCTACGACCGGGTCGAGCGTTACCTGGCCGAGCAGGACATGATCGAAAAGGTGAAGCCGGTACAGGAACTGGCCGTGGAACTACGTTAGGCGGCGCAGCCTCAAAAGACTGGACGAAACAGGTACAACGGACAGACGAGAAAGGGGGAAACCGGTTCAGGTTTCCCCCTTTCTCGTCTGTCTTCCCGGGCCGGAATCTTTGTATCGAACCCGGAATCCGGAATGTAACTATTCACCTTGGATAAAAAAATAAGGGATTATAAACCAAGACCATTTTGAAAAACGGAGTTTTTAAGAAAGGCACTTTACAGGAGACAAGGAGAAAAAACAGGAGGAAGAACAGGAGAAAGAGGTCTTTTTCTTCCCTCCTGTCTCTCCTGTACTCCTGTTAAAATTCTTCTGTCTTCGCCTAGAATTAAAACTCAATATTTCAAAGCGGGTCTGGTTTAGGGAGTAGAAGGATAAACGGGATTATGGTCAGAGATCGGATAATCCTGTAACCCTGCGACAGAGGAGCATAATCCTCTTAATCCCAAAACGGGGACCTGAATAGGTACTCCGGAATAAAAACTCCGTATTTCAGAGCAGGAGTGCTTCAGTGCGCGGTTCCTGACTCCGACGGTTTGAAATCATAAACCATTTTGTCTTCTGCATCGGCCCGCTCATAGTCGGCCCATTTGAAATCGACCTGATTCATAAGCCATTGGATGACCTCGGCGTGACTCTCAGGATTTCCGGGATACTCCACGACCTCGGAAAACACATGTCCGAAAACGGAAATTTCCACGGCGATCTTCATGACACGAACCTCCCGGATTTGTTGACTTTTGATCGGTCAACGTGCACCCCGAGCACATGTTCCATCTGCTCCAGGGCGTGTTCGCCCTGCTCGGGGTCCAGATCGGCCACGCAATCCGCAGGGACCGAGACCCGGTACCCGCGCATGACCGCGTCGGCAGCGGTATACTGAATACAGATATTGGTCACACAGCCGGTCAGGATGAGCTGCTCCACACCCAGCCGGTTCAGGACGGTATCGAGATCCGTGCGAAAAAAACCGGAATAGGTTGTTTTCTCGATGACCGGCTCGCCGATTTCCGGGGCCAGTTCATCCACCACCTGTGCCCCTTCCGTTCCCCTGACGGCATGAACAGGCCACCCCATCTTGCTGAATTCCGGGTCGTCCGGTGCATGGGCGTCACACACGAATACCACGGGCATTCCCTTTTTGCGCGTCTTTTTAAGGCGCTTTTCCAAGGGCTTGAGAATCTTTCTGGCCCGAGGAACCTCCAACGGCGCTCCCGACCGGACAAAATCGTTAAGCATATCGATAATCACCAGCGCTTCGGTCATAGACTCCTCCAGATTGATACACGACCTTCCGCTTCTGCCTACCCGTTAAGACGATACAGAAACCTTTCATATCTCCTGACACCGCAGCACATCCGGATCAACGCTTTCCCGGGCCAGGTCCACCAGGTGGGCGTGGTGGGTGAAAAAAATGACCTGGGTCCTGGCGGCCAGTTCGGCCAGGGCCTGCAGGGAGGCCCGGGAACGATCGTCGTCAAAGGTGATCAGAAGGTCGTCCACCACAAAGGGCACCGGTTCGTTGTGCGCCAGATACTGTTCCAGGCCGGCCAACCGAAAGCCGAGGTAGAGCTGGTCCGCAGTCCCTTCACTCATGCCTTCCACCGGAATCGTATCCCGGGAATCGGCCCGCACCCCCACCAGAACCGGGTCTTTTTCCGCATACTGAACCCGCAGGCCGGAAAAATTCCCCAGGGTCATACGCGAAAACAGTTCGGACGCCCGCTGCACCAGGGGACCCTGGTTTCTGTCCCGGTACCGCTCAATGGCCCGCTTGAGAACGATGGCCGAAAACCTGAGCTGGACATATTCCTCCATGTCCCGCTCCAGCCGCCCGAGCAGGGACTGGGACTCGTCGGCCAGTTCCGCAGCCCTGGACCTGCCATCCATACGGGCCAGTTCGGTCCGCTCGGTGCCGATGCGCTGATCCAGTTCGGAAACCTCCTCGTGCAGGGTCCGTATTTCGCTCTGCAGAGCTTCCAGCCGGGGTTCCAGGGTGTCGGCATCCTCGGCAAAAATCATCCCCGTAAACTCCTGCAGATCAAGTCCGCCGCTCAACCCGAGCAACTGCTCCTCCCTGACCTGCAGCTGATTTTCCTCGTGCCGTCGCCGGGCGGCCAGATTCTCCACCCGGATCAAATCGTCACGTTCACTGCACCCGGCCTCCCTGCACAGTTCGCTCCAGGTCCCCCGCAACCGGACCGTCTCGGTCCGGGCCGCATCCAGCTGTCCGGCAAGGTCGCTGAACTCTTTTTCCAGGGCTCGGGACCTTTCCCGCACCGCCCTGGCCCGCACCAGTTCGCCATGCAGTTCAGCGACCCTGGTTTCAAGGGGTTCACCGAGAACCCGGGGCAGGACCCGCCCGAGAAGCTCGTCGAGTTCCGCCTCGAACGTCCGGGCGTCCCGGTCGATGCCGTCAATGCGAACCTGAAAATCCTTCTGCTCCCGAACCCGCTTCCCGAGTTCGTCAAACTGCTCCAGAACCGCCTGCACCAGGGACGGTCCGGCGCTCTCATCAAGGCCGAGACGACGGACCAGCGGGGCCCACGAAGCCTGCCAGGCAGACCGCCTGGCGGCCAGCTCCTGCTTTCCGGCGCCGGCCTGCCGCTCCTCCCCGGCGATACGGACCAGATCACGATCCACCCGGGCAGCGGCAGCGGCCAGGTTTTCGCTCTCCTCGACCACTGCCCGGCAATGATCGGCCACAGCGCCCGGGCCGCCCGGAGGAACCGGCTCTGCGAGCTCCTCCAGACGGTCCCGGAGTTCCTGCCCGGCCCGCCCGGCCCGGTCCTCGACCAGATCAAGCTCGCCCCGTCTTTCCCGGATTCCGGTCAGCTGCGCCTGGACCTGCTCCATTTTGCGCACCCAGGCCGACATTTCCCGCGGGGAATCGGGAACAAGACCATGCTCGGCCCACAAATCGGTCCATTCCTGTCCGGTCCGCTTAAGCCTCTCTTCTCTTTCACGAATCCCGACCTCGCTTTCCCGGTGCTGCCGTTCAAGACTTTCCCGCTCCTGCAGCAGGGCGGATTTTCTGGCCACCACGTCGGCCCTGGTCCGCATCCGGTCCGCTATCCGGTCGCACTCCTCGACCACCTGCTCGTAAGCTGCGGCAAGGGCCCCGGAGTCGCGCCCACGTCCATCGGCAAACCGGAGCACATCCTCTCCTTCGAGTCGCCCCTCAAGCCAGGCAGCCCGGATCATTTTCCAGCCCAGGGTCCGGCTCTCCCGAATGACGCGCAGATCCCCTTCCACAGGAACATCCTCTTCTCCGGCCAGTCTCTGAATCTGGTCGGCCACCCCGTCCAGACGCTGCCGCAGATCCCGCTCCCTTTCCCTGGCCCGGTCCAGCTCCGCCCGATCTGCCTGGAGCCGCTCGGCAAATATATCGATCCGCTCCGGTTCCGGAAAAGAGACGGTCTCCAGCGCCTCGAGGCCCCCCTTCCATCGGCCGGCCCGAAGCATGGCTGCATGCGCCAGTTCCTGTTCTCTGTCGATGCTAAGACGCAACTCACTGCACCGCTCCTCCAGGTCACCGAGCTTCATGACCCGCTCCAGGGTCTGTTTGAGACCGGCAATCCCTCTGGGGGGCTTCAACTCACTCTGCTCCAGTTCCAGAACGCGACGCTGCTCGCCCAGTTCGGCCAGTGTCGCCTCGTTCTGGCGCACCTCGATCCTGAGCTCGCCATCTTCATCCATGAGCTCCTTGAGCCTGATCCGCTCGGTCCTGGGCAGATGCAGGGAGTCCGGGTCCGTAGTCCCGGGATCATGGCCCAGATCCCGCAGGATGGCCTCCGCCCCTCTGCGGGCCGCCCCGAGCTGACCGACACGCACTTTGCGGTCTTCGTCCGCCTTCCTGATCATGCCGTAGGTCTGATACAGTCCGGTGATCCTGGTCTCTTCGGCCAGCACGGTTTCCGGGACCTCGCATGCGTTCAGACGTTCCCGGACCGAATCCAGGGCCTGGCCGACCCGGGTCACGGTATGCTCGGCCACACGCAGATCAGAGGCGGTCTTCTGCCGCCTGGCGGAAAAATCATCTGCCAGCAACGGGGCGTCCCGCAGCGTGTCCAGACGAGCCAGTATCTCCCGACGCACCGTAGCCGCGGGCAGTCCCTCAAGGATTCGCTCCAGAAGACCGGCCTGCCGCTGCGCCTCCCGGAGTCGGGCGGCCACCTCCTCACGTCGCTTCATAGTCTTGCGCAGTTCCCGGTCATGTCCGGCCCACTTCCCGGCGGAAAGCTGCAGAGAGCGCATCTCGGCCTGCACCTCTTTAATCCGGGCCAGACCGGTATTGATGACCGGCTTTTTGCCCGAGGGCTTGAACAGTTCCTGGCCCTGCTTCTCCAGAGTCTCCTGGACCGCCTGCAGGTTGGATATTCCGGCCCCGGCCGAAAACAGGATACGCCCGATATCCCCTTTCCCGGCCAGTATCTCCCGACCGCCCCGCACCAGATCCGCGTGATCGATGCCGAACATCTTTCGAAAACCGTCCTGATCCACGCCGCCCAGAAAATTGTGCAGCACCCCTTCGTCCAGAGGAGCTTCTTCTTCAGGATCGAGCAGGGTGTTGGACCGCCCTTTGCGCCGGACACATTCCAGGGTCCGCCCATCGCTGTGCTCAAGCAAAGCACCGACCCGCATCTTTTCGTACGGATGCAGGAAACCGTCCCCGCTTTTGTGATCAATTCCGTACAGCAGCTGACGCAGGGCGCGCAGGGCGGAACTTTTTCCGGCCTCATTGGGGCCGTACACGACATGCAGCCCGTGACCGGTTCCGCCAAAGACGAGGGACCGATTTGTAAACGGACCAAAGGCGAGCAGATCCAGTCGGTTCAGTTTCATTACGCCTCCCCGCGTTCAAATCTGTCCAGCAGCAGGGGACGCACCCGCCCCAGCAGATCCCGAATCCGATCCGGGTTACCCGGGGCCAGGGAATCCTTGCCCTGACGCAGCTCCGGAGGCACCTTGGCCCAGAAACCTTCCAGCTCGGCACACAGACCGGCAAAGGTTTCGTCGTCCGTCTCCAGTTCGTCAAGCAGGGCCATGATCTCCTGCAGCGGGCCTTCTCCGAGACATTCCCCCTGTTCGGGAGCCCGGGTGTTCAGGACCACCTTCTCAACCCAGATCCGTCCCCGGCCGATCTCCTGGGCCCGGGAACGGAGCTCGTTTTCCCACTTACGGATGTCGCTGCGCAGCTCCACATCCGCCGGACACCCTCCCCCCATCTCAATCCGCACGACCACAGGCCGCTCTTCCCCATGCTCGACAGCCGCCCCGAGCTCGGGCACAGCCCGATCCACGACCTCGCTCCCGGAACGGGCACCGGTCAGATCCACCGAGACACGCTCCCATCGAACCGTGTCCAGCTCCCGGAACTCCGGTTCCTGCATGATCCCGTCATCCACGGTCACCAGCCAGCATCCCTTGGGGCCGGTCTCCCGGGCATGACGTCCCTGAATATTTCCTGAGTAGGCCACAAAAGGGGTCCGGGACAGAATCTCCCGGGTATGGGCATGGCCCAGCGCCCAGTAGTCATAGCCTTTTAAAGTCAGGGTTTCCAGTGAGCAGGGAGCGTAGTTCTCGTGTCCCTCGCGTCCGGTCACGCTGGAATGGAGCATGCCGATGTTGAACATCCCGGAGACGGGATCGGGATATCCGGCGGCCAGGTTGTCGGTCTCGGCCCGGGAGGCGAAGCTTTGTCCGTGCACAGCCACGCCGAGATCCTCGAGAATCTCGGTCTCGGGCCGTTTTTCAGAGAAGGAGCGTACATTTTCCGGCAGACGCAGGCTTTTAGTCATGGTGTTTGCCGCATCATGGTTCCCTCTGATAAGCAGGACCCGAACGCCCCTTTCCTGCAGCCGGACCATCTGGGCATTCAGAAACAGCCCTGTATTATAATCCTTCCAGTCTCCATCATACAGGTCTCCGGCCAGGATAACCAGGGCGACCTCTTCGGCCAGGGCCAGATCAACCAGGTTTTCCAGAGCGTGCCGCGTGGCCCCCCGCACCTCGTTTACAGGCACCCCCTCGTACCGCTCCAGTTTCTGCAGCGGGCTGTCCAGATGAAGATCGGCAGCATGAATGAACTTGAACATGGTATCCTTTTCAGACGCGATTAAGGTTAGTTCCATTTTCCGTGTTTTTTGCGCTTACCCCTGTTCTTGCGCTGCCCCGGCGGATATTTGCGGACATGATCATGATTTTTCAGATACGGACGGTCCGAGTCCGTCTCGATGATCACTGAAGACCCCATACGGACCCTGATCCGGTCCGGCAGGGAGACCGAGACCTTCCACGTCCCCCTGTCTGAGTAAAAATACCGGTCCCGAGCGGTGTCCAGATAAACCCGGGCGTCGGGATAATACCTGTACCGGTGTTTGGCCCGGTACCCGTGAGCAGGGGCATGCGCAGGCGGGCCTTGTTTCACCACCTTTTGTTGTGTGCCCGCAAGGCCGCCCCCGCCTCCGACGGTCACCCAGCACCCCGAAAGACACAGCAGGCTTCCCAGCCCGATGGCAATCAACACCTTTTGAAAAAACAGGTTCATGATGTCCTCCTTATTGTCCTGGAAAGATCGTGATCAGCATGAAAACATCCCTTTTCTTCCCACCGTGATTAGGCTACACAACGTTGCTTTCTAACACGGTCGACACCCCCATGTCGAATATATTTCAGCAGGAGAGTTCCATGAAACTAAAAACGCTGATCCTGTCCCTGGGCTTCTGCCTTGTCTGCACCTCCCACCTTTGGGCGACTCCCCTCAAGCTCGGGCTGCTGCCTGTGCTGAACACCCTGCCGCTGCAGGTGGCTGCCGGGGAAAACCTGTTCAAAAAACACGACCTGGATGTGGAGCTGGTCCCCTTTGCCAGTGCCATGGAACGGGAAATGGCCATGCAGACCGGAAAGCTGGACGGATTTTTCGGAGACTTCCTGAACGTACTGCTCCTGGCTCAAAACAATGTCCCGGTCAAGATGATCACTCTGGCCGATCCGGACAAAAAACACCCCATGTTCGGGCTGGCGATCCGGCCGGGCAGACACGACCTCTCCAGGCTGACCGTGGGCATCTCCAGGGCCACGATCATCGATCTGCTCCTGACCCGGATGCAGTCGCTTCCGGAACTTACCGACTCCAGCCTCGAACCCCTGGAAATCCGCAAGCTGCCCCTGCGCCTCCAGATGCTGCTGTCCGGCGAGATCGACGCGGCCATCCTTCCGGAGCCGCTGCTCTCCCTGGCCCGCCTCAAAGGGTGCGATGTGTTGGTCACCGATGAAAAACTGAACATGCCCATGACCATGATCGCCCTGCATGAAGACCGGGCCGCGGACTTCGACGGATTTCTGGCAGCCTACAGAGAGGCCGTGCAACGGATCAACAAGAACCCTGAGGCATACCGGGC